>CAWUIN010000138.1:0-6266 GCA_963922535.1 uncultured Hyphomicrobiaceae bacterium | reverse complement strand
CCATGAGCACGGTCAACGGATTATCCGGGCCTTTGAGCAGGGGGGTCAGCTTGAACCAGATAGACGATTCATCGCCGAGGCCATGGGCATGGGCCGGTGTGCCTGCCGTATCTTTAATATCTGTTGTCGTGCTCATACTCATATTCGTGCTCACCTTGCCATAAATTGCATCATAATAAATGTAACGGCGCTCTGTTGTTGTTGTGGCAACTACGCCGCGCATTCAATGCATTCGATCAATCCAGCGCTGTAAATGCCCAGCCAGCGAAATTTGCTGAAACCATTCGCAGTATTATCATTTAGTCGAGTCTGCTTATCAGCAGAAAGACTGGACGTTTGATTTGTCTCATATTCCTGCAATTCTATTGCGCGATATCTGCGGATAAGAGAAGGCCTGAAGGCTTATTGGAGACAGATTTTACCGGTTACGAAGCTTGTGCATTCCGGGATGACATGGTCCGTGCGATTATAATCATAAGCCAAGTCAAGTGCATTATCAATCTGTGGTGTGAAACCAAGCAAGATTAGTAAAAGCGGTATGCGTATTGCCGTTTGTTTTTAACGCCACCCTGCCATTAATCAGCGACGCATCGCCACCGGCAACAAGCTTAAGCGCTAACGGATAGATCCGATGTTCAACCTTAACGATCCGTGCCGCCAGAGATTGGGCTGTATCCTGTGGCAAAACTGAGACTGCTCCCTGCACGATAATTGGCCCTGCATCGACCTCGGAAATAACGTAATGCACTGTGCAGCCTGCGATTCTGACGCCAGCTTCAAGCGCGCGGGCCTGTGGGTGGAGCCCCTTAAAGGAGGGTAACAGTGAAGGGTGGATATTAATCATCCGGCCTTCCCACTGACTGACGAAATCTTCGGTCATAATGCGCATAAAGCCGGCGCACGCAACAAGCTCAGCGCCATGCGCGACCAGGGTCTTATGCAATTTGGCGTCAAATTCAGCCCTGTTCGCAAATGTCGCATGATCGACAACCGCTGTCGCGATGCCCTGTGCGCGGGCCCATTCGAGGCCGGCTGCATCCGGCCGGTTAGAAATAACCGTTACGATCTCGGCGGGGTAATCGACAGCGCGCGCGGCCTCAACAAGAGCCATCATATTGGAGCCGCGGCCGGAGATCAGCACAGCCACCGGAACACGGCCTTGGCGTATCGCGCTGCTCATGCCATAAACCTTAAAGCGCCCTGCAGTACGACGCGATCCTGCGATGGTTCTGCTGGCTGTTGCGCGAGAACCGAACCAATCACCAATACGACTTCACCAGCCCCGGAAAGCAATGATACAACATGGTCCACCTGTTCAGGCGAGACGATTGCGATCATGCCTATGCCGGTATTGAAGGTGCGCGCAAAATCAATATCATCCAAGCCGGACGCTTGTTTCAGCCAGGTGAAGACCGGCGGGGCCTGCCAGCATGTCGCGTCGAGTTTGACCTTGAAGCCGTCGGGCAGAATGCGTGGAATATTCTCGATAAGACCACCGCCTGTGATATGCGCAAGCGCTTTGATGGGCGAACCATCTTTAAGCGTCGTGAGGACAGATTTTGCATAAATACGCGTTGGTGTGAGCAGGCTGTCGCCCAGATTGACGTTGCGATCGTATGGCGCAGGGGTATGCCAATTGAGACCAGAATCAGTGACAAGCCGCCGCACGAGCGAATACCCGTTGGAATGGACACCTGATGCGGCAAGCCCGAGCACTACATCCCCGGCCGTGATATCGCCACGCGGCAGCAATTGCCCACGCTCTGCCGCCCCCACGGCAAAGCCGGCGAGATCATAATCGCCGTCCCTGTACATACCGGGCATTTCAGCCGTCTCGCCGCCAATCAGCGCGCAGCCGGCCTGCCTGCAGCCTTCAGCAATACCGGCGACAACATTTTCTGCGACCCTGTGGTCAAGTTGACCGCAGGAAAAATAGTCCAGGAAAAACAACGGCTCAGCACCTTGTACGATAAGATCGTTCACACACATCGCAACCAGGTCGATGCCGATCGTGTCATGATTTCCGGTCTCAATGGCAAGCTTAAGCTTGGTGCCGACACCATCATTAGCTGCAACCAGAATGGGATCGTGGAAACCGGCAGCCTTGAGATCAAACAGGCCGCCAAAACCACCAATATCAGCATCGGATCCGGGTCTCCGGGTCGCTTTGACCAGCGGCTTAATGGCATTAACCAGAGCATTTCCTGCATCAATGTTCACGCCGGCATCGCGATAGGTGATCGGTGCGTTCGGCCGATCCGACGGACTGGACACGACGGTTTCTCCTCAATTGCATATTCTAAGAGGTATTCTTCATCAGATGGCAGAACAGATAACGTCGACATAATAAAGTGGCAATCTTAATGTCGGGTAATTGACGCGATCCAAATTTCGTCCCAAATCTCAGCCGTGGTCGCACGTGTGGTACATGTCCCGCATTCCGATTGCGCTGCGCGGTGAAGGCCAACGGCTTCTGGTTGGCAGATTTCGCAACAATCAAACGCAACACCCAGGTAATGGACCCGGACAATGGCACCCGGAACTCAACTGACAAAAGGACAGGCATGCATATCAGATCAAGAGACCCTGGCGCTTGCGCCACCTTTATTGTTGTCGTTCTCACCGTCATCATGGCGGGGCTGACAGCGGCACGTGCAGATGGTGTCTACACCGTCGCGAATTATCCGGTTGAGGCAACCGCAAAAGACGCCGTCACGGCAAAGGAGCGCGCCATCCAGGATGGGCGCACGGCAGCGTTTCGTTCTCTGCTCAAGCGTATTGTGCCGGTTACGTCCTATGAACGCATGAATGCGCTTCGCCAGATTGATCCGCACCCCCTGACGTCAAGTGTTGCTGTCAGATCGGAACGCAGCTCTGCCACCCGCTACATTGCAACTCTGGATTTTTCTTTTTCGCCGGACGCTGTGCAGGCAGAGCTGAAACGTGCCGGCATTCCCTACGTCGATACCCAGGCGCCCTCAACAATCGTGGTAACGATCTACAGCCCGCCGGACGCAGGTACGGCCGGCGTAACGGATGAGATGGGCGCAGCCACCGGCAACGAGCTCTGGCGCAGCGTCTGGGCCGATCTTGACCTTAAAAACTCGCCCGCACCGATAGAATTGCGCCGACGCGCAGGAAACCTCCAGGCCGCGACGGTTCAAAGCATTGCCGGCGGCAACTTTGGCGCCCTCTCTAAGCTTGCATCGCACTATGGCCAGCCGCAGGTCGTACTGGCAATCGCGGAACCTGACTTAAGCGCGAAAAAGCTAAACGTTGTTGTCACAGGACAAGATGCAACGGGTTTTTTTTCCCTCAAGCGTCAGTACCGCATCGACGAGGAAGACTTTTCCTATACGCTAGCCTTGGCAGCCGTCATCTCCCAGGGCGTTATCGAAGGGCGCTGGAAGGAAATCAAAGCGGTTTCGCCGGAGACCCGGATAACCGCTCAAACCGCGGAGGATGTTAAGATTTGGGTCGAATTTACAGGCTTTGCGCATTGGCAGCGGTTGCAGCGGACATTGCAGGAGGTTCCCGGAGTGGAGGATTTTCAGACCAGCGGTCTGTCCGCCGATGGCGCTAACGTCCAATTGCGCTATCCTGGCGGCGGGCAACAACTGCAACGCGTGCTGGCCAAGCAGGGACTGACGCTTGAGCGTTATCAGGATGCGTGGCTGCTGCGCTGAATGTGGGAAGTGTGACCGCCTCAAGAAGCGCTTCGGTTGTTTTCCTGTCTCACAGGCCTGGCGCGCTGACTATCGGCAGGTCCTGATAAGCGGCAAATCAAAGCAAGGATAACCGGTCTGGCCATGATAAGCGTTGAAGAGGCCCTTAAGCGTATAACGGATCGCGTGCCACCAGTTGGGCAGGAGAACGTGCCACTGCTTAAAGCCGATGGCAGAACGCTTGGCCGGGACCTCCCCGCTCTGACCGCGCAGCCACCTTTCGATGCGTCTGCGATGGACGGTTATGCGGTCATAGCCGCCGACGTTGCCAGTCTGCCGGCAAAACTAAAGGTAATTGGCGAAGCCGCTGCCGGTCTCGGTTTCAAAGGCAAGATCGGGCGTGGTGAGGCGGTGCGCATTTTTACAGGTGCACCACTTCCAGCTGGTGCCGACGCCATCGTTATTCAGGAAAACACCAGCCGCAACGGCGATCGCCTGACTGTTAACGAAGGCCGGCCTGATGCCGCGCACATCCGCCACCGCGGCATGGACTTTGTCCAGGGGGCATGCTTGCTCAAAGCCGGCATAAGGCTGACGCCGCGCCTGGTAACACTGGCTGCTGCCATGGGCCACAGCTCACTTCCCGTCCGCCGCAAACCCACCATTGCGCTGGTTGCCACTGGCGATGAACTCGTTCTTCCCGGCGATCCAAGGAAGCCTGAGCAAATTTTTTGTTCCAATCCGTTCGGCATTGCCGGCATCATTCAACGTGAAGGCGGCCAGGCAGAATTTATCGGAATTGTTCCGGACGATCGCGAACGTCTGGCGGAACTGTGCAAAACAGGCCGCGATGCAGACATCCTGGTGACCATTGGCGGTGCTTCGGTCGGAGATCATGACATCGTGGCGCCAGCGCTGCAATCGATGGGCATGGAACTTGATTTCTGGCGCATTGCGATGCGCCCCGGCAAGCCGCTGATGTTTGGCAGATTGGGCAAGACCCGCGTTATCGGCCTGCCGGGCAATCCTGTCTCATCGCTGATCTGCACTAAAATTTTTGTTGTGCCACTTATCAAGGCACTTCTTGGGCATGCCAGCACCGCGCTAGCGCTTCGGAAAGGCGTTATCACCGAAGCCTTGCCGCCAAACGGCCCCCGGCAGCATTACATGCGGGCAACATGCACATACGATGGCGGCGACTACACCGTCACTCCTGTCAGCACACAAGATAGTTCGCTTCTGTCGCCGCTTGCTGTCGCCAGCGCCCTGATTGTACGCCCTCCCCATCACCCGGCGGTGAGCCGTGGCGGATACGTCACACTTCTCCCGTTGGACTTTTGATGGCAGAAGAAAAATAACGTGAACATCACAACGCACTTGCGGAACATGACTGGAACATATATGTTGAACAATGTGTGAAGACATGTGTATTCTTATTTAATACAAAGCCATGATCAACATTTATTCATCGTACGGAGGCCTCTATGCTGACACAAAAGCAGAAAGATCTGCTGCTGTTCATTAATGACCGGTTGCATCAGGTTGGCGTGCCGCCCTCTTTTGATGAAATGAAAGATGCGTTGAAGCTAAAATCAAAATCCGGCATCCACCGCCTGATCAAGGCGCTTGAAGAGCGCGGCTTTATCCGTCGCCTGCCGCATCGCGCACGCGCGCTGGAGGTTTTGAAGCTGCCGGAATCCGAGAATGACGAAGTGCAGGAGCAGGGCTCAGCCAGGTTCAGTATTATCGAGGGCGGGAAAGATACCGGGCGCAGGCAACTACCGCCATCATCGAAGATTATCGATGACCGGACGGTTTCGGTACCTGTCATGGGACGGATTGCAGCGGGAGTACCTATTTCCGCAATTGAGAATTATACCCACGATATTGCCTGCCCACCGGATCTGTTAACCAATGGTGAACACTTTGCGCTTGAAGTACGCGGCGATTCAATGATCGAAGCAGGTATTCATAACGGTGATACAGTCATCATCCGGCGCTGTGATACGGCAGAAAACGGTGCCATCGTCGTCGCCCTGGTTGAGGACGAGGAAGCCACATTAAAGCGTCTGCGCAAACGCGGCGGCAGAGTTGATCTGGAAGCAGCAAACCCAGAGTTTGAGACACGCTCGTTCGGCCCGGATCAGGTGCAGGTCCAAGGTCGGCTCGTCGGTCTTATTCGCCGCTATTGAGCACGTGTACGCCGTACGTCGGCCACGATTTGCGGTTCTGGCCAGTCGGCAGACTTATGCAGGGCAAACTCGGGATACGTGAAAAGGCATGGAGGTCTTTGGATCTCAAGCTCTATAAAACGTGCTCCGGGCCATAAAAACATGGCCGTGGCACAATGCGGGGTGCTTAAGACCTCCCGATCAAACTAAAAAAGGCTTGCAGCACCTAGGGGGTAACGATCTCAGCGCCCACGGCATCACGGGACTATCATGCACGAACGGGCCCTGTTTCATAGATATGGGGGCGGGCGCAGGCCAGAGGAAAACCAAGGAGAAAAATCAGCACGGTGTTTCTGACTAAGTTATTGAAAACATTGGTACCGCCTCCCCGGTTCGAACGGGGGACCTCTAGATCCACAATCTAGCGCTC
>CAWUIN010000137.1:0-6338 GCA_963922535.1 uncultured Hyphomicrobiaceae bacterium | reverse complement strand
TTAACATACCAACCCGATACGAGCAGATCCCGAAGAAATCGCATCGTCTGTCAACTCACGCCGATGTTCCGAGGAAATACTGCTAAACGATTATCGGCAATGATCGTGTAAAAACACAGGCTTAACCGGTGCGGCATTATCATTCCACGCTGCTCTATTTTACTCCAGAGTGAAGAAAGGCCTTACGTTGTATAATGCGGCTAAAAAATCTCGATGGAGACAACGCTTCAGCGATGTTCCGCATGCGCAAAGCAATAACCGCCGCTTCACGATTGGCCGGCTTTGCATGCAGGTCCTCATGGTGCTTGCGCCAATTGTTCTGCTGCTTGGAATAGGCTTGGGCTTACTTTACGTACGACTGTTAAACGGACCAATTTCACTGGCTTTCTTGAAAGAGCCAATTGAACAAAGCATCTCTTCAGAATTTCCAGATTTTACAGTTCATATTGGCCAACCCGTTGTTGTGTTGCGGGAACATAGCTTTGAATTTCGGCTTACCGACGTACGGTTAACCGATAAGAGCGGCAAGTCGGTAGCATTTGCACCACTGGCAGCCGTAGAACTGAGCCAGAGAGCTTTACTGACGGGTAGGATATCGCCCTCACAAATCGTATTAATCGAGCCCCAGATACGTATGTTTTACACACCTGGCGACGGCTTATCACTAACGATTGACACAGCGCGCAGACGGCGTCAGGTCCCATCTTCCACCTCCATCCCCGGGCAAATCCTCCCCAGGATCGAATTGCAAACTGCACCGCAGGAAGTATCTTCGCCACCTGCGTTCGCAACGTCAACCGGGCGCATCGATTTGGCGCAAACCGTAACTAGCCTGGCTCAGCGTGCCCGCAGCCAAGGCAATGCCACATCTTTCCTCGATCGCATCGGCTTCAGAAATGCAACGATGATCGTTGATCATGATGGTGTCCGCAGAGCATTGCGCGTGCCGACGGCTAATTTTAATTTAGCGCATTCCGATTTGCGCTCGGTGTTGTCAGGCAATATTGCCGTCGCCTCCAGGCACGGCACCTGGAGAGTTGGGCTCAGGGTTGAAGATGCACACGATAAAAATCAGGTACGGTTAACGGCCGTTGTTCAGGATCTTTACCCACAGGCGATCGCTGATGCGGTGCCAAAACTAAAGGCTCTCGATCAATTTCGTTTTCCTATTTCTGCCAAAGCTGATTTTGTCTTATCGTCACAGGGCCAGGTGCTGGCCGGCGTGTTTGACGTCTCTCTTGGTGCTGGTGAAATCCAGGTGCCCCAATTAGCTGAGCGTCGCGCAACTTTGAACTCCGGCCGCGTTCGTCTGTTCTATCGCCGCAGTCAAGACCAGATCAGCATTGAAACGGCAACATTGAATTGGGCGCAGAGCAGCATCACACTCAATGGTCTCCTGAAGCAGAGAATAGTTGGTTCCGCGGTATCGGCTTGGGACTTCCAGCTGCAGGCGACAGACGGCCGTTTTGCCACAACCGGCGATGGTGCGTTCGTTAAGCTTGAGCGCTTAAACGTCAATGGAACACTTTTGCCAACTCAAGGCATCGTCAATCTCGACCAGTTTATGGTGGAGACAGACGACGGTAGCCTGGTCATGGATGGCGTCATATATACAGGCAGCACACCGGGATATTCGATCAACGGCCGATTCGGCCCGATGGCAGTCCAAAATATACTTGCTTACTGGCCTAATTACTTAGCCGTGAAAGCGCGCGCGTGGACGGCAAAGAATATTATGGCAGGTCAACTGCGCGGCGGAACATTTGACATGCGCCTGCGTACCCCAGCTCAGTCTGGAGCAGAGACGACAACAGATTATGCAGTCACCGTTAAAGCCGACCTTGCCGATGTCCGCCTCAGCGTCGATGACAAATTGCCGCCAATATATGCGCCGCAAGCTGAAATTTCATTTAAAGACAATGATTTCAATGTACGCATTCCTCAATCTGCTTTTGCGCAGGCAGAAGATAGCACAATGCTCATTTCAGATCTCAATTTCGACATCAAAAATATTTTTTCCCCCGACCTCGATGGTCAGGCAACCTTTAAAGTGAACGGAGAGCTAGATAAAAGCATTGAAATAATTCATAAACTTGACATTGGGGATACAACAGCGCTCAGCAAACTGCATGAAAGTTTTTCAGGCAAGGTAAGCGGTAATTTCCAGGTTATCGTGCCTTTGGAACGCGCTGCTGGCATAGCGCCATCTGCACAACTGACAGGACTGGTCCGCATTGTGGACGGGCGCGCCAAAGGTGTGTGGCAGGCACTCGGCATCGAAGGTTCTAATATCATAATCGACATAACCGACGATAACGTGCTTGCCCGCGGGGAAATGTTGGTCAGAGGCGTCCCTGTCACAATCGGATGGCGCAAAGGCTTAGGTAATGAAGCCCAGACGGCATCGCCATTGACGCTTCGAGCGATACTTGACGATGCTGACCGCAATTCGTTGGGGCTGAATATCAATCATATCATAAAGGGGCCGGTTGAAATTAATGCAACCATGACGGGGCTGTACGAACAACAAGTCACCGGCATTCCGCTGGCACACGTTCGAATAGATGTGACGAAAGCTGCCTTACAAGTTGAAAGTCTCGCATTGGAAAAACCAATTGGGCGTAAGACATTCTTGGATTTCGATATTGAAGGGGATCGTAATGACGGTTGGCACCTTACTAATTTACGTATTGATGGCGACACCATGGCGGCTAAGGGTAGCGCGCAAATAAATCCGCAAGGGAAACTGGCTGCGTTTGATATCTCAGATTTTGCGATCGATGTTGTCACGCGCCTCAAAATTAAAGGTGAACGACGCGAGGACAACATCTGGCGTGTGTCTGTTCGTGGAAAATCTTTTGAAGGACGGGACTTTTTCCGTGCAATGTTTTCGCCTGGAAACTCTCAAGACAGTACAGATGTTACATCTGACCCAGGGCTTGACCTGGATGTACAAATTGATAACGTCCTTGGCTATTGGGATACAACCCTACGGGATCTGCGGTTGGATTTATCGAAGCGTAATGGCAAAATAACAGCTCTGAGTGCTTACGGAAAATTCCAGGACAACAATAATTTGCGCGCCACTGTCAGGCGGCAGAACGATGTACGCCAGCTTGTTGTCACATCAAATGATGCCGGCCAAACTTTTAAACTGGTTGGTTTTTATCCCAACGTGCGTAGCGGCGACTTGCAGTCAATCATTGATCTTGAAAGTACGAAATCCGGAGGCCGGCGTGGTTTGCTGGCCGTGCGTCGCTTCAACGTACTGGGAGATCAGATTGTTTCGGAAGTTCTCAATACACGCCGTCAGGCAAGACAAAAGGATGCGGATGCGGGACGGGAAATTATTCAGTTTGATTGGATGCGGCTCCCCTTTGTTGTCGGCAGCGGTCGCTTTGTGATGCGAGATGTTGAATTGCGTGGGCCTCTACATGGAGGTGTCTTGTGTGGCAAGGCAGATTTTGAAAAACGTGAGATGCAGGTTGCCGGAACGTATATTCCGCTGCAGGGGCTCAGTTCTGTTATCGGCGTAATCCCAGGCATCGGTAATCTCTTAGCCGGCGCCAAAGGCGAAGGCATTTTCGGCGTCAACTTTGAAGTTCGTGGAAATATGCAGCGCCCGCAGGTTCTGGTTAATCCATTATCGGCTGTCACCCCTGGCATACTACGGGAGGTGTTTAAGGTTGCCTGCCCGGACTCTAAATTCGTAACCGCTAAAAGTTCGGATCTTAAAAGCCCATCAATAAAGCCCAAGATTGATCAAGGCTGGGCATCCGAAACGTTTCCTTCTGAAAATTGACAGGGTTAGTTAAGTCGCCGTTGAAATTCACTACACAGGAAACAGGTTGAGGTGATTTACACCCTGCGTCTGTGTTAGAGTTAAACAAACTGTACCACAGTAGTCAGGAAATCGTCCTGCAACGGAGATAAGCGTCAGGCCGTATCATCAATTACAGCGCGAAGCCGGCGGGTCGAATTTTTTTGCTGCGCAGGGTGTATTTGCGTGAGCAAGGCTGGCGTAGCGTCCCGCAAATGCCTCCGCGGAGGCAGGAAAAATCCAATCGGCTTCCCAAACACTTGACGAAATAATCTGCCTGGCTATCACGCTTGGAACGTCAATAAGGCTTAGGGCTCATATAAGACACTCTTAATCATGGTATAAAATTTGATCTTTGCAAAACAGCTGACTGCAGGATATCCAACCCTGATCTCAGATACCCTGGTTGATTGACATATCTGGATAGTTTAAACATGACCAAACCTCGCCAAAAATCTGGCATTCAAAGGCCCCTTGTGTTGTGCATCCTGGATGGCTGGGGGCTACGCAACGACCATACTGACAATGCGATTGCTCTGGGATCGACACCAAACTGGGACCGCATAACCGGTACCTGGCCAATGGCGCAGCTTGAATGCTCAGGTGAAAACGTAGGTCTTCCGCAGGGACAGATGGGTAATTCGGAAGTCGGCCATCTTAACCTGGGAGCTGGCAGAGTAATCTGGCAGGATCTGCCGCGCATCAACCAGGCTATTAAAGACGGCAGTCTTGCTGCTTCCTGCGCCCTGAATAATTTTATTGCAACACTTGTAGCATCAGGGGGCGCCTGTCATCTCGTTGGCCTTGTTTCGCCTGGCGGTGTTCACGCGCATCAGGATCATATTGCCGTTCTGGCAAAGATGATAGCAGCAGGTGGTGTGCCGGTTCATATTCACGCTATCACTGACGGCCGCGATACCGCTCCGCAAAGTGCTGTTGACCATATAAAGCGGCTGGAGCAAGCGGTTGCCTCTCATGACAATATTTGTATTTCGACTGTTTGCGGGCGCTACTTTGCTATGGATCGCGACAACAGATGGGACCGTGTTCAGCGCGCCTACGATCTTATCGTCTCAGGCTCTGGTATGATTTTTACACACCCGTGCGATGTCATTAATGCTGCATATGTAAATGGCATAATGGATGAATTTATTACGCCTGCGCGCCATGTGGATTATAATGGCATGCAAGACGGTGATGGATTGCTTTGTGCCAATTTCCGCTCTGATCGCGTCCGCGAGTTGCTAAGCGCCATCCTGGAGCCGGGGTTCAATGAATTTCAGCGGGGCCAAATGGTGTCACTGGCAGCAGCACTTGGTATGGTGGCGTATTCGGATCGTCTTTCTGAATTGTGCCAGGCAATATTCCTACCCGAACATATTTCCAACACCCTCGGCGAAGTGGTTGCAAAGGCAGGTCTCAGGCAACTGCGGGCGGCGGAAACCGAAAAATACCCACACGTCACGTATTTTTTGAATGGCGGGCACGAAAAACCCAATGCTGGCGAAGAGCGCCTTCTTGTACCATCTCCCAAAGTTGCAACCTACGATATTAAACCAGAAATGTCCGCACCTGAGCTGACCGACGGATTCATCAAACAGCTCACATCTGGCAAGTTCGATTTACTGATCATCAACTATGCAAACGGCGACATGGTCGGCCATACCGGTGATTTGCAGGCTGCTATCAAGGCCGTTGAGTGCGTTGATACCTGTATTGGCAGGCTTGAAGAAGCAGTTCAGGCCACAAACGGCATCATGCTTATAGTTGCAGATCACGGCAACTGCGAAACTATGTTTGACCGCCAGGCCTGTATCCGGCATACGGCACACACGCTCAACCCTGTGCCCATCGTCCTGATCAATTACCAACAGGTTGAGCAACAGATTAGTAATGGTCTCCTGGCCGACGTCGCGCCAACAATATTAAGCCTTATGGGGCTTGGCTTGCCGCAAGAAATGACAGGAAAATCGCTCGTTCAAATGGCTTTCCTGCCACAGGATACCAAAACCGGTTAAAAATCTGCCTTCTCTTGAGGTTGTTACGCAGTTCAGCCGGATAGGGTACTGTGAGGGTGAATTTTCAGAACCACAAAATTGCACATCGTAACAGCGATAAGGTCGCTAGGTGCCCTGAAAGAAGTCTCCACGAAATATAAAATTTTGAGTTGAAAATTTATTGTATTTTCGCGCTACTATTTAGGCTTATTATAAGTGGTTATCTGCGTGTGAACCAAAACTGATAAAATCTAAGAGAGAGACACTATGGCTAAAACGCTTGAAGAACGAGTTACGGATCTTGAAGAGGTTTACGAAGATATTCCACATCTAGTCAACATAAGGTTCGACCGCGTTGACCGCGATATTGCTGTCTTAAAGATGGACGTTGCAAGCCTTAAAGATCGGATGGATGCTCTTCCGCGCGCCATCGCTGAACTCCTTGACGAGAAAAAATAAATTCAAGATCTTCTGGCATAAGAGGAAGCATGGATGTGTCAGCCGTCTATCTTATTGCCTAG
>CAWUIN010000136.1:0-6364 GCA_963922535.1 uncultured Hyphomicrobiaceae bacterium | reverse complement strand
AATGGGTTGATTATCCTAACTGGTACATTGACAGCCGAGCGCATTGTAACGCTGCCTGCCAATCACCGGCGGCTTGCGATCCGTAACGCAACGACTGGCGACCAGCAGCTTCGCGTTAAGTATCCGGGCTCTAGTGCAGAAGTTGTTATTGCTGCAGGCGAAGCTGTATTGGTACAGGGCGATGGCGACGATCTTTATGCAGTTAGCGCCAATTCTGTTGTATAGCGTAAGGAAATGCGGGTGTGCCGAGCCGCGCACTGTCTCGACACACCCGAATTATGACGCGGCCGCTCAAACGCAGCCACGCAGCCGGCGAAAACTCAAGCCAGCCTGGCAGGCTCCAGACGGGATCGCCGCCATTCCTGCCCCCGCGATTGATCCAGCCCTAACGCTGGCGTCTCTTGCGGTCCCCGCGCTTGTCTCTTGGATCCGGGTCTCCAACAGAGCCATCTTGGCCCATCTGGAATCGGACGGCAAGACAGATTTTGTTCCATACAAGCCCGGGTCACCTGACAACAATCAGAGATGGAAGATGGCAGACTTTGCGTTGCTTTTGCGCAACAAATTGTTGTTATCTCAATCCACAAGTCGACAAAGGCCTTTTCTGAAAACCGCAGTTATGTCTCTTATTGTTAGATCGGCTGAAATGTTGAGTACGTGATCGATACGTCTCAGAATAATTCCACTGCGGGCATGTGTGATGCAGTGTGGATGAAGGGGGTGAGGTTTCAAACTCTCATTTAGCTGAACGTTGATGGGCAGTCGGAGCTTTGCTATCGCTCAACAAAGCTATGTTCGCAGTACCCACATGAGCGGAAAATCATTGTTATTCAGGACTTGGCAGTTTCGACAGTAGCAGCCCCCGCTCGTTGCTTCACCGCACACAGCAGCGTAGTTGGATTTAAATTGAAGATTATTTCAACATCTTGTTAAAGAATACAAAGATGAAATCAAGAATATGAGCGACACGACTAAGCCAATCACCACCGTCAGCGACCTCACGCGGATTAAACGGGCTTTCGAACGGGTCCTTGGGTCGCTGCGCTATTTTCAGGCCAGCGCTGTAGCATTATTTGTTGTCGCAGTGTCACTTGTGATCAATTACGCTGTTTTTCTGCCAGCTGACATATCGCGCGGAATGCTGGACATTTTCATAGAAACTCTGATCTCGCAACCCACCTCTGCTGCGGGATGGTCCACAAAATTCGGTGTACTATCCTTTCTCTTCGCCCCTCTGGTAAATCTACTAGTCGCCGGGGCCATAGCCAATTTCGAACGTCCGATCAGCGCCATCGTTGCGACGATGGTGGTCGCTCTGATCCTTTTATTTGTAGCACTGATTTTTGGGATGAGTGAGCTGGTTGGGCAATTGCCTGTGGTGTTTTTCGCTATCCATATCGTCGCCATACCTATCAATCTTGCGGTGCTTGGCCTCGTTGTCTGGGGTGTTCTGAGCCTACGGAAAATTAGCTCTGAAGACCGTGACGCACTGCGCGACGGCTTTGGCCAAGCTCCTTTGCGGACACTATTTTTGCGCGTATTCGGCGTGCCTGGCTATACCGTCCTACTAGGCGCTCAGCGTTGGGCAATTATCCCACTTTTTATGTTTAGCTCGATCCTTCTGGCCAGCAGCTTGTACCCGTTTCTCTTTGCAGGCGCGGTTGCAAACACGCTCCTAAAGATTAACCGTGCGGAATGCATTATGCCGGGGATTGACCGTTATAACTGCTTTAAAACCGCAATGCAGCTCGATGCCTTTCTCTTCCCGGTTTACATGGGGATCGCCTTTGCAATTCCTTTTGCGCTCTTTGTGCTGACCCGACGGTGGGCGCGATCGTTGTCAATCATTTCTATGCAGAGGTTGATGCATGCCGATACCCGTGCGCCGGTGTTGTTCCTCCGGCCATTCGAAGACGATCAAGTCATGCTACCCAAATCGCAAGGCTTTTCTCTCTTCAATCTGATCCGCATTGGCAACGCACCAAAATATCTAGAACATCAAGTGCTCGAAGAATTGACCCAGTTGGGTCCCGTGGTAGCTATCGGCAATCGCAGCAAGGGCAAGGTACCTTTTGGAGCAGCGCGAGAATACCTTCCCGATACGGATTGGCAAACTCGGGTTAGCGGACTGATCGACAATGCTCAAGCGATCGTAATAGTGCTCAACGAAACGCCAGGTGTATGGTGGGAAGTTAATGAAATCCTCTCTCGCTACCGCGTTAAGGAGACACTGTTTATCCTTCCACCCGGCAACCAGGAGCGCGCTGACCGTCTCTTAATTGGGTTGTGCGAAGCGTTGAAATTTCACGGTATATCACCCCCAGATATCTTACTGCGTGGGCGTAAAATCGCGGGGCTCTATCTGACAGATGGTGGCTGGCAGATCGGCAGTACTGATCAGTTTACCGGCACCGACACGCTGATCCTGCTGCGCCGCTTCGGTGCGATGCGCGCCGTACCACGGCGCTATGGTTTCTGGCTTCTGACGCGCTATCCCTTCTCGATTGCACTCTTGATTCTGCTTGCCACACCTTTTGCAGTGAGCGAAGCGCTGCAGCGCTTCGCAACCTCAACTGAGGTCTCGCTGGCACCGCCCGGCTGGAAGGCCACTACCATCACCGGGCCAGGTGGGCCCGTCGTGTTGGAGCATGCGATATATGTGGAGGCCGTCACTGCTGCTCCTAAGGGCGGTGAGGTGCTCGCTCTGATGCGCAATCCCAATGGTGCAGCCCGCTTACTCACTTTTACAGCACCTGGCGCGCTGATGCGCGATCAGAAGCTGCCGGTCGCCACGCCCCCACCGCTCTTCGGCAATGTTAGCAACCGCGTATTTCCATTCGCGCTCACCCTCACAAAAAGCGGGGGGCTGCGCGTTGCGCAGACAATCCGCAACGATAAGACGATGCGGATTGAAACACTGGAGCTTGGCCCTGAGAGCCAGATGTTGTCCCATCGCATTTCCACCCCGATCCCACGGCTTGCCAGAGCTACAGCCGGAACCTTTACCCCAGACGGAGCACTGTTAATATCCGGTCAGGTCCGATTGGGTACAGGTCGGTCCCCTTTTATCGGCAAGTTGGGCCTCAACGGTGGCTTTGACTGGTCCTATGCCAATTTCAAAGGATTTGGCTGGGGCAACGATGTAGCCCTGTCCGAAAACGGCAATGCTGTCTTCGCCGTGGACGCAGCGGTTGGTTGGCAGGTACTCAACGTCACTGCCACCGGAGAGGTAACGTTCCGCGCCGACCTTCCAGTTGAGCGTCTTGATGGCGCCCCCAGCAAGGTCCTTGCCATCGGGCGGGAGCGCTCGCTGGTGCTAGGAGCCGTCAGCGACAGCCCAAAGCCACTGGCAGAGAGTACACCAGTACTGGCAATACTTGACGCATCCGGAAACTATCGCTGGGCTACCGAACTACCCGATTTGACTGGCAGCTATGTCAAAGATCTAGCCTATCAGAACGGGCGTATCTACATCGCTACCCAGTCCGGCGTAGGCGAAGATGCCACCTCATCGGTGACGATCTTCGACGAATTCGGTGAGGTGCAAGAGGCGCTCAACTTCACCGGTGATGGCCCGCGCGAGATCAGGAAGATTACGCTGGCCTCAGACGGCGCGCTTTGGGTATTCGGTCTCGCCAAATCAATCAGCCCAACTTTGCCCCCGATCGAGCGAATGGCAA
Organism: uncultured Hyphomicrobiaceae bacterium; assembly: GCA_963922535.1. GTDB lineage: Bacteria > Pseudomonadota > Alphaproteobacteria > Rhizobiales > Hyphomicrobiaceae > Tectiglobus. The sequence continues at coordinate 2,684 of CAWUIN010000136.1, read as the reverse complement.
TACCGTCGGAGGCATGGATCATACGCTTAACTCGGGATGCAGAAGGCTAATATCGGCCATTTAGCAATTAATGGCTTGATCCTGTGTTAGCAAATTTATTCTTAGCTACTGCAGTATTGCATGTATCATCATAGCAGCTATAGCTGCTCTTTATTCATGCCTAAGCATATATTTATTAAATAATACTGCACCTCAAAATCCCGTTGGGGAAAATCAATATTTGTCTTAAGCACCTTACCCATGCCTGCAGTGCCTTCAACTGCAGGTATTGTTATATCCGACGCCCCCTCGTCAATGCTTGGATTGCAACGTCGGCTATTCGGATACTGCTGCCAGTCAGGCCAATAACACGATCATTCATCCTCAACAGCACATTTGAAGCATTGCTTCTCTACATTAGAACGCATCTGGTCGGATGTATTGCAGACATTTGATGTGCCATACAGAAATCATGCCGGCGGGTCATTTTTGCAACACACGTTTCCAAACTGCCTGAACCTTGACTTGTAATTACGAAGCGTATGAAACTCAGCGTCTTCCATCATGAGCAGTTCTCGAAGCTTTGACCATCGCCGCCGGCCTTGAATTCCGCGCACTGCAATGGCGATTGCTTTCTTCTGGCCGACCAGAACAACCAGCCGCTTGCCACGTGTCATACCGGTGTACAGCAGATTGCGCTGCAGCATGGTGTAATGCTGAGTGACAACCGGGATCACCACAGCTGGATATTCTGAGCCCTGCGATTTGTGGATCGTCGTGGCATAAGCAAGCACGATTTCATTCATTTCTCCGAACGGATAGACAACATCCCGGCCATCAAGGTTGTTTTAACTACTCCAGAAATTCATCTTTCTCAGGCACGCGCGAAAAAGCGATCTTGGTTCCCACATAGCCAGCGGCTGTTTTGGGATAAAGCCCAAGCGTCACCGTTTGTGCCCCAAATCGTCTGTTCAGCGCATCCATAGCGTGTGATAAGCGAATATCATGTTCTTTGCGATGAGAGTGTTCGGGGCTTTCAAATAAATCAAGCGTTGTATACTGCGGTTGATAAAGATCGTGTAACGTCACAGATACCTTCAACAGCGCAGCCTTGTGCGTGTCTTGCTGCATTTGCTCCCAAAACCGCCCCAGCGCTTCGAGCACCACGAAATTATCCTGTGAGGCTGCGAAAGATGTTTCATTTGCCCAATTAAGGCCGCGGGCATATTTATGGCCTGTGGTACGTACCGATACGGAAAACCTCCGCGCATACAGATTGTACCGCCGCAACCGTGTGCAAGCTTTCACGGTCAATTGTTTGGCGATAAGATAGGCCTTGTCGCTCTGACGCAAGGCAGGATCAAGCACCCGGCTGTGGCCCACAACCCGTTTTTGTGTTGGCTTGTCTGCGATGTCATGACCATGCAGGCGATACCAAAACACTTCACCAGCGACACTCCCCCATATCTTGCGAACATGTTTGGGCTCCGCATGCCAAAGCTGCGCAACTGTGTGAATACCGGCCCGGTTTAATCGCCGTTCCATGTTGGCGCCAATGCCGCAGAAATCACGCAACTCCATGTCAAACAAGCGGTCTTTGTAATCATTCGGCGGGAGCACAATCAGTCCGTCCGGTTTCTGCATGTCACTTGCAACTTTTGCCAAGAACATGTTTTGCGCGATGCCGATTGAACAGCGGATGGCCGGACCAATATTGTCTGCAAGGCCCTGTTTGATCTGCCTGGCGATTGCTACGGCTTTATCAGGCTCGCGCTCATTGTGCATGAGACGGCACGCGCCCTCATCAATGGAGCAGCGTCTCTCAACCGGCAGATGCCGCTCAACCTCATCAAAAATGCGCTCATGATAGGCAACATAGACATCATGGCGGGCAGGCACACAAATGAGATCCGGACACATCTTCTTTGCGTCATATATCTTGGTACCAGTTTTTATGCCATAGGCTTTGGCTTCATAGCTTGCCGCAATCGCGCAGGTTGCATCTGTCATGCTGGGCACAACCGCAATTGGCTTGCCGCGCAGACCGGGGTTGTCTTGTTGCTCCACACTGGCGAAATAACTGTTCAGATCAAAAAACAACCAGCGCAGTGTACCGGGTGTGGATAATGTCTCATCATAAGCCATACTTTTATATAGCAAGGTTCAGTTAAGAAGAAAAGAACGCATAAAGAACAAAAATGCAGCTCTGCTTAAGACTCTGATCCTGCAGGACATAACACAGAAGCCAGTTTCAGAACTGTGGAACGTGACGCGCTCGACGATACCCGATAAAGGTTCACAGATTTGCTCTGCATCTTTTATCTTATCAATCATCCCTCTTATTCTGACGGATATCCAGCCGTAGCCTTTGCGCTGCCACTGTTTTTATTGTTGTTGTACTCAAAATTGTTAAACGAGCCTCCGGTTTGCATTATGCTGCGAACTTTTGTGGACAGCATCGAACAGAATTTCAAAATCGGTCATATAGATTATCAGATCAATACAGCCACAAAAGACCAAAGGCATGGGATCGTAACCGTTACAGGCGATATCATCTTTGAAAGAGGTGATCATCAACCGTTCATGTGCATGATCCATCGTCCCTGAATAGCTGGTAATGCATAAAAGTTTGAAGAGCTGAGGCAAGCTGACTTGCTGGTTCTTGCAGGCACGGACGCGGTCTAAACCTTTACGGTTGGCCGCGG
>CAWUIN010000135.1:0-6411 GCA_963922535.1 uncultured Hyphomicrobiaceae bacterium | reverse complement strand
ATTTGCGGCAAAAGTGAATCCAGGTGAGTCAATTCATCTATGGATTGGTATAATAGGATGGGATGTACTTTGCTCCTTTCAAATGACTGCCTACGCGTTCAGCTACAGATGCCAACCATCTTGCAGTTTTACCTTCGATCAGTTGTGCTGCTTTGCTGTCCTCGCCATTTGCCTGTTGCGCAAGTAGTTCATCAAATGAGTCGCCAGGGATGATCATCGAAGAAAGTGATCCCTGAAAGTCGAGATCAATTGCCAGAATGCGTTGATTTTTCTTCTGTGTGTAGTGTGCGATCAAATTCGCGGCAATGGTTGTCTTACCAACGCCTCCCTTTAGGTTCGCTACCAGGATAATGGGAATACTGTTTTTGATGTTTGATGCGTAGTTGTTGGGCCGCCTGGGCTTTCTGGATATCCAAAGCCCGGGACCATCGACATCAATCGCATCTATGGCCAACCTCAGGCGGCTCCAGCTGCCCAAGGCCCGTTTAAAATGTTTTAGTGTCGCAGTTGCTAATAATTGTCCAAATTCTCTGATGAAATAACCAACAAGTCCAACAAACAAAATAACGCTATAAAACAACCATGTATTTTTTATTTCTTCAGGGATCTGATCAAGTAGAAAGCTCTCCATATGCGTCCCCCGCAAATGCTATAATGCCGCATGCAACCAGACTGCGAAGCTTTCCTGATCAACAGTCAATGCTGATTACTCATTACTGAGTTCTTGATCTGGCTTCAGCGGTTGTCGTTCGGATGATTAAAAGCAGTCAAAATGTCTTGTGGCTGAGGATTGCAAATCTGCCAAGAGTATAGTTGTATATTTGAAACAACCCAGGATAAGTATTTGTTTGTCTGACAGACGCATTAGAATTGGAACGCGAGGCTCGCCGCTGGCGCTTGCACAGGCACGTGAGGTGCAAACCAGGCTTGCCCAGGCCAATGGCCTCAAGCCTGCCGATGTGCCGATTGTCGAGATCGTTACATCCGGCGATCGCATCCAGGACCGGCCGCTGAGCAAAGTGGGCGGCAAGGGGCTTTTTACTAAGGAAATCGAACAGGCGCTTTTCGACTGCAGGATCGACCTTGCCGTTCATTCCATGAAGGATCTTGAAACCGCGCTGCCGAACGGCCTTGCGTTGTCTGCCGTTCTGGAGCGCGAAGACGTGCGCGATGCCTTTATCAGTCGTAAATACAAGTCTCTGGCTGAAATGCCGGCAGGCGCCGTTGTCGGGACATCGTCAATCCGCCGGCGCGCCCAGCTGCATTATGCGCGGCCGGATCTGAAGATTGTTGAATTTCGCGGTAATGTGCAAACGCGCCTGCGCAAGCTTGATGACAACATTGCGGATGCAACTTTTCTGGCCTGCGCCGGTCTGCGGCGGCTCGGCCTTGATGACGGGCTTGGTTTGCCGCTGGAACCCGGGCAGATGCTGCCTGCGGTTGCGCAGGGAGCAATTGCCCTGCAGATTCGTGCCACCGATACGGTTGCTCTGGAGTGTACAGCGCCGTTGAACCATCGCGAAAGCTTCCTGCGTACTAAGGCCGAGAGGGCTTTTCTGGCCGGGCTCAACGGGTCCTGCCGGACGCCAATTGCCGGTCTTGCGACAATCAACGCCACGAAGCTTGATTTTCATGGCCAGGTTCTGTTGCCGGACGGCTCGCAGTGCATAGATATCGAACATTACGGTCTGGCAGAGGATGCCGAGACGATCGGCCGCGATGCCGCAACGCAACTGTTGCAACAGGCAGGCCCTGATATTCTGCGGGATATCATGAATAGTACTGAGGGCCACGCATGAGGCTTTGGGTCACACGGCCGGCCCTCGATGCAGCTTCTTTGCGCGCAAAACTGATCGCGCAGGGCCATGAAGTTATTGTCGAACCACTCCTGCTGATCGACTTCAAGGATATCCCTGCGCTCGAATTCGACAATGTCCAGGCATTAATTGCAACCAGTCGGAATGGTATACGCGCAATCGCCGCGACGAGGCATGTACAGGCGATCAGGCAAATACGATTATTTGCCGTTGGCTCGGGCACTGGAGCAACGGCAAAGGAGCTTGGTTTTCACGAAATTATCGAAGGTCCTTCGACTGCAGAAAATTTGCTGCCTGTCATCAGGGCTCACGCCGATATCGATGGAGGGGCGCTGTTACATCTTGCCGGCACGCACCTTGCCTTCGATCTGGCTGGTAAGCTGCGCCAGATTGGTTATAATGTGTTACAGCATACCGTATACGCTGCCCGCGCCGTATGCCAACTTCCGGCCGCACTGTTGTCGCAAATTGTTACTGGTGATATTGATGGCGTCGTTCTTTTGTCGCCACGCACAGCACAGACTTACGCTGATTTGATACGCGCATATCAGATTGAGCACGCTATACATCGATTAGTGCATTTTTGTTTGTCGCCCTCGGTTGCAGACAGATTGTCACAAATACAAATTGACGACGTGCGTATACCGCAACGGCCAAGTATTCATGGTATGATCGCATTAACGGGTCAAACAACAGCATCATTTTAAGATATACAAAATCACAAAATTATAGTCACAGTGATATTTGTCATCGTCACTGTCAGCTCATCGATCCGGCCTAAGGTCCAATAAGAGAGCGTACAATCGGAGGTTGGTCTCTCATGTCCAAAAATAAAAATACTTCGGATAAGGATTCAATGGGCAGCGGCAAGCCCGATGCGGCCGGCTCCGCTCCTAAAAAGCCAGCCCCGATCATTGATTTGAAAGCAACCGAAGTCAAAGATCCGGACACGGCAAAGCCGTCTGAAAACAAACCTGAGGCAAGCCAGTACGAGGGCTCGGCAGCAGATAAGCCAACGGGCAAAGAGACTGGCAAAGCCGAGTTGACAAAATCTGCTGTCCCAGCGACGGATAGTACAGCTGGCAAAACAAATAATACAGGCACCGCCAACGAGAAAGCCGCGAATAAGACTGTCAACGATGGCAGCAAGCCTGATGAAGCAGGCGCGAAAGACACGAAAGAGAAAGAGGGAAACGACAAGGCGCCATCCAAGGTCACCGGCCAGGGCCATACGGCCAATACACCCGAGAAGCGGCGTTCCGGTGGTGGAATAGGCTGGGTTTTCACGCATGTCATTGCCAGTGTTATCGGCGGGGCGCTGGTTTTGTTTGCCGCCCGCCCGATTGAGCAGGAATTTGGTCTAAAGGTGCTGCCGCAGCCTGAGATGCCGGCGGAGGTTGAGGCGCGTTTAGCGGCGCTGGAAAAGCGTCCGGTTGTCGATCTTCCTGCGATAACCGATGACCTGGACAGCCAGGCCCAGGATATCAGGACACAGCGTGCATCCCTCAATACATTGCGCGAACAGGTTCGCGAGCTTGCGGAGCGGTCGCAGCAGGAAGCTGAAAAGCCAGCTCAGACAGCTGAATTGGCTGAGCAACTCGGAGTATTCGATAAACGCATTGTAAAGCTTGAGGGCATTCTTGATAATCTCGCCAGCGCAACCGGCACCGACGGCCGGCCGACGAGCCTGGCCGGCCTGACCTCGTTAAGCGGGAAGCTGATCGAACTTGAAACAAGCCTGCTTGCCAAAATTGATGAGCTTCGCAAGGGGCTGGTACAGCAAGTCGAAACGCGGTTTTCTGAAGTGGGCGAGGTTGCGTCCTCAGCGCAAGCCGCCACCGAGCGTTCGACCAGGGAGCTGGCTGAAGCCAGCAATGCCATCGCCCAGTTAGAGCAGCGTGCCGAAATTATCCGCCTCGCACAAACACGTATCAATGATACAGTGCGTGCCATGCATGAAGAAACTTCAAGACTACGGGTTGATCTCGATAGCCTCAAAGGCGACGTCAACCAGAAATTTGAAACGGTGGCCCTGCCGCAAGATGTCGAGGGTGCAATCGTGCCGCTATCCGAGCAGCTGGCCGCGTTACAGGAGCAGCTGAAGGACATAGTTGCAAGCGAGCAGGATCGTAAGGCCAATGCGCGTCGTAATGTGATGGCGTTTGCACTTCGCAATCTCAGGCGTGCGCTTAATAACGGCGGCCCTTATAGTGAAGAACTTGAGCTGGCTAAACCTGCTCTTGATCCTTCGACGTTATCGATACTGGAGAACAATGCAGATAACGGTGTGCCAACAGCCGATAAATTGCGACAGAAATTTTCAGACCTCGCTTACACAATTATTCAGTCATCACATGAGCCTGCAGACAGCAATTGGGGACATATCATAAACTGGGCAAAATCACAGACCCGCGTGCGTCATGCTAACCCGGATGAAGGGTCGGTCGAGGCTGAAATCGTTGGCATTGAGCAAGAGCTTAAGGAAAATGAATTACACAAGGCATTGAATAAAGCTAAAGAACTTCGCCTGCGTCTTTCTCCTCTTTCCGCTACAGAACTTGCTTACGCTGGAAAGCAGTTTTCTGCCAGGGAACGTGCTGCAAGAAAGCTTGACGAGTGGATGTCCAAGGCAGAAGAGCGCGTTGTGGTTGACCGGGCCATTGTCAAGGTTGAAAATGAACTGAACAACTCGCTCGCTGCTGTTGCTGAGAAGGGTTAAGTTATGTTGCGTCTTGTTATATATTTTCTTGGTGTTGCCGTTATCGCATTTGGGCTTTCGCTGCTCGCAGATAATCCCGGTCGCGTCGAGGTGAACTGGCAGGGGTACATTTGGGATACTGACCTTTTTCAGGTTACCATTTTGCTCTCATTTCTTGCAGCCACTGTCGTTTTTATCTGGACTGTGCTGCACAATATCTGGCAAAGCCCTGCCGCCATCGGCAATTTTCTTAGCCGTCGGCGAGAAAAGCGTGGCCTTGAAGCGTTGTCGAGCGGTATGATTGCGATTGGTGCCGGAGATCGCACTTCGGCGCTGCGCTATGCCACCCAGGCACGGATATCTCTGCCGAACGAACCGATGACGCATCTGTTGCGGGCGCAGGCCGCGCAGCTGGCGGGCGATCACACAACCTCACGGCGTATTTTTGAAGCCATGCTTGCAACGCCCGATACCGAAGCGCTTGGTCTGCGCGGTCTCTTTCTGGAGGCGGAGTGCGAAGGTGAGGTGGAAGCTGCGCGCCAGTTTGCTGAGCGTGCGGTCAAGCTCAACCCAAAGCTGTCGTGGCCAGTGAAGGCTCTGTTCGATATTCAATGTAAAAGCAGAAATTGGAACGGTGCGCTTGCAACACTTGCAATTGCTAAAAAGCACGGTCACGTCGAAAAACAGTCAGCTGATCGCCGTCGCGCCGTGCTTTTGTCTGGTCTGGCTCAGGAAGCTGAGGATACCGATTCTGAACGTGCGCTTGGCTTGGCGCTAGAGGCGCATAATCTGGCGCCCGATCTTGTGCCGGCAGCTGCTGTTGCAGGGCGGTTGCTTGCTGCCAGAGGCAATACTTCACGCGCGACCAAGATTTTACAGAAAACCTGGAAGAAATCTTCGCATCCTGAGCTGGCTGTTGCATACGCTCATGCACGTTTGGGCGATAGTCCGCGGGACCGCCTGAAGCGGGTTCAGGATCTAGCCGCGTTAACGCCAAATATTATCGAGAGTCCGATTGCCGTTGCCAATGCAGCAATCGAAGCACGCGTTTATGATGTGGCGCGGGCGGCGCTGGCACCGCTGACCGAGGGGCGCCTGACGCAACGTGTCTGCACCTTGATGGCGCGTATCGAAGATGAGGATATGAGCAATACTGGCGGTGTTCGCGAATGGCTTGCACGGGCGGTGAACGCGCCGCGCGATCCGGCCTGGACTGCTGATGGTATTATATCGGAGACTTGGCAGCCCGTATCGCCTGTAACCGGAGCGCTTGATGCATTTCAATGGCGCGTGCCCGTTGAAGCGGCTGAGCCATGCAGTAAGGAAGTCTTATCCCAGCATATCGAGGAACTTGTGAAATTGGGAATGCGGCCTGAGACTGTTATAGATCAGCTGGACAAAGGCCAGTCTGAACAGTCCGCGGCTGGTGCGGATACAAATGTGCAAAAGCAGATATCCATCCCTGCGGCCGCCAAGGCCGAGCAAGTCATCGATGCTGAGATTTCCAAAGTCCGTCATCCCTCGGTCGCAACTGCCAATACCAATCAGCAGCCTGCCCGAAAAGACGATGACTTTAAGATTGAAAACGCTTCTTCTAATCAAAGCGATGACAAGGGCGAAGTCCATAAAGAGACTGGAAATCAAGCATATGCCCCACAGAAAGACGCCTCAGCCCCGTCGGAGAAAAAATCCGGCGCTGCATCACTATCCGGAGTTGAAGCTTTGAGTGAGCCGCAAGATCAAGATAATGACGTTAGTGGCGATGATAAACCCGGCAAGAATATCCGTGAACTACCGCAGGTCAAGAAAGCCAAGGGGCTGCCTGTCGAGCCGAAAATCTTTGTGCCTCCACGCGCATCTGACGATCAAGACAGGGACCGTGCCAGCAAGAAACAT
>CAWUIN010000134.1:0-6421 GCA_963922535.1 uncultured Hyphomicrobiaceae bacterium | reverse complement strand
GATCTGCGCCTGCAGACTTGTTTCGGAAAGCAACGGCAGAAGCCCGGCGATTGTCGTTACCGATGTCAGCAGGATGGCGCGGTAACGTGCACGGACGGCATCCGGTGCGATTTCTGCAACTGTCAGACCTGCACGGTGGCGTGATTTGATCTGATTTACCAGCAGAATGGAATCATTGATGATAATGCCCGACAGTGCGGCAAGGCCAAGCAGACTTGGCATCGTGAATTCAAGCCCCATGACCAAGTGGCCCAACACCACGCCGACAAAGGCAAACGGAATGAGCACCATCACCACGATCGGCTCAACGTAACTGCGGAACTGGAAGCTCAAGACCATAAACACACCGATGAGGCCAAGCAGAAAGCCCGAAATCATCGACCGTTGCGCAGTCGCGGCCTCGTCTTGTTCGCCGCCGATGGAGAGCCTGACACCTGGGTGAAGCTCCAGAAAGCCCGGCAGAAATCGCTGCTTCGTATCGGCGATAATCTCGGTGGCGTTACCAACACGTGGATCAACATTACCGATGACGGTCACCGTTCGTACACCGTCAACCCGGTTTATGCGGGCATATCCACGCTCGAGTGTAACATCCGCAATAGCAGTTAACGGTACCTGCCCGCCGGCAGATGTCGTGATGACGAAACGGTCCAGGATGGACAAGTCACTGCGGTCCACGGCGGCAAGGCGTACTTCGATTTCAAATTCCTTTTCAGACGTCTGGACTTCGTCAACCGTGGTACCAAAATAGGCGGCACGGATCTGTTGAGCAACGTCCTCGGAACGAAGATCGAGGGCCAATCCTTCAGGGCGCAGTGCGATGCGAAACTCGGGTTTGCCGAGGCGCAGATCGTCCATAAGATCGACAACGCCAGCATAGCGGTTGAGCCACTTCTGAAGATCAAGGCTGGCAGCCTTCAGCGCATTGAGATCAGAGCCAATGAGCCGAATGTCAATTGCCCGCCCCGCCGGGCCTATTGATGGCTCGATGAATTGCAAACTGATAACGTCGGGAATGGTGCCGACGGCATCGCGCCATCTTGCGAAGAACGTGTCATTGTCGATGGTTCTAGTTTCCGAGGGCAGAAGATCGATGCTGATGGTCGCAACGTGCGGCCCGCTTTCAAAGGCATCGGCATTCTCATTGAACCGGATTGACCGAGCCTTGATGAGCGGCTGTTGGCCTGGCTGTTGAGGCGTCAATTCTTCGTTCAGCTTAAGAGCCGCGCGTTCAATCCGCGCAACAACTGCCTCGGTGCGCGCGAGCGGTGTGCCCTGGGGAAGGAGAATGCGGGCTTCGAGTGTATCTCCATCCAGCGATGGAAATGGGCTGAATTTGACGATCCCCGCAGCAAGTATTGAGATCGCCACGATCAAACTTGCAGCGGCACAGCCCAAGGTGAAAAAGCGCAGGCGGACGCAAACGAAGGCAACGTCACCAATCCGTTCGCGGCTCCAATCTATGGCGCGTGCAGACCACCGCTGAACAGGTCCCGGCTGGCCTGTAGCACCAGCGAGCGAGTGCCCAAGGTGGTGGGGCAGGATAAGGAATGCCTCCACCAGAGAACACGCGAGAACAGCGATCATCACCACTGGGATGACACTCAGGACCTGACCGATGTTCCCCTCCAGGAATGCAAGCGATCCAAAAATGCAGAACGTCGTCAGGAAGGATGACAGAACGCCCGGGAGAACCTGTTTAGCACCCTCGGCGGCGGCTTCCAGCGGTGGTAAACCTTGCTCGCTCTTACTCGCAATATTCTCTGAAATGACAATCGCATCATCCATGAGAATTCCAACGACGATGAGCAGCGCCACCATTGTCATCATATTGATCGAATATCCGATCAAAGCCATCGTTGCGATCCCGCCAAGAAAGGCGACCGGCAGCCCCATCGCGATCCAGAATGCATATCGCGTCCCGAAAACGGCCCAGGTGGCGAGTGCGACGAGCGCGAGCCCCATTAAGCCATTTTCCAGCAACAGTGTGAGGCGTTCCTGCACGATAGTCGAGCCGTCACGGATGATATCGTATGTGACGCTTGGTGGCGATTGCTGTCGCTCGCGTTCCACAAATTCTCTCAGACGATCCGCGACGCGGATGATGTCGTCGGATGCGCTCTTGACAATATCCAGGATAGCAGCCGGACGGCCGTTGAACAACGTCTTGATCTCGTCGGCTTCGAAGCGATCGGTCACCTTTGCGATATCGCCCAGCCTGATTTGTCCACCATCCGCATCAGTCACAACAACGATGCTTTCAACTTCCGGCACCGTGCGCCGCTCACCGGTGAAGCGAAGCAGGATTTCCTGGTCACGCGTTGTGATCGTGCCGGCCGGTAGATCGACGCTCTGACGCTCAACTGTGCGGGCGATATCCTGAAAGCTCAGCCCATATTGGCGCAACACTCCATCGGCGATTTCAATGCGGATTTGCTCATCAGAAAAGCCTTTGACTTCGATGATCGGAATGCCACCGAAGGCCTTCATACGGTCCTTGACCTGCTCGGCATAAAGCTTGAGGTCAGGGCGGCTCATCGGGCCGGTAATGGCAAGCGAGGCAACAAAATCAGTACGACCCAGTTGCTTTATAATTGGGGTTTCCGTGTTTTCGGGGAAATCGTTAATGGCTTCAACCTCTGTTCTCACGTTCGCCGTGAAGCGATCGAGATTTTGGCCTTCTTCCATTTCGACCGTCGCAATCGCACGCCCCTCGCGCGCATCACAGGTGGTTTCGTGCAAACCGTCAACGCCATCGATAGCATCCTCCAGGCGCTGGCAGATGGCCTCCTCCACGGTTTCCGGCGTAGCGCCGGGATAGACGACCGTGATCTGCAGCTTGTTCGGCGCAATACGAGGGAACGTCTCTCGCTGTAATGACGGAACCATCACCAAGCCAACGGCAATAAATCCGATCATCAGCAGGTTTGCAATGGTCGGGTGATTGGAAAAGTACCGTATCATTCGACTGCTCCGACCGTGCCTGCCTCGCGTAGTCCAGTCGTCACGGGTGCTCCTGAGCCGACATGGGTGCTGGCGTTACCTGCCCTGGAATTAGCAGTCCTGTTGCTCGCCTCATCCGGCGTCACAGCCCGATCGGGTGCCAGGTGCGAGGTCTTCATACGGCCTTGCGCAACGTCCAGCAACATGCCTTCGACGGCTGGTGCGATATCACTGAGAACCACGCGTTCGCCAGCTTTCAAGCCGTCCTTCACAACAACGCGGTTACCCTGTGTTGCGGCAAGCTTGACGGGCCGGATCTCCAGCCGATTATCCCTGTTCGCAATCCAGACGCGGCTTTCGGCACGCACCGCAGATCGCGGGATTAAAAGCTGATCGGGCAGCGACGGTCCCGATATGTCGACTTCCACGAACATGCCTTTGACCAGTGGCGGGCGGCGCCCCGGTGCGACATTCGCGTAAGGTTTGTCAACCGCGACGATTACGCCGACCGTGCGTGTCTGCGGATCGATCGTCTCTGCGGTGCGCAGGACCTTAGCCGGCCACTTAATCGTTCGACCGTTGAAGGCAAACTTTACCGTAGCAGACCACCCAAGCTGTCTGAATACTTCGCGAGCCCGCGCATCACCGCCCCCGGTAATAACTTTGCCATCAGGGAACACTAATTCGAGAAATCCAGCGAACGCGTCGGTCGATATACTTGCCGTCACCTCAGCGCTGTCGATGCCGTAGGTCGTGACCATCGCCGTGCCAACTCCGACATATTGTGTCGGTTCAACGGCAACAGTTTCGATCCGCACATTATAAGGGAGCACAATTCGCGTGCGATCAATATTCAGTTTTGCAGTCTCAACGCGCGTTTCAGTTGCTGCGATCTGACTTTCCTGCGCAGCGATCTGGCTTTCGGACAGTCGTATTGAGTTTTTGAGTTCCTGCACACGGGTTTGCTGACTGAGTAGCGCACGCTCCGCCTCATCAACAACGGATTGGCTTGTCGAACCGCGTTTTAGCAATGCAGTCTTACGATCCAGATCAACTTGCAGAAGCTTGAGAGATCGCTCGTCAATCTCCAGCGAAGCCTTGGAATTTTCCATCTGAGCCTTGAGTTCTTGGAGTTTGGCATTGCTCGCTTCAAGATCGGCTTCGGCCTGCCGCTTGGCAATCTCAAACTCGACCGGCGAAATCCTGATGATCTCCTGGCCGGCCTGTAGAATGGCCCCTGGCCGGACATCCGGATTCAGATAGTCAATCGGGCCGGCAACCTGCGCAACCGCATTCCACTCACGCGACGGCTCGACCTGCCCGTAGCCAGACAGTCGCGGGCTCAAAGCTTCGGGCTTTACGGTAAGAACTCGCACGGCTGTCTTGCGTTCCACAAGCTCAAGCTGCCGCGGCGGCTCTCGGCCTGAAATGATGAATACAAGCACGGCTAACGCGATACCTACAGGTATGGCAAATGCTAAGAGCGACTTCAGGCGCACAATCAAATCAGATCTCCGTATTGGGTAGCGGGTCGCTTGGCTCATATCTTGGACCATAGCTTTATTGATACGTTCACTCAACCTGGCTTACTGCAGACGAACCAGATCAAAAGAGCCGTTTTGTAAGGACGCCATGATGCGCAATGACCACTAATCTCTGCCTATTTTTCATGAAACATCTTCAAAGTGTCACCAATTCCTGCGTGAATAACACTATCAGCCAACCAATCCAATTCCGTTGGTTCACGATTGATTATAGCCAGTTTTGCGCCGTTTCGTTTTGCGTAACCGGGTAAATCCGCAGCAGGATAGACCGCCAACGATGTTCCAATTGCTATGAAGAGATCGCATTGCCCTGCTGCTTCAAATGCCAGGTCGGTTTCTTTCAGGGGCATTTGTTCACCAAACATAACAACTGCGGTTTTGATTAATCCGCTGCACTCATTGCACCTGGGGGATTGGCCCGATTTTTCCAGCATAGCGCGACACTCAGAAATTTCATACCGAAGACCGCACCCGGTGCAATTCGCATGACGAGCAGAACCATGAATTTCAATGATCGCATCACTCCGAGTCCCGGCAAGTTTATGTAACCCGTCTATATTTTGGGTTATCACCGTGGAACATTTGCCCTTGTTCACCCATTCAGCAATGACCTTATGCCCAATATTTGGTTGGGCTCCTCCCACTTGGTCTTCCATGTAAAAGCGCCGGCGCCAATCCTCCAGCCTTGCTTCTTCCGAGTTCATGAATTCTGAATATTGAATAATACGGAATGTTTCCCAAATACCGCCAGGGGATCTGAAATCCGGAATGCCAGATTCGGTTGAAATCCCGGCCCCTGTAAGAACCACGATGTCCCGAGCGTTCAAAATAAAATCAGCAAGCTCGTTCATACATTTACTCGTTATTCGATTCTCTGCGCGGCTGGGGCGAAAATTACACCGCACTCTCGATGAATTAGCCCGGCATCGGCGCAAAGTAAAAACGGTCAGAGAATTATTTTAAAACTGAGCCTACACTATATCGTCCGTATTATATATCGTCCGTATTATATATCGTCCGTATTATACCGGGTGCAATTACTTCTGATCCATAGAGTGAGAAGATGGCACCACCGAGAACATGCCATGTCAAGGGTAGAACTGATATGTTCGCGATAGGAACGGTTGTTGCCAACCGCCCCTCGCGCAGATCCGTACAAGCGGCACTCCCACATACGGCTCCTACCTTGAGTATTTGACGGCAAAGCGAACGTTCGGCCAAGGGTGAAAGATTTTCGGCTTGGGGAGCCATTCGTCAGCAAGCTTCTCCATTTGCTCCCATGAGAACGCATCCTTCTGACTGCGCCGCCGCAGCGTGCGCAACCAGAGACGTGTGACATGAGTACGGAATGCGCCGAGCGATCCGATATTGTTCGGTACGGCGTGGTAAGCAAAATACCCTCTGACGACTTGCCCCAGCCACTTCCCCTGCTCGGAAAGATGGTGGTGCATGCGCCGTCGCAGCTCTTTCTTGATTTCCTTGAGCTTCGCCTGCATTCGGTCGCGCCGGGATTTCCTTTTAATAAGGAACTTGCCTTTGCGAGAGCGCCCACAGATGAATGTAAAGCCCAGGAAGGTGAAAGTCTCCGGTTTGCCACCAAGCCCTTTACGGGCGCGATCGGCAGCTGCAAAGCGGCCGAACGTGATCAGGCGCGTTTTGTCCGGGTGGAGCGACAGTGCAAACTCCTTTAACCGTTCTCGCATCGCATCCAGGAAGCGCCGGGCGTCCATCTCGTGCTGGAAACCGACGACTACGTCGTCGGCATAACGCACGATGATCATATCGCCCTTGGCTTCGCGCTGTCGCCAGCGCTCGGCCCACAGATCAAGCACGTAGTGCAGGTAGATATTGGCGAGCAGCGGTGAAATCACCGAGCCTTGACCTGTCCCCTTATCACTGACCGTGACGATCCCGTCTTCAAGGATGCCCGCCTT
>CAWUIN010000133.1:0-6805 GCA_963922535.1 uncultured Hyphomicrobiaceae bacterium | reverse complement strand
CGGAAAAGATGCATTGCTCGGTGATGGGGCGGGAAGCGCTGCAGGCGGCCGTCGCTAATTATCGGGGCGAGGAGTGGAAAGACGATCATGCAGAAGGGACCCTGATCTGTAAATGCTTTGCCATCGAAGAGCCGCTCATTGTTGGCACCATTCGCGCGAATAATCTTTCGAGCGTTGAGGATGTTGCAAACTATACCAAAGCCGGAGCCGGGTGTTCATCCTGTCATGAGAAGATCGAGGAGATCCTGGCCCGTGAACTGGAAGCGCGCGGCGAGACGTTTACGCCAGGCGCTAACCGTCCGGATCTGGTTCTCGAGCGCCGCACGGTTGCCCAAAAGACTGACAAAAAACCCAACGAACTGCCGGTCAGGCAGGCGTCTCCCGCGTCTCCCATTCCCATGTCTCAGGCCGCGGGCGCACCGGCAAAGCCGGCCAGATCCAAACTCACCCCCATTCAACGCATCCAGAAAATCCAGAAAGCCATCGAGACGCTTCGGCCTACGCTGCAGGCGGACCGCGGCGATGTGGAATTGATCGACGTGCAGGACAAGACCGTCTTCGTCAAACTTACCGGCGCCTGTTCAAACTGCCAGATGGCGGGGCTGACGCTTAACGGGCTGCAGCAGAAGATGATCGAGGAACTGGGCGAGTTCGTCCAAATCGTGCCATTGACCAAGCGCCAGCTTGAGGAGGCGGGACTATGAGCGGCAAGGGGATCTACCTTGACAATAACGCGACGACACAGGTCGCACCCGAAGTCCTCGACGCCATGCTGCCATTTTTTACCGAACAGTTTGGCAACCCGTCTTCCATTCATCAGTTCGGCAACCAGGTCGGCCGCGCCATCACCAAAGCACGGCGCCAGGTTCAGACGCTGCTGGGGGCCGAGTTCGACAGCGAGATCGTCTTTACCTCATGCGGCACGGAATCGGATGTGACCGCCATTATGTCGGCGGTCAAGGCGCAGCCGGAGCGCACGACGATCATTACGACGGCTGTCGAGCATCCGGCCATCCTTGCGGTCTGCGAGCAACTCGAGAAGGAAGGCTATACCATCATCCGGCTTGGCGTCGACGAGAAGGGCCGGCTTGATCTTGACGAATATAAGAGCCTGCTTGGCGATGATGTGGCGCTTGTCACGGTGATGTGGGCCAACAACGAGACAGGCACGATCTTCCCGGTCGTCGAAATGGCTGAGATGGCGCATGAAGCCGGCGTGATGTTCCACACCGATGCCGTCCAGGCGGTGGGCAAGCTCCCCATCGATCTCAAGTCGGCGAAGATCGATATGCTATCGCTTTCTGGACACAAGCTGCACGCCCCGAAGGGGGTAGGCGCGCTCTATCTCAAACGCGGCACGCGCTTTCGCCCGATGATGCGGGGCGGCCACCAGGAGCGGGGCCGCCGGGCGGGCACCGAAAACACGGCTTCCATCGTCGGCCTCGGCGTCGCAGCGGAACTGAGCCAGAACCGCATCGCGCACGAAAACACGGTGGTCAGGGCGCTTCGGGACCGTCTTGAGGCGGGCATCCTTGCAGCCAATTCGCATTGCTTCGTGACCGGCGATCCGGACAACCGGCTGCCGAATACGTGCAACATCGCCTTTGAATATATTGAAGGCGAGGCGATACTGATGATGCTCAACAAGAAGGGGATTGCCGCGTCAAGCGGTTCGGCCTGCACGTCGGGATCGCTGGAGCCCTCACACGTCATGCGCGCCATGGGCATTCCGCTGACCGCCGCCCACGGGACGACCAGGTTTTCCCTGTCGTATTACAACACTGAGGAAGAAATCGATCAAGTGATCGCAGCCGTCCCGGAGATCGTCGCCCGCCTGCGCCAGCTTTCGCCTTACTGGTCCAAGGAAGGCCCGATTAAGGACCCCGGCCAGGCGTTTCAGCCCACCTACGCGTAAGTGTCATATCCGGGCCGCCAGCAGGCTTTGAAACTTCACCGCAAATTTAATAAAACGGCCCCAACCGGGGCCACTTTTTTTGCACGCGTTGCATGCCCCCAAAACTTGGCGGCGCCCCCACAGCGAGTCAGAGCAGATGAGTTCGATCCCCGTCAACAGACTGGCAACACCCGACCAAATTTACAGGTAGCCCCTGCACGAATGGTGGTTGGGGGGATACTTTGTTTCGACCCGAGTACTCAATTACTTAATCTTAAGTGGAAAATCTTCTATTTATGTATTGAAATAAATATTCAATTGTTTAATCCAAACGAGTATTCAATACAGTACCATACGGCAAATGCAAAAGAAGAAAAAATGAAAAGCCAATGCATTCGAACCGTTCTACTAAATACTTTTTTCCGTTCTCCATTGAGATCACGAACCGTGCTTTGCCATGCGATGTCATCGACTTCAAGTTCATGCTCTATTTTATTAATTTGGTCTCCTATTTTGAAAATAGTTTCGATTAAGTCTTTTCGGTAATAAACATAACATAGGACTAAAAAAACGGCACCCAGGCTCCAAAAGAAGAGGCCATATAATTTATATTACCAGCTTCATTAAGCAACCACGCAACTGTTACGGCGCAAGAAATGAATAAAAATTTGTGCATCGCTGCTATCTGCTTGATGTATTCGATTATCTCATCTCTTAGTGCTGAGTATTCATGCATGAGATACGTTTGGCGAACTGTAAGATTATGAGATGTTCCGGGCTTGATACTCATTAGCTGCTCAATCATTACTTAATGACCTTATGATGAGCGATACTTACAGCCTCATTGTGGCACAAAATCGCATAACCCCTCTTATGAAACTGCCCTCAATGGCACCGCCGCACAATTGCAGGCGGCGGATAATTCTGAGATCTACAGGACAAATTGTTGTCGGTTTGCTGACAGGGGGGCGGTTTGGGACATGACAATGGCCGTCGTCGGATTGGCCGAACACAGCCCAGATCATTGATATTTATTGCATAAAGTGCATGGCATGCGGCTTGCTTTTACATCTTGATAACGAAATTCAAGGTGCAATCGCCAATGACAACCCTAGCACGCAAAGTTATTATCAATGATACGACACTGCGTGATGGAGAACAGTCCGCGGGTGTCGCCTTCTCTCGGGACGAGAAAATCGAGATCGCCAGACGTCTGGATGCGATCGGCGTGCCTGAACTAGAGGTCGGCATTCCTGCCATGGGCCCCGAGGAACGCGAGACGATCGCGGCTCTGAGCTCACTCGGTCTTGGCGCTGACCTGATGGTCTGGTGCCGGATGCGCCAGGACGACCTCGAGGCTGCAAGCCGCCTTCGCGTTGCTCTAATCGATCTTTCAATTCCGGTTTCAGACCAGCAGATCTCCAGAAAGCTCAACCGTGACCGGGCATGGGTCCTGCAGCAGATCTCCTCGATAGTCCCGCGCGCCTCAGACCTGGGCTTTCGTGTCAGCGTTGGGGGCGAAGACGCTTCGCGGGCCGATCCCGATTTTCTCAAAAGCGTTCTGGAGGTCGCAGAGAAATCGGGGGCCGAACGTTTCCGCTTTGCCGATACGGTTGGGATCATGGACCCCTTCACGGTCTATGACCGCATTGCTGATCTGCAGGCTTCCAGCGATCTTGCCATCGAGATGCACGCCCATGATGACATCGGGCTGGCGACGGCCAATTCGCTGGCCGCCGTCCGGGCTGGTGCACGATATGTCAACACAACCGTATTCGGGCTTGGCGAACGCGCCGGCAACGCACCGCTTGAAGAAGTCGCCATCGGGTTGTCGAAGATTCTCGGCATCGCCACCGGCATCGATCTACGCAATTACAACGAACTTTCTAAACTCGTCGAAGAGGCTTCGGGATGCCGGATCTCACCTCTGAAAAGCCTTGTCGGCGAGCGGGTCTTCTCGCATGAATCAGGGATTCACGTCGACGGGTTGATAAAGGATCCGTTCAATTATCAGGGGATTGATCCCGCCGAACTTGGCCGGCGTCATGATTTTGTGCTTGGCAAGCATTCCGGCACCCGGGGGCTGATCCACGCCTACGCTCAGCTTGGCATCGTCCTGGAGCGCGATGCCGCGCAGAGAATTCTCCCCCGTGTGCGTTGTTTTGCCGAAAAACTGAAACGGTCTCCGACCGCCGGCGAGCTGGTGTCATTTCACCAGGCGCAACAGATCGTGGAGACGTGAGATGGCGCTGTGGAGCACGATGAAGGACGACGCTGCGTGTGTTTTTAATGGCGGCCTGAAACCGCAAAACCCGACAGCCTGAGTGCGCGCCGGATCAGCCCCCGCCAGATCAGACACCGGCAGGCTGACGCAGCAAAAGAGTATTCCTGGAATTAAGAGGAGCATCGCCAGAAATGAGAAATGCCGAATTCGAACGCGAGCTGCAGGATTTGTCGAGCGCAGAGGATTTTCTCGACCACTTCGAAATCGAGTTCGACCCGAAGGTCGTTCACGTCAATCGTCTGCATATCCTCCAGCGCTTCCACGACTATCTGGAAAAGGACCCCGGCAAACCAGAAGGCAGGGCCGATTGCGAGGCTTACTACAAAGGTTTTCTGTATAAGGCCTATGAAGACTTTGTGCATTCAGATGCGTTGACAGAAAAGGTCTTCAAAGTCCTGCAACCGCAAACCGGGTTTGTGCCAGTGGAACTGGTCCGCAAATAGGTTCTGCATCAAGAGGAGGACGCTCATGCGGCCGAAATATGAATACGGAGACGAAGTCCGCGTCATCAGAAATGTGCGCAACGATGGGACCTTTCCTGGGACCGAGACCGGAGAGCTTCTGGTGCGGCGCGGCAGTGTCGGGTTCGTTCGCGATGTCGGCACTTTCCTACAGGATCAGATCATCTACACGGTGCACTTCATCGATACGGATAAGATTGTCGGATGCCGGGAGGCTGAATTGCAGCCGGCCTCGGATGCCTGGGTGCACAACATGTTCGAGTTCCGCGAAAAGGTAACCCCTAAGGTTCAGCTGGCGGTGGCAGATGAGATCATTGCGCGGCCGGGCGACCAGGGTGAGATCTTCAAGGTTCTGCGTAACACGCCCGGCGGCGTTGCCTATCACGTGCGCTTTCCGGGCCGCACCCTGCTGGTGCCTGAAACATCGCTTGAATTTGTGAGCGAAGCCACCCCCGATGACCTCCTGAGCGTGGAGGACGATCCTGAGGATCTGGCCGATGTGCTGGCAGCGGCAGCTCAACGGGCGGAACAGGCAGTCGACTAGCAGGGGATGTCATGAGCCATGAGCAACGTCTATTCATACCATCTCTTTAAGGCCGCCCAGCAGAAATTCAGCCGGAAACCCAAGGACCTTCGCGTTCCCGAAAGCGAAGCCGCAGAGGCCGTTGCGCGCAAGACGCTATTTGTCGAGAACAGGATCCTGGCCTCAGAGGAAGCCCGGACCGTGTCGGTCGATGCAGCCGATGTGCACGAGGCGCGCAGGGCCATCATCGCCAGTTACGACAATTACTGCGACTTCCTGGACGATCTTCACGATAGCGGTATTGACGATGCGGTCCTGTTTCTGTCGATCGAGCGCCAGCTTACAGTTGAAAAGACGATTGAAAAGGTTGTCTCAAACATCGAAGAGCCCGGCGAAGAAAAGATTGCAGCTCTATATCGCCAGAGAAGGGACGAGTTTCTCCGCCCCGAACAGCGCGCCATCAGCCATATCCTTATCACCATTAACCCACAGTTTCCAGAAAACAGCCCCGCTGAGGCGCTGAAACGTATCAGGGAACTCCATGCCCAGCTGCAGAAAAAGCCGGAGAGTTTCGCCCTGTTGGCAGAGCTCTATTCGGAGTGTCCCAGTGCTCTGGATAGCGGGAACCTGGGCGTGGTTAGCCGGGATCAGCTCATGAAGCCGATTGCGGATGCAGCTTTTGCGCTCCGGTTGGGAAAAATCAGCGCGCCGGTTGAAACCGAAGTTGGTTTTCACATTATCAAATGCGAGCGGATCATCCCGTCGCGGCTGGTGTCACTGAAAGAGGCACGGGCAAAGATCGCCGAAGCGCTTGGCGAGGCAAATCGCCAGAAGGCGAAGCGACAGTGGATCAAGGCTATCTGTGCGCCCACTGAATCGCGGAGACCTGCGGCTACAGCCACCGTGAATTCCAGGTGGGAAACGATGTTACCAGCGACACGGAAAAGGGGGCAGGCATGCACAACATAAACCGCAGAAAACTCATCACAGGCCTGCTGGCCGGCGGGCCGGCGATTGCCGTTGGCGCTGCTTTGCCGTTTGTCGGCGCCAGTTCGCAGACCAGACGAATCATCGTTGTAGGCGGAGGACCGGCCGGGGTTGCAGCAGTTCTGGCAGCACGGCGTGCCGACAGCAGAGTGCGACTTATTCTGGTCGAGCGCGACCCAGGCCGTCTAAAGCCACAGCTCAAAGACCGGCATGAATTTCTGCGGCCGTCGCTGGACGGTGCAATGGAACTGCTTGGCAGGGCCGATGTCGACGTTGCACTGGACGACATTGAGGCTATCGACTGGGCATCAAAGACCGCGCACGCATTGAGCGGCCGCGCCTTCGTCTTCGATGAAATCGTGCTCGCGCCCGGCACCGCCGTGCAGGATGAAGGAATTTCCGGTCTCGACGCTCAGGCGCGGCACCGCTGGCCAGCTGCCTGGGGCAGCCGGCGCGAGGCCAGGCGACTTGCAGCACAGCTCGCCGGGATGCCCGAGGATGGGCATGTCGTTGTCAGGCTGCCGGCCGGAGAAGTCAGCCACCAGCAGGGACTGGCGCACCGGGCAATCCGGATTGCCCAGTACCTGAATGCGAGAAAAACAGCCGCAAGGCTCACGGTGCTGGATGCGACGGATGGCCTTGAGGCCGCCGACGTC
>CAWUIN010000132.1:0-6960 GCA_963922535.1 uncultured Hyphomicrobiaceae bacterium | reverse complement strand
CTCGCCCCGTAAAGGACTTTCACCTCCAATCCAGTGCCCATGCCGGGCACACCTACGCTCGGTCGGCTGCGCACGCCCGGCTCCGGTCCGCGGCGCGCTCCTGCCGGGGCGCCGAAGTTTTGTTTTTGGTAAGATGGTAAAAGCGTCAATCGTAAGTCCTCGCGAGACGGAAGCCGAGATTGTCGCTGCGGATGCCCGGCCCGACGTCACTGCGACCGGCGGAACGCAGGCTCCTCGCGCCGAGGTCCCAACTGCCGCCGCGGTACACCCGGCTCCGGCCCGTATTTGGTCCTTGTGGATCTGTCTGAGGCCCACTCTGATAGACCCCATACCAGTCGTTCACCCACTCCCAGACATTGCCGTGCATATCGTAAAGACCGAAGGCGTTTGGCTTCTTCGCTCCGACTGGATGCGTCTCCCAGCCAGCGTTGCTTGAATACCATGCATACTGGCCAAGCTCGCTTTCTGCATCGCCAAAGGAAAAGCGGGTTACGCTGCCAGCACGACAGGCATATTCCCATTCCGCTTCAGTCAACAGGCGATAGGGCTTGCCGCTATAATTCGCCAGCCAATCCGCATAGGCTTTGGCCTCGTCCCAGGATACATTAATAACCGGTTGGCGGTCCCTACCAAAGATGTCCTTAAGCTTCGGGCCACCGAAGCCCAAATCCAGAGCCTTATCCCACTCATCGAAAATGATCGGATACCGCCCAACCGCGAAGGGCTGTGAAATCGTCACCGTGTGCTGAGGTCCTTCATCGTTATAGCGGTCGCCCTCATTATCGGGCGAGCCCATCAGAAACTCGCCGGCCGGCACCACAACCATTTCCGGGGTTACGCCCTCGATGTCGGTGAATATATCGCCAGACTCAGGGGCTGGCTTTAGCGCCTGAACTCCAGCAGGCGGCACGTGGACATTCGTGTTTCCAGAAGGTGTATATCCGACGCTCCCCGTTTGTGGTGCTCTCGCCGGCATGAGCTTGGCAATCAGGCGCTGTACGTCATGATCAAAGGTGCGGTATTCAACGAATTCCGCCTGACGCCGCGGAAGTTTTTTCAGATCATCAGGCAACTCGTCTGAACCAGGCATAGCCGTGCCATCAAGCAGAACTGGCACCACGGGAATGCCACGACGTAAAGCTTCGCCGATTTCGATGCGTACAAAATCATAGGGGTTATCTAGCCGCCGCCGGCCTGTTCTGGGATCTGTGATATTCATCCAACTCGGGCCGATCAGCGCCAGCAAAATATCACAACTATCGACCCAGCCTTGTAGAATTTCGACAAAATCCTCACCCGGCCGAATTGAGTTAACATCCATGAAGAGTTGTTGTGAGGGCAAAACGCTGGCAAAAGACTGATAAATCATACGCGCCTGGTATTTGCTGTCATCCCGCCGATAGGAAATGAAAACTCTTTTCGATTGGTCATCGCTGGTAGACATGCGCTTCTGTCCCCTTGTTATCAGCTTAAAAAGTAACGTTAAACCGATTAGCATAAGCCCACCCTAAAAAACAACGGCGCCCGGCGGTCTTTGAGCTTGTGCAAGGCTACCAAACGCCGGGCGCCGCGTGCTGTTTGGCTTGCGGCATACAGGTATGTCGATGCAGGCGCAGGTCTGGCGGGGCTGGACAAATCCTGGTGCGCAGAGGCGCTGGTATTGCGCGATCAATCCGCTGCGAATTTGAAAGACGTTTGGGCTGACAGCCTGCTGGAGCGTCTCGCGGCGCTTGATAAAGTCGCGAGGTATGAAATGTTGGATTTGAAAATTTTCTTTTGATTCTTACCGTTAATGTGCCCAGTTGTCGCGCGTCATTATTCAGAATGGTCCCGACTCAAACAAACTGGCAAATTATGGTCCACAAATGCTAGATTGCGGGTGGGCGGTCATGCGAAAAAAAACGCGTATTAATCCTAGAGAAGTCATTTTGGCTGTTGCAATAACGCTATGTGCGATCATAGCGATTATGTCATCTATGGTTGATAAATAAACGTATCAATGGGACGCAGATCTGCCTTATTTTCTGCGTCCGCATTGCGGGGCAGATGTTATGGGTCCAAGATTCAGCCAATCTCACGACTGGCTCGCGTTTTTGAACTGAATACGCGAGCACGAGAGGCTTGATCGCGGGAACGGCTGTCGCGCAAGAACAATGGTTTTGGCGGGCAAATCGCTCTTGGACGCCTGTTGCTTGGTATAAAATCAAGCCAGACCACATGCAGGACGTTAGCCTTAAACTGGCTAACGTCTGACAAACCACCCGGCAGCAAGATTTTATTCAGCAGCCGGGACGCGAAGATCGGCTATTTTTGCTTGTAGCCTGACATTTGTGCAAAAGTTACGCGGCGCGGGGCACCAGCGCCTGCCGATATGTTTTCAACAGCAATGTATTGCACATTTTTAAATCTGTCGGCCACATCAAAAGGGATGCCGCCGATGGCAACCAGCAGCGCAGGCTCCGGCAGTTTACCACGAAATGCCATGGTCAGCTGATAATGATCCCGCGGCCGGCCGCCGGGCATCCAGGTACGGATCGGTATATCCTCATCCCGCATATAATATAGTAACTCAGCCGTGACTGAGCGATCTATTGTCAAGACACTGCCAAAAGGCCGGCCAGCTTTTTCTGCTGCGTCCAGTTGCGCCTTTGTTTCTTTGGCGATATTTTCCCACCCCATGGTGCGGGCAAACGGATCTTCCCCGTTGGGAAGACGAAAACTCCCGGCGGTTGCAAAAAGCAACGCCATGGCGACCACGATGGCGATATGAATCATTAACGAGACGCGCAACCAGCCCCACGATACATCACGGATCATAGTCACTGTCACCAGTATCGTGGCCGAAATGTAGCTGACTGCAGCCCAGTTGGCATGTGCCCTGGAGATAAAGGCCTGGATCGTTACAATAATAACCACTGGCGCTGCAAAGGCCAGCAGGAACCTGTCCTTTTGTGGTAGATCGCGTTTATACCATCTGAAAACGATAATCAGCAGACCGGCAAACAGAATTGGGCCAAACACCCCGAACTGTGAAGCAAAGAACTCAAAAGCTTTGTGAGGTTTAAAAAAGCTGCCTGTCCATTTGGCGTTGTCGGCGGTGTGTGCAAAAGTCGCAAAGCTGTTCTGGTAGTTCCAAAGCAGGTTTGGCGAGATGATGATAAGCCCGATGACAACGGCCATCCACCAGCGCAAACTGTACAGAAAATGGCGGTGAGCCGGCGTGATCGCGAAATAGATCAAGGCACACAGGATAAAGTATGCCATAGCATACTTAGCATTAAGGCCCAGGCCGATCGCAAATCCAAGGAGCGGTATAACCCACCAATCCCTACGGCCTTCCAGCAGAAAGCTGAGCGCAAACAAGCCAAGCGCCCAAAAGAACAGCAATGGCACATCCGTTGATATAATTCCCGCCGAAAGAGAAACCCCCGGCAGCGTGGCAAAAGCGAGACCGCTGAAAAAGCCGACGCGCGCATCGTAAAGCCTGGTGGCAACGGCAAAAACGGCGAACGATGTCGCCATATGAATAAGCGGTGAAGGAAGGCGAACGCAGAATTCACTGCTCCCGCAGATGCCGCCGGACAAGCCGATCAACCAGGCAATCAGAGGCGGCTTCGAGTAATAGCCGAATGCCGGTTCAAGGCTCCATGACCAGTACTGTGCCTCGTCAAAAAACAAATCCGTTGCATTGAAATAGAGTGCCAGAAGGCGAAAAATTGTCAAACCCAGAAGGGCAAGCGCAAGGCGTTGCGCCCACTCCACAGGAGTTGCACCATTTTCGAAATTGAACACTTTCAGTCCAATCATATATCCGCTACGCTCTTGAATGCTTGTTAAAATTATCGGCGTGATCGTGTCACTGGCATATGCGCTGATTTACCCGATTACTGGCACATCGCAAACTCTGCCACGTGATGGTAACAGAAATATATTATCGTAACTAAGTCGATCAGCCAAGACTTACAGCCAAGATTTACCGGACCCATGCGTATATCTGTTGTACTTCCTGCCCTAAATGAAGCCGGCAACATTGGCCGCCTGGTTGAGGAAACCTATGCCGTCATACCGTCCACCATGCTTGGTGAGGTTATTGTTGTCGATGACGGCAGCGATGATGCGACGCCGGATGAAATCAAAGCCTTGATCGCTGCTGCAACATGTCCAGGCCTCAAATATCTACGCCACGGTCAGCGTAGCGGACAGAGCACGGCACTTCGAACCGGTGTGCGTGCCGCACGCTTTGCGGTTATCGCACAGATGGATGGCGATGGCCAAAATGATCCACGCGACATCCCAAAACTTCTTGCTGAACTGGCTGCACCGGGGACAGACGGCCCCGCCCTTGTCGGTGGCGTGAGAACAACGCGTAGAGCGTCTGGCGCGAAACGCTTTGCATCAAAAGCGGCAAACTGGATTCGCGATGCTGTGTTGCGTGATAACTGTCCCGATACGGGCTGTGGAATTAAAGTTTATTGGCGCGATGCTTTCCTGATGCTGCCGTTCTTCACCAGTGTTCATCGCTATCTGCCAGCTTTATTTCTGACCTACGGCTATCGGGTTGCATACTTACCGGTGAATGACCGTGAGCGGCAGTCTGGCAAATCGAAGTATTCGAATTTGGTGCGCGCTCTTGTTGGTCTTTACGATCTTATCGGGGTCAGTTGGCTGCGCCGCCGTTCGCGTAATCCGCGAATTATAGAGGAGCAGACTTCACCGGATGCGCTGGACATCTCGCCTTAATCAGCATAAGACCTTACGCTCATCTTGATTGTTGACGATATTGCAGTTGGATCTGCGGCTGTTGTCTCTGATTTCAGGCATACGCGAAATATAAATAGGTAGGTCATGGACGCACTCGCCACGTGGTGGGCTAACACATCCGTAACGGAAATTGTCTGGTTGCTGGTTGGTTTCACAGCTCAGCTTATGTTTTCCATGCGCTTTATCGTACAATGGATCGCAAGCGAGCGAGCCCAGCAGTCAATTGTTCCGGAAGTCTTCTGGTATTTCAGCTTCGCTGGCGGCTTAATGCTATTTGCCTATGCAATCTACCGTGCCGATCCCGTATTCATTCTGGGACAGGGCACCGGGCTTATGATTTACGCGCGCAACATTCATTTTATATGGCGCGAAAAAACACTTGCCGAAGAGCAGGAGGGCTCTTCTGAGGCGCCCTCCAAGATCCCCGCGGAATAAAAAGGCCTACTTCCTGAATATCAGAAGTTCGAAGTTTGACCTCGTTCGGGAAACTAAAAACTTTCGTACAAAAAATCGCCTGTCCGGCAGAGTATATCTTCTTTGATGTGGCAATATACTGAAAGTCTGTCGCGCCGGTTTAAAAGACTTCTCCGCAAACTTTGGACGCGCTTCGTTATTTCCTGCAGGGCGATTGGCGTCGACACGAACTGCAAGTCCAGCAGACAGTTTTTTGTTCTGCCCTGATGAGCCCGCTTTTCTGTCTCGGCCTGCAAGAATATATTTTCGGCGCATTGGTCAAAGGTCTGGAAAGGCCCTGTCTTGCGGGCCTTTCAAGGGGCGGTTTGGGCTTGGCTGACAGCGCGCGGCGGAAAAAGCCTCAGGCTGCGCTGTAATTCAAAAAGATATGGCTGTAAGTCACGTCAAAAAGTGCCGTTATTTCTTCCCACTTCAAATGGCGTAGAGCCTAAGTGGTGTGGAGCCAAACTTTGAGAGTGCCAGTCGATGAGAGGGCCGGTCGATCAGGCATCGTCTGCGTTTACCTGCAGCGATCTTCTGATTTATGCGTGGTCCTCTCTCCGTCTTAAGGCTGGCATTAAATTTTCCCAAGCAGCAATCCCGGTAGATAGAGCACAATGCCAGGCATCGCGATGAGCCCTGCAATGGTTAACGCATCGGCAACGAAGAAAGGCATGACACCGCGGAACACGTCGCCCACCGTAATTTCAGGCTGCACACCTGCCACGACGAAGCAGTTAAGGCCTATGGGCGGCGTAATCAAACAGAACTCAGCCATTTTAACAACGATAATGCCAAACCAGATCGCACAGCCTACGTCGCTCATGCCAAATGCGCCAATACCATCTGGGGCTGCAGCGCCTCCATTGAGCGCAATGACAGCAGGGTAAACAACCGGCAATGTCAACAGTAGCATGCCGATGGCATCCATAAACATGCCGAGCACCGCATAAGCCAGCAGAATACAGATCAGGATGAGCATCGGGCTGAGATACTCAATCGATGAAATCCAGTCTGCAAATGCAGTAGGCAGATCTGCAAAGCCAAGGAAGCGGACGTAGATCAGGACGCCCCAGATGATCGTAAAGATCATGACCGAAAGTCGTGCGGTTTCAAGCAGCGCAGACTTGAATTCCGGCCAGCGCATGCCGCGTTCGGCGGGATCGGTCGTCGGGTCGTCTTGAAAAAATGTCAGGCTTGAAAACCAGCCACCAACATCAAGAGAGATATGTTTCAGGCGTGTCTTGAAAGGAAGCTTGGTTTCCGGCACAAAAAACGAGCGTATCCCGCGTATCAATCTGACTAGGCGGTAGCGGAGTCCAAAACCAGTGACGGTTTTTCTCAGGATGTATAATTCATTCTCGATATCATCCAAGCGTTTCTGGAGCTTGTTAATATCGTCTTTTTCATCAGCCCGAACTGAAGTGCGATTACGCTCTTTCTCGAGATCTTCAATTGTCTGATCCGCTGCGATCTTTTGCAGGGTTTCTTTCCACCAGCCATACCAGCCCGCCCAGCTGCCGCGGGTGACCGCCATCAGGAAGACAACAAACGCGCCAATCGCCCCACCTTCTGTTGGCGTCCCCCAGGAATCACCGCCAAATGGATTGTAGATGAACAGAATAATAATGACGATGACGAAAAATATCGGAAACACGTCAGGCAGCGATTGCAGGCGTTGCATAAGCGTGAAGCCGCCAACGGGAGGGCCAAAATTCTTGAACGCCAGCGCCATGCCGACAACGA
>CAWUIN010000131.1:0-6999 GCA_963922535.1 uncultured Hyphomicrobiaceae bacterium | reverse complement strand
TATCCGTGGGATTGAGTTTCTGAAGTCGGAATTTTAATATAAATCAGTTAATTAGCCGCGAATGCTCGAGTGATTTATTGGCGTGTCATGAATAAAAAGGGCTAGTGTAGCTTCAAGGGCAGCGATATCTTGGCCCTTGGAGCATCAGAAATTGGCAAATATCAAATGGCCAATGATCCGAGATAGTGCCGGTGAGAAAATAGATCCTGATGACAGTTGTGTGGAGCCAATTTGCATAATTGATTTTATGGAAATGCGCACGCCTAGTGGCCTGCCTCACTTAAAATGATATTTTGGAATTTCGTGCTAAATCTGTTTTTCCGACATTTTGTTGAGTTTGTATCTATCAATTTAAGCGATACAGACCACTAGTTTGTAACAAGGCAATCCAATCCCGTTTCCAGCAGTTGCTTACAAAGTTGACGGGAAGCCTGTTTGCTTGGCCATTGTCTGATGCGAACGTGATAAAATGTGCCCATATTGCCAACCGCCTGCCGCTCCACCGTCGGCTGCCTGCCGAGCAAAAATCGTGTGTGATTCGTTGCCACCTGACGGACAATGTTACGCGCCAGCTCCTCACTGCGTACCGAAGCTATCTGAATTGTATAAGCGCCTGATACATCCCTTGGGCTGCTCTGCGCTGCAGGAGAAGAAGGAACGGTCTGTGTTGCCGCCATCCACGATGAAGCCCCCGTCGTCGCATTGCCTGCGTCATCAGCCGTGGTTTCTTTCTTAGACTGGCCGCTGCCAAACAAATTGCTGAAGAACGAAGAGACCGGCTTGTTACTTGTCGTGTTTGCGGTGGTGTCAGATTGTTCTGCCGCAGCCTGCTGTGTTGCATCTACCTGCCAACCTGAGACCTGCGGACGTTGCGCTCCGGCAGCACCATCTCCAGAGGGAGATTCGCCATTGTCAACGCCAGCCTCTCGATAAGATGCGCTGCGCATCTTGACGGCTTCTGCGCGGTCTTTATCAGAAAGTTCGTCTTTCATCCACAACGCGCTGTTCAGGTCAGAAATGGCATTCGCCGGCTGCTTGAGCGAACGATAGGCCTGTGCACGATAATAAAAGGTTTTCGCCATCTCGGAACTGCTGAGACGACCAGACTGTAAAGCCTTTGAAAAAGCCTCCACGGCATCACGGGCTTTATCAGCTTGCAAGGCGTCGTAACCGGTACGCAACAGATCCTGAGCCTGCTTGTGAGTCAGCTTTGCGTTCTGAGCCTGCTTCGTTTGTGCCTGCACGAGCGGACTGGCTAGAACGCAACCCACAACCAGAATGAGGAGAAGTCGCAGCGCGCGGGGTTGACCAATCATGGCAATCTCCTTATGTACGCAAGCCTTCACACTTTGTAAGGCACAGGTTTATTTGTCCGCATACCGAATTTTAACGTCTCCTGCTACTAATCCGCTTATATATCTTGAACAAGAAAAATTTACGGTAATTTCAAGCCAACGGCGTGCTCAATCGTCACCATTACGGAATGCTTGAAATCATGGCATAAATTCAACTACTGCCGACTGATACGGTCAATAAATGATTTATTCCACCGTAACGGATTTTGCAAGATTTCGCGGCTGATCGACATCCGTACCCATCACTGCAGCCGTGTGGTAGGCGAGAAGTTGAGCCGATACAGCCAGAACTATTGGCATTGCAAACGAATGAGTAGCAGGTATCTTCAAGTGTGCGAGAAGTTCGCAGCCCGCTTCATCGCCATCGGCATCGGAAATCAGAACGATCTTTCCGCCACGTGCGGCGACCTCTTGCGTATTTGAGATTGTTTTGTCGAACAACGCATCTTTCGGCGCAATAACGATAACCGGCATGTGCTCGTCAACCAGCGCAATCGGTCCGTGCTTGAGTTCGCCTGCCCCATAGCCTTCGGCATGAATATACGAGATTTCCTTAAGCTTCAGCGCACCCTCGAGAGCGATGGGAAAACTCATGCCGCGGCCGAGATAAAAAGCATTTCTGGCCTTTGCCAGCTCGTGTGCGAGCGCGATGTAGCTCTGCTCATCACGCAGCAATGTTGCAATATGCCGGGGTATCTCCGTCAGGGCTTCGATAATCGCCTGCTCCTGTTCACCTCCGATAGCTTTGCGCGCCCGCGCCAGAGCCAGCGTCAAGCAGGCTATAGCGGCCAGTTGGCAGGTAAAAGCCTTCGTTGAGGCAACGCCAATTTCCGGGCCGGCCAGCGTTGGCAATACTGCATCCGACTCCCGCGCAATCGTCGAGGTGAGCACATTGACAATTGAGACAATACGCTGATTATGCGTCTTGCAATAACGCAGCGCGGCCAACGTATCGGCGGTTTCACCGGATTGTGAAATAAAGACCGCAAGCCCGTTTGGCGTCAGCGGCGGTTCACGATAGCGCATTTCGGAAGCAACATCGATTTCAACAGGCACGCGTGCATATCGCTCAATCCAGTATTTGCCGATCAGCCCCGCGTAATAAGCCGTACCGCAGGCTGAAATCGTAATCCGATCGACATTGCTCAGATCGAGACCGATATCAGGGAAATCAATCCGGCGCTCGGCAAGATCGATATAATTTGTAAGCGTGTGGCCGATCACATCGGGTTGCTCATGAATTTCCTTATGCATAAAATGGCGATGATTACCTTTGTCGATTGTCAGCACGCTTGCAGCCGACGTCGTCACAGGCCGCTCAACGACGTTGCCGTCACGATCGCGGATCATCACGCTAGTGCGGGAAATAACTGCCCAGTCGCCTTCCTCGAGATAGGTAATGGAAGACGTGAACGGCGCCAGCGCAATAGCATCTGAGCCGAGATACATTTCACCATTACCGTAACCAATGGCAAGTGGGCTGCCCTGACGCGCCGCAATCATCATATTGTCATTTGAGGCAAAGATAATACCAAGCGCAAATGCACCTTTGAGATGGCCTAAGGCCTTGCCGACAGCCTCCACGGCATCGCCGCCCTGCTGCATGCAATGCGTGATCAGATGGACAACCGTTTCCGTATCCGTATCCGATTGAAAGACATGGCCGGCCGTAGTAAGCTCGTCGCGCAATTGACGGAAATTCTCAATAATGCCGTTATGGACAACGCAGACATGATCGTTCATGTGCGGGTGAGCGTTACCCTCTGTCGGCCTGCCATGCGTTGCCCAGCGGGTATGGCCAATGCCGGCGCGGCCGGCCAAAGGCTCAGCCTCCAGACGTCGGGCGAGATTATGCAGTTTGCCTTCTGCACGCCGGCGATCAAGCTGGCCTGCAGCAACGGTTGCAATACCCGCTGAATCATAACCTCGGTATTCCAGTCGTCTGAGCGCTTCAACCAAATCCCCAGCCACGGGCTTTGAACCAAGAATTCCAACAATTCCACACATAATGCAATCTGCCCCTCAAATTGTTAATCATTAATATATTGGCTGGCGCTGTGTTAGCTGTACTATGGCATCAAACTCAAGACAAAGTCTGTTACTTTTTTTTGCAAAACCTGCATGGCACCCTGCTGTTTCACGGTGAGCCAGATAAAAATGTGAACAGAGAGGCAAACCGCAGCAAAATCGAACGCAGACGAAGAGCAATCCATATCCGGTGGACTGCCTCTCTTAAAATCGTGGTATGGTTCAGGGCGCCCTGCATCGGGTTAACTGTTGGGATAAGAGCATGCGTATTGCTGCCCTTTCAACGGACATCGTCCGTAGGGTTTCCTTAGGGTTGTCGCGCCTGACCAATGCACCTCAGACCGCACCGTTCGCACCCATATAGAGCCGTGATCTGGCTGAAAACCCGGGCGAAACAAAATAGCCGAGACGCAGGCTGCGATTGGCGCATATATCACCCCTGCAATCGAAGTGGTGCACTGGTTTACAGTCCGCGTAAAACCGGTACTGGTTTTGCAGCCAGAACGCGCCACGTACCAAACAGGCCGAAAACCAGAATAAGCCCAACGGACGTTGCAATCGCGCTGGCTACGGCGCGCCATGAAAAGACGAAATCCACCTGCAGCAGATAAGTTGCAAAACCCCATGCTGCAATTGAGCCAACAACGAGCGCGATTACTGACGTGATAAAAGCAAGCAGACCATATTCGGCAAGATTGGCGAGCAGAAGCCTGCGGCGGGTCGCGCCGATACATTTCAGGACCACGGCCTGCAGAACACGGCGGCGCTGTGCAGTCGCCAGGGCACCGGCAAGCACCAGGGCGCCTGCAATTAGTGTCACACTGGCTGCTGTGCGCACAGCAACCATTACGTTGGCAAAGATCTCGGCAAACGCGTTAATCGCATCTTTGACCCGGATCATGGAAATATGCGGGAGTTCCCTGCCTATAACCCGGCCAACGGCAGCGTCCGCTGTCGCTGGTATATCGTCAGGAAAGCGAACGGTCGCGAGCAGATTATGGGGCGCTGCTGCCAGCGCATTCGGCGAAAATACCATCACGAAATTGATTGCCAAACTTTCCCATTCAATCTCACGCAGGTTGGTAATACGCGCTGTGATATTGCGACCAAGCACGTTCACGGTGACCGTATCGCCAACCTTCAGCCCGAGATCTTCGGCAAGATCGGATGCAAATGAAACTTGCGGTTCACCTTTGTAGCCCTTATCCCACCATTTGCCTTCAACTATTTTGGAGCCTTCCGGCACTTCTTCTGCGTAGGTAAGCCCACGATCCCCGCGCAACACCCAGGCAGCACGTGGATCTATTTGCGCGTTTTCCACCGGGATACCGTTCAGACGGGAAATGCGTCCACGCAGCATCGGCGCAGTTTCAATCTTCGTGCCTGGGGCAAGTTCGAGAACGGATGTTTCGAAGAGGGCACGGTCCGCCTTCGGGATGTCCAGAACAAAATAATCAGGACTTTGTTCAGGCATCCGACCGCGCAGTTCATTGACGAGCGATTCGTCAACCAGCGCAACAGCGACAAGCAACGACAGGCCGGCCCCGAGCGAGAGAACAACCGAGCGGGTCAGACCACCGGGCGCTGCAATCCCAACCATGGACAGTGTCAATTCAGGACGATTATGTGGCCGTGGCAACCGGCCAGCCAGCCATGTTATGGCGTAGCCGATCATCCAGAACAAGAAAAGGATGGCCAGCATTCCGCCGAGGAACCACAATGCCAGCATTGGTGCGCGGGAGGTAAATGTTACAAGCGCCAGGAGTAATCCGCCGATAATAGCAATAAGAAAAAGTATTCGCAATCTTGGCATGCTATCGCTGCCAGCCACTTCATCCCTGAACAGAGCTGCCGGCCGAATGCGTTCGGTCTGGCCGAGCGGCCAGAGAATAAACAAGAGAGTGACGAGAAAGCCATAGCCCAGACCGATGGCCGTATTTGTCCAGGTAAACGACGGGCCGAGTTCAATCTCAAACACCGGACCATAGATCGCGGCCAGAATGAGTGGCAGGAGATTACCTATTAACAAACCAATGCACGTCCCAAATGCGGCA
This sequence comes from uncultured Hyphomicrobiaceae bacterium, assembly GCA_963922535.1. Taxonomy (GTDB): domain Bacteria; phylum Pseudomonadota; class Alphaproteobacteria; order Rhizobiales; family Hyphomicrobiaceae; genus Tectiglobus. Next base: position 1,562 of record CAWUIN010000131.1, on the reverse strand, counting down.
ATGATCATGATCTGCATCATGTAGATGCCGAACACGGTCCCTGATGTGGCGCCAACGCTTTTGTATGTTGCAATAACCTTGCGACGCCGATCAACAAACGTTCGCACAGCATTGGCCACCCCAACGCCGCCGATCAGCAGGGCAGCAAGTCCTAAAAGCGTCAGGAAATCGCGCATGCGGTTGAGTTGGCGCGAGATCGTCGGCGACGGGTCGGAGCGATCCGTGATAATAAAACCCGCCTCGCTCAGTTTTTCCCCGAGCATCTGGCGAATTCGACCGACGGCGCCTTGAGGGTCACTGGCGCCATCTGGCGCTACAATGGCGTACTGCCAGCTGATCAGAGTTCCAGGCTGTACCAGACCAGTTGACGCTAAAGTGGCGTAAGACATGACAACACGCGGGCCAAAAGCGATACGGGCGCCAATGCGGTCCGGCTCGCGGGCAATGACACCAGTGATCACAATCTCACGTGTGCCAAGTCTAAAGCTGTCGCCGACTTTAATATTAAGGCGGTCCAGCAGGCTTTGCGCAACCACTGCACCGTTTTGTTCCCGTATTGCGCGCGTCAGGGTTGTCGAGTTTGCGAGTTCAAAGGTTCCAATCAGTGGATAAACGTCGTCGACAGCCTTGATCTCAACCAAAGCCTGATCTTCACCGTTGGGCAAACGTGCCATAGAACGCATCGTTGCAAGTTCGCTCACGCGGCCCAATTTGGCGAATACCATACGTTCCTGCGCGGTCGCACGTTTGTGAACGCGGCGCAGACTAACATCACCGCCGAGAAGTTCACGGCCCTGTCGCTCAAAGCCTGACAGAAACGCGCTGGCCAGGGAGCCGACGCCGGTGATCAAGGTAACGCCTAATGCAATGCAGGCGATAAATATGCCAAAACCACTGATGCCTGAACGCAGTTCGCGCAATGCAAAAATAAAAATTCGCATTACGGGCAAGCGAAGGTGCAATGGTAAAGCGTCGCTCGGCCGTGATATTTCAAAGGCTGGCAGGCTCATGCGGCAAAATCCGTTCTGCTCATCTCAACGATGCGTCCATCTGCAACGCGAATGCGATCATCACATTGTGCGGCCAGGTTTTCGTCGTGCGTAACGAGAATAAGTGTTGCACCGTCGCGACGCTGGAGGCGGAATAACAGCTCGATCACATACGTACCGGTAGATTTATCGAGATTACCAGTCGGCTCGTCGGCAAGCAGCAGCTTCGGCCGTGGTGCGAGCGCACGGGCAAGTGCAACGCGCTGTTGTTCGCCGCCGGAGAGCTGCGCTGGATAATGGTCCAGCCGCTGGCCCAACCCAACATCCGTAAGCAGCGCACGGGCTTGCTCAGTGGCATCGCCACGCCCGGTGAGCTGCAGGGGCAAGGCAACGTTTTCGAATGCGGTCATGGTTGGAATGAGATGGAATGACTGAAAAACAATACCAACCTCACGGCCGCGTACTGCTGCCAGCTGATCCTCAGTAAGTTTGGTGAAATCTTCGCCGGCAATCGTAACGCCGCCGCGTGTGATCCTCTCCAAGCCGGCGATAACCATCAACAGCGACGTCTTG
>CAWUIN010000130.1:0-7007 GCA_963922535.1 uncultured Hyphomicrobiaceae bacterium | reverse complement strand
CAGGCGGTCGCCGCAGCGTTCGATCATGCGCCGCCAGCCGAGATAACTTGCGAGGTATTTTGAGGCGACGCCTTTGAACGATCGCAACCAGTCCTTGAGGCGGGTTATGTAACCGTTGACGTTCTGGATATGCAAGCCGCCCTTGACGCGTTCGCCACGTCTGGCGATGACGGCGACGTGGCTCATGGCACGATCGTGAGCAAAGGTCTTGTAACACGATCGCCCGTCGCTCACGAGCACGCTGTCGCGGTTGACGATGGGGTCGAGATGGTGCTCGAATGTCAAGCCCTTGAAGTCGGGCAGGATATAATCCGCCGTCGCCTTGTGGCGGTCGCGGACAATCAGCACGATGTCATAAGCTTTAAGCGACGTGCCAGCCTTGGGCGCCTTTCCGCCCCGTTTTCTGGGCTTTCGCCCGACAACTTTGCGTGCGCCTTTCTGCGATTTCAGAAGTAATGTTTCATCTGCTTCAACGATGCCGGTGACCTCGGAGGGACGTTTATCGCGGGGTGCCATAAGGAACCTGTGGCGCCAGCGAAACGAGGTATCGAGACACACTTGTGCACGCCTCGCCGCCTTCCTGAGGCTGGTGCGCTCGACAAGTGCACGGGCATAGTCAAGCCAGGCATCGCGGCGGTGAAGTTGGGCGAGTGGCGTGCCGGTCAGCGCATTGAACGTGCGCTTGCAATCACGGCATCTGTAACGCCTCAGCCCCGATGCATGCCCCCAGAGTTTGATGTGCTCCGACTTGCAGTGTCCGCAGCAGGGATGGCCTGCAAACTGCGTCTCAATGAGCGCGATCACCTCATTGGCCGAGCCCTTGCCTTTAAGCGCCGCCATTAGAGCCTCGCGCTGTACTTCACTCAAAACATCCAGCTGAGCAACAAAGTTATTGAAGTCCAAAGCTTTCATATGTGCCTCCCGTATCTACGGAAGGCATGCCAGAACAAAGAAGCAACATAAAGTCAGAACACAGCCATTCCAATGCCCCGAACCTCTTTGCCATGAGTGCATCCCCCGAATCAAATGCACTCCTATAGATTCAGACTTTTTAAGCGAGGTGAAGCCTAATTACGTCAATCGCTGTGGAAACAGCGTGGAAAGCATGGAACAGCCCTGAGGCCAGCCGGCCTGAACAGGAAGTTCAGAAGCAGACAGGCCGGGCTCACGAGATGCAGAATATTCTTATCAGGCAACGGTACGGGCGCGGGCAGCCAGACGTTCGCTTGCCGACTTGAGCTGGCCGCAGGCCGCCAGGATATCGCGGCCGCGTGGCGTACGTACGGGGCTGGCGTAGCCGGCACGGTTGACGACCTCGGCGAAACGCTCAATCTGCTCCCAGTCAGAGCATTCATAGCGCGTGCCTGGCCAGGGGTTAAACGGAATGAGGTTGAGCTTGGCCGGAATGCCCGCCAGCAGCCGCACCAGGGCGCGGGCCTCGGCAACCGAATCGTTTACATCCTTGAGCATCACGTATTCAAACGTAATACGCCGCGCGTTGGAAAGGCCAGGGTAAGAGCGGCAGGCCTCCAGCAGATCGGCAATCGGCCAGCGCTTGTTGATCGGCACCAATTCATTGCGCAGATCATCGCGTGTCGCGTGCAGAGAGATGGCCAGCATGGTGCCGGCCTCATTTCCCCAGCGGCTTATTTCCGGCACAATACCGGAGGTGGACAGCGTGATGCGCCGCTTCGACAGTGAGATGCCCTCATTATCCGCCATGATCGCCACCGCGCGGCTCGCGTTATCAATATTATACAGCGGCTCGCCCATGCCCATGAATACTACGTTGGTGATCTTGCGTTCGCCTTGTGGCAGCAGGCGGCCATCGCTGGGGGGCGCTGCGCCCGGCCAGTCGCCAATGCGATCACGTGCGACCAGCACCTGGGCGACGATTTCCTCAGTCGTCAGATTGCGCACCAGCTTTTGCGTGCCGGTGTGGCAGAACGCGCAGTTCAAGGTGCAGCCGACCTGACTTGAAATACACAGCGTACCGCGGTCCACCTCCGGGATATAGACGCATTCCACCTCCGGCGGGCGCTTGTCCGTTGCGTGCTGCGCCAAGCGCAACAGCCATTTGCGGGTGCCGTCCTCCGAGACTTGCTCGGAGACGATCTCCGGCCGCGTGACGGTGAACTTGTCTGCCAGGCGGCGGCGGATATCCTTCGACAGATCCGTCATTTCATCGAACGACCGCGCACCGTGCACGTAAATCCAGCTCCACAACTGCGCCCGCCGCATCCTGAGCTGGCGCGGAGCCACGCCGATCTCGCTGAGCGCTGCAACAAGCCCATCGCGATCGAGGCCTGCCAACGATGTGCAGGGGGAAGGCTTAATATCGGTGAAGCCTGGCATCCGCTGCGTGCCCTGCGCGTATCCGGAATCGTGTGTCTGTGTCGTCATATCAATGAACTTTCGCATTCATGGCGCTGGTTTCAGCCTATATGCCGCTCCTTATCGCACATGAGTATAGGAATCTCAGAGGAAAATAAACAAAACCTGTCCAATCGGATCGGCATTTTATGGTGGATAGCCTTATTATATATGCAGGTTATAGAGTGCGGCTCCGGCGGACCATTAAAAAGCTAAGTAGAACGGTTCTGCGCAGCAGAACATCATGTCATGTTACAATACTTAAAGTTACGCCAGGCCAGCACGTAAGAGGTCGTGCACGTGCACGATGCCGACCGGTTTGCCGTCTTCGACAACAAACATCTGCGTGCGCTGGCGGGCGTTCATCTGCTCAAGCGCCGAGAGCGCCAGGACGCCAGCCGGCAGCGTATCCGGGTTGTGTGTCATGATATCCTGCGCCTTCGCCTGAACCAGTTCAGGGCCCATGTGCCGGCGCAAATCGCCGTCGGTAATCATGCCGACCAGTCTGCCCGCGCCATTCACGATGCCTAGACAGCCAAGGCTTTTCTCGGTCATGCTCAAGAGCGCTTCGCTCATAACGGTGTCCTCACCAACAAGCGGCATGGCCGTACCGGTACGCATGATGTCACCAATATACTTAAGCTGCGCGCCCAGCGAGCCGCCGGGGTGAAACTGCTTGAAATCATGCGCTGAAAAGCCCTTGGCCTCCAATAGGGCAATCGCCAGGCAATCACCAAGCGCCAGCGTCATTGTCGTCGAGGTTGTCGGTGCCAGGCCGTGCGGGCATGCTTCCTGCGCACGCGGCAGTTCAAGGCAGACATCGCAGGCCCGGCCGAGTGCCGACTGCTGTCTGGACGTCAGCGAAATCAGCGGCACGGCAAAGCGGCGCGAATAATTCAGAATGTTAGCGAGTTCCACCGTCTCTCCGGACCATGAAATGGCAAGGACCAGATCATCCTTGGTGATCATGCCAAGGTCGCCATGGGCGGCTTCGCTTGGATGAACGAAAAAGGAAGGCGTTCCAGTTGAAGCGAAGGTTGCAGCAAGCTTCTGTCCAACGTGCCCGGATTTACCTATGCCGGTTACAATAACGCGGCCGACAGCGGAGTGGAGCAGGCGAACTGCCTCCTGAAACGCTGCTGCCATATCGCCTTCCAACTGACGGCGAAGCTGATGCAAACCATCTGCCTCGAGTTCAAGGGTGCGCAAGGCGGAAGCGATTGGATCCCTGGTTACTGCCAACTTTGCCGTTATGACCATTTCGAAATCTGTGCCTTTCACTTTTTGCGGGGCAGTTTCTGCGCAGGGTAGAGTAGATAAATGTGCTGCCTGTATTGCTCTGGCAGCACGGCTGAATACGAATCGTCCTGCATTGATAGCAAAGTGTTAACGTCTGCTAAAGGGGTATGTCAGCCACAGCAGTACATTTGCGATCAGCTTCCTTCCTTGCGTGTCAGTAGTACGCCACCTGCCTGCATCTTAGGCGGTACGTTGCGCGGCTTATTTCAAGTTGTGGACGGTACCGCGCTCCTTATTCAAAACAAACATGCTATGTTATAAGTTAGTGTCATGGAAACGATTCAGAACAGACCCTCTGGAAGGCAGGACGCTGGCGTGCAGAAACTAAGTATTTCCGAGCGTGCTATGCAGACCGCTGGCCCCACGCAGGCTCATTCCTATATGGAGAGCCTTAATCCGGAACAGCTCACGGCGGTAGAGACGCTGGAAGGCCCTGTCCTGGTTCTGGCGGGTGCAGGCACAGGTAAGACACGTGTGCTGACTACCCGGATTGCCCACATTCTTGCAACCAGGCGTGCTTATCCATCTCAGATCCTGGCCGTGACGTTCACCAACAAAGCTGCCAGAGAAATGAAGGAGCGTATCGCCGGCCATGTTGGCGATACGATCGAAGGCATGGCGTGGCTTGGCACGTTTCACTCCATCGGCGTACGTATTCTGCGCCGCCATTACGAACTCGCGGGCCTCAAATCCGGCTTTACGATTCTTGATACGGATGACCAAATCCGTCTTGTCAAGCAGGTGATCGAAGCAGCCAATCTTGATAAGAACCGCTGGCCGGCCCGCCAACTCGCAGGACTAATCGATGACTGGAAAAACCGCGGTCTCACGCCCGAAAAAATACCGAAAGGTGAGGCCTCTGCTTTTGCCAAAGGCCTGGGTGCTCAACTCTATGCCGCCTATCAGGCACGCCTGAAAGACCTGAATGCCGTCGATTTCGGCGATTTACTGCTCGAGTGCTTGCGGCTTTTCACGGAAAATCCGGAACTTCTTGCCGAATACCAGAATAAGTTTCGTTACATTCTGGTCGATGAATATCAGGACACCAACGTCGTTCAATATTTATGGTTGCGGCTGCTGGCCCAGGGGGCACCAAATATCTGCTGCGTTGGCGATGACGATCAATCGATCTATGGCTGGCGTGGCGCTGAGGTTGATAATATTCTGCGCTTCGAAAAGGATTTCCCCGGCGCCTGCGTAATCCGTCTTGAACGCAATTACCGCTCAACCGGTCATATTCTCGCTGCCGCCTCTGGTCTTATCGCACACAATCAGGGGCGTCTTGGCAAAACGCTGTTCACGGATGGCAGCGACGGAGAAAAGGTTGCTGTTACAGGTGTTTGGGACGATGAGGAGGAAGCGCGTGGCATTGGCGAAGACATTGAAGCGCTGCGCAGGAGCGGGCGCTCTTTGAACGATATGGCCATCCTTGTCCGCGCGTCGTTTCAGATGCGCGCTTTTGAGGATCGTTTCGTCACGCTTGGCCTTCCCTATCGCGTCATCGGCGGCCCGCGTTTCTACGAGCGCCAAGAAATCAAGGACGCTATTGCGTATCTCGAAATCACCGTCAACTCTTTGAACGACCTTAAATTCGAGCGCATCATAAACGTTCCTAAACGCGGCATTGGCGACAGTTCGGTGCGCCGCATTCGCGAACTGGCGCATTCGCGCGGTCTATCGCTGTTCCATGCGGCGCGTGAAATCATTGAAACCGAGGAAATCGGCGGCAAGGCCAGGCACTCGTTGATCTGGCTCATGCAAAGCTTTGAGCGCTGGCGCCAGGAACTTTCAGACCAGCGCCACACCGATCTGGCTGAAATGGTTTTGGATGAAAGCGGTTATACCGCGATGTGGCAGGCCGATAAAAGTCCGCAGGCCCAATCCAGACTTGAAAACCTCAAAGAGCTTATCCGTTTCATGGATGAGTTTGACACTCTGGCCGGTTTTCTGGAACACGTGTCGCTTGTCATGGATGCCGAACAGGCCAATGACGGCGAACGCGTCACGCTCATGACGTTGCATGCTGCCAAGGGCTTGGAATTTGATACTGTTTTCCTGCCGGGATGGGAGGAAGGACTATTTCCTCATCAGCGCTCCATCGACGAAAATGGGCTTTCCGGCCTCGAAGAGGAACGCCGTCTTGCCTATGTCGGACTAACTCGTGCGCGTGAAAACGCAAAAGTATCGTTTGTCCAAAACAGACGGATGCGCGGTCTTTATCAACAGGCAACGCCCTCCCGGTTTATTGACGAACTGCCAGAACCCCATGTTGAGGTCCTGGAAAGCCGTTCGCCTTTTGGCGGCGCGTACCAGGACTTCAATCGCGGATTTGCCAATCCTTACGGCGCGAGCAGATTTGAAAAGGCCGCTCCCGTTTTTGAAAGCAGCTATCAGACACCGGGCTGGCAACGCGCACAGACTGAGTGGCGCAAACAGAAAAAGCAGCCCAAACGTGGCCCGATGCAGATCGATGGCGAATTACTTACCACATCGACCGCCGAAAGCTCTGCCTTCGATTTGGGAGCGCGCGTGTTCCACAATAAGTTTGGCCATGGCGAAGTGACTGCAGTTGACGGCAATAAATTGACGGTTGAATTCGAAACGGTCGGCCGTAAACGTGTCGTCGATGCTTTTCTGCAGGCTGCCCACTAGCCCTACTGTGTCATAAAGCGTTATTTCTGTGGCAGCAAGGGCATCGTTGGTAGAGCCTCGCGAATTCTTTTGTAATCTGTCGCCGGATTGCATGGGCGAGGCGGGGTCGGAAACCTTTGGGAATTTGAGGCCCTTTTGGTCAGTTGAGACGGGCCTTGCCTGCGCGCCCGTCTGGTCTCTGTCCGCTCGTCCTCTCCAATGAGCCCAACCTGGATCGGCTCGATTTTTGGCTAGCAGCGCATCATCCAACCACGGCGATTGATTGACGAGATGCAAGAAGCGGCCGGTGCTTGGGGCGCCCCTGATGCACGGATGGCTTAACCTAAGCAAAAATTTTCTTATTGACCAACGGATCAGAGTTTCAAATTTGTTCAGATCACGGATATATCTGGAAACAGACCAGCATGATTCGTTAGTCAAGTCGATAAAGTCTGCTTAGCAGGGCAATCGGGTGAAAAAACAGATGACAGCAGCATAAACCTCTGAATCAATGGTGCAAAATTTGATTCGCACTTTTGAGGTCAGATATATGCAAGCAGCTCCAGAACTGGAACTTACAAAAGATCAAGGCATTGATTTCCTTTCACATTTCTCTGCTCTTGAAGATCCCCGCCAGCAAGGCAAGGTCGACTATCCACTTGAAGAAATTCTTCTCCTTGTGCTCTGCGGCGTTCTTGCAGGCG
>CAWUIN010000129.1:0-7037 GCA_963922535.1 uncultured Hyphomicrobiaceae bacterium | reverse complement strand
CCGGATATCCCTGGATTATGGAGTGTGTCAGTTAATATATGGATTGGTATAACACTGGCCGTGCTAACGTTAGCGGCTGGCGCTCTAATGCAGCACTGCAGGCCAAATACAGTATCAGTAGGAGAGGTGGCGGTCGGGATCTTAACCGAGCTGGGTCACAAATTTAAATGACATATATGCCTGCAGCCCTTCAATACTCTGCTCATGCCCATAACCTGAATCTTTAATGCCGCCAAACGGTGTTTCAGGAACGCCAATACCGTGGTGGTTAATTGAGACCATACCGTGATCCAGCGCATCGGCAACCTTGGTTGCAAGGGCACTGTCATGCGTAAAGGCATAGCTTGCAAGGCCGTATGGCAACTTGTTTGCTCGTTCCAGCGCTTCATCGGCCGTCTTGAAGGGCAGCATGACGGCAACGGGACCAAAGGGTTCTTCACTCATGATCCGCGCACTTTCTGGAACATCGGTCAGAACGGTCGGCTCAAAGAAGTTGCCCTGGTTGCCGATGCGGTTTCCGCCCGTCGCAACCTTAGCTCCCTTTTCCTGGGCGTCCGAAATCATCGATTCCATGGCGTTGACACGCCGCAAGTTGGCCAGAGGCCCCATTTTACTTTCTGGGTTCATGCCATCGCCGACCTTGATATTTTTGGCGATATCGACAAACTTTGCAACGAAACTGTCATAAATCTTTTCGTGCACGAAAAAGCGGGTTGGCGAAATACAGACTTGACCAGCGTTACGCCACTTGAGCCCCGATGTTAACGTCGCGACATGGTCGATATCGACATCATCGAAAATCAGCATTGGCGAATGTCCACCAAGCTCCATGGTCGTCCTTTTCATATGGCTGCCGGCGAGGGCGGCCAGATGCTTGCCAACTGGCACAGAACCAGTAAACGAAATCTTGCGGATCGAAGGGTTGGGAATGAGATATCCGGAAATTTTTGCTGGAACACCGTAAATAAGATTGAGCACACCAGCAGGCAGACCTGCGTCGTGAAAGCAGCGCACCATCGCAATAGGTGAGCCTGGCGTTTCCTCCGGACATTTTATAATGATTGCGCAGCCCGCAGCCAAGGCTGCACCGATTTTGCGTGCCGCCTGGCTCACAGGGAAGTTCCATGGCGAAAAGCCCGCCACGATACCAACCGGTTCAGCGATAACCATTTGGCGGACACCTTCTGCGCGCGGTGGTATCAAACGGCCGTAAGCACGTTTGCCCTCTTCGGCAAGAAAGTCGATAATGTCTGCGCTTGCCATAACTTCAATCTGGGCTTCGGCATTAACCTTGCCTTGCTCCAGCGTCATCACCGTAGCGATGTCATCGCAACGGGCACGTATCAGGTCAGCCGCCTTGCGCATGATTTTGTAGCGCTCGAAGGCCGACATTCTGCGCCAAACGGCAAAACCTTTTTCAGCGGCTTGAACCGCTTTATCCATTTCAACCTGCTGGGCATGAGGCACGCTGGCCAGCACTGCATCTGTGGATGGATTAAGCACTTCTTCGCCAGTGCCACTCTTGCCGACTGTGAACTCACCGTCGATGTAGAGTTTCAAATCCTCATACATGTTGTGTTCCTATGCTGGCTTGAATTCGAAGGCAGTTGGCGTGACATCTCAGTGGAAAGCCGATGAATGCAGTCGCCAGGACTGAAAGCTCTACTCGTCACACTGCGCCGCAACAACCGATGCGGTACCAATGATACACTCAGAATTTGCGCCTTCGATGAGGCAAAAGAAAGATGCCGGCAGGTGAGAGACGATACAACGCGTAGCTAGCACCTCAGCCAAATCTATGCATTTCCGAACCATGACCTGAGAAGACATAAAAAGTTATATTTGCTATGTATAAAACAACCGCAATGGTAAAAATCCATCCCACACGGAATTTCTTCGGTGCGCAATCCTCATGCACGCCTTTGCAGCCCGTTGTCTGGCAATTGATTTGATAGCTCACATAATGGGAAAGCAGGCCGAATACGATCAGCAAACCCGAGCCTCCCAGGATGAAGCGTTCATATTCGTGGATCAAACCGTGAAAAGTTATAAAAACACTGCCAAGCCCGGCCTGGCTGCCGACACTCATGATCGCGATAAAGATCGGCAGACCGCAGCAGAGAATATGAGACAGTTCTGCTACCAGAACCGCTTTGGTTGAGATACTTTGAACTTTCATAACTGCACTTCTGTCTTTCAATTTAAATCTTTCACATTGTATTCGGCCATGTGATGCACACGAATGCAATATTCAATATACATTATGCACTGATATATATGCCATATGCTCGGAAATACGCTTATACCAGTCTGCAGAAATTGTTACAATATCTCACCTGATTACTGCGATGTTTCCATTGGAAGCAGCTTAGCCTGCTGATTATAAACATAAAATTTAACAACTTGCGCTGCCCAAGCAGCTGCACAGAAGTGGTTGAAATTTAAGAGAAAATCCAATAGCAGCCGAAATACCGCAGTAATCAGGTGCCAGCTTGATATGTGGCTTAAACTGAAGCTGTTCACCCCAATAACCGTAATGTCTTTCAGTTCGTTTGCAGGAGAACTTCAACTGCCATTTTCCACCGCTCATGCTTGGCAATACGCGCTTCAATGAACTCCTGTAGTTCCTGATCGACAAGGAAGCGATCCAAATGCTCTTTCTCTTTACGGATTTTTTGCCATTCCGGGCTCTCATAAACCCTCCGGAACAACTCCTTATAATATTGGCGGGCGCCAGGGCTCATATCCTTGGGGCCAATAATCGTGCGGCATGCATGGTAGGTTAATGGTAAGCCGAGTTCGGGTAAAGTAGGAATGCTTTGAAAACTTCTCGCACGCTGATCAGCAAAAAAGGCAATTGGTTTAACCCGGCCTGGGTCTGTAAGCTTGAATTGTTCAGAAGGATTATAAACCGCCGCGTCAAAATCATCCTCAGCCAGTTTGCGTGCAGTCGAACCTATGCTTTTGATGCCAACATAGGTCCCGTTAATTGCATGGAGCGCCATGAACATCTGCGAGAGCATGGCGCGCGGTGTGCCTTCTGGCGGCCCCACCATCTTGAACATACGTCCTTTCTGGCGTGCCGCATTGGCCAGCTGCTTGACCGAATTAACCTGAAGCTTTTGTGATTTGATCCATATTGCTTGTGCTTCTGATCCCATCAGGGCGATGGGCGTCATAAGTCGCAGGTTAAACTTGACGTTTGGTTTGAACAAAGGAACGGTATAAATATTCGGCAGCGCCAGCATCAGCTTGTGTTCTTCGTTTTCCAGGTTTCCAAATCGCGGGAATGCCTCTACTCCAGCGCCTTTAGGGATATTGACGACCTTGAACGGCACCGATGACAGCTGATCTTTTTCAATGATGGAAATGATTTGCTTAGCCCAGATGTCTGCGTGCGCGCCCTTGCCGAACGTTACCCAGATTTCAACGGGCTTACTGGGACGCCATACCTCTTCGGAAGCCTGTGCAGCCACCATAGAAACAATCAACACAAGAATGCCGGCCAGCACCGCATAAAGCTTCATGATCACCACTCCTAATTTACAACGGCTGTCATGCATGTCAGGCCAGTTGACGAACCAGTATTATCTGACATAGGCGTCGGATGGCAAAAAATAACGTTTTTCCGATGCCCGCGAGCATAGATATTTCACGATATCATAGGTCTCTGAGTGGCTTGACCAGGAATAAACGTGATAAACGGCGATGGTCATTTCCTGCAAACCAGCGTGTAATAAAGCATTGATAACCTACTTGACACAGAGAATGAACTCTTTCTTTGCTGAAGCCTCAAAAAAAATACAGCGTTATGCTAGGCCGTGCCATCAATTACCGCGCGAAGCCGGCGGCTAATTGATGACACGGCCTAGAATTGGGAAGCCAGAATGTGTTGAAAGTTGTAGCGCCAGTAATTTCTAGCCCGGCTTTGGGTGGAGAGCATTTACTTTCTTGATTACTGCGGTGTTTCCGCTGGAAGCAAAATCTCTCAATAAAGCCAGAAACGTGAAAAAAATCATGCCAAAGTAAGGATTTTGAGTTGTTTACTGCAAAGTCAAATCTTTAGCGCACTTGCAGCGGACAAATCACAGTAATCAGGTTTACTTTAGATCGCACGCTTACTATTCTATCTGCTTACCTCATATTCAGTATAATTGCAGTATAGTTTTCGACTTTCTTAAAACATGCCAGAGAAAGAAGACAAGGGGCGATGCCTGAAGCGGCGCATGGCCTCCTCCCTGTCAAGGCTCTCGCATACAATCACCCCTTCGCTCTCGCATCGCGTTGGATCAAGATAGCGGCGCCCAAATCCCGTGCAATCGGGTGTGTCGAATGTTTTTTGCTCAAATCCACGCGCGTCAACGCTGAATATCAAGGCTGCCTGATCAACGGCGCCAAACCAATGGGCATTGCATTGCCATTCCGAAACCTGGAAAACATCGCCCGGGCCAAGCCTATCATCGCGCACCAGACGCAGCAGAAGCTGACCATTGACATTGCGCCCTACCCTTTCGTAGGCCCGCAGATGCACGCAGCCTTCCAGAACCATTTGCGTCGATATCAGGTTATGATGATGGTGCGGCGGATGCACTTCCCCCGCTTCGACACCATAGACCTGGACCGTGTAGCGGCATGCGCCGATATGCCGCCGCACCAGCCATTCCGCTGCGCTGTTGCCGCGCACGGCGCTGATAGCGCCGGCAAATTCCTTATGGAGATCCAGAGTGCACAGCAGTTCCATGATTTCCTGCTGGTATTTTTCGACCGTGATTTGCCGTATTCGCAAACGCTCAACCGGCTCGCGAAACAATGCGTCCTGTTCTGGCGATAATTTTAGCACCTTAGTGCGATATATTCCCGTCTGATTGGCTGACATTGGCTGACAGTATTTTGTAAAAGGAAGTCTTAGGTCGTGTCATCGATTAGCACGCGCAGTAATTGATGACACGACCTAACAAGCAAACTAACAACCTTTCGATCTCAGGCAAACGTATATACACCGCACATAGAAGATTTCAAAACTCATACCCGCTTCGAGACCACATTCCATGAGCAGAAATAAAATCGGCGGCCCTGAAATCGAGCGCGTGATTCAGCTTCTGGGGCGCCTCCCCGGGCTCGGTCATCGCTCGGCGCGCAAAGCGGCACTGGCGCTCATCAAACGCCGTGAGGAACTGCTCCTGCCGCTTGCTGAAGCTTTGCGTGTCGCAGCTGAAAAACTGGTTGGCTGTGAGCAATGTGGCAATATCGACACGATCTCGCCGTGTACGATATGCTCCGATCCGCGCCGTGACCCAAGCGTTATCGTTGTCGTCGAAGAAATCGCCGATCTCTGGGCCCTGGAGCGTGCCGGCGTGGTAAAGGGACTGTTCCACGTGCTCGGCGGGCACCTGTCTCCACTTGATGGCATCGGTCCCGAGAAGCTTAGAATACCCATGTTGATCGAACGCGCACAAGACCCGGCGGTCAAGGAAATCATCCTGGCGCTGAATGCCACCGTCGAGGGCCAATCGACGGTTCACTATCTGATGGATATGCTGGAAGAAACCGACGTCACGGTCACGCGGCTTGCGCAGGGCATGCCCATCGGCGGTGAACTCGATTACATGGACGAAGGCACGCTCGCCGCCGCAATCAAATCACGGCGGCAGGTTTAGCTCTTTTTATGCACGGCGCTCTGAGCAATCGTTCGGGAAATCGCGACGGATAATGACCAGCAGCAGCTTGCGATGTTAAACACCCATGCCGGCGGCTGCCGTTTCAAACCAGAAAATATTTTACACGCAAAATCAATTAGATGAAAACGGCACTTTAAAACTCTGTTTTTGGCTCACCGTTCAGGCCGCGATAGTGTCCAATATGGCTCTTTATGCGCTAAAATCTGGCGGATGCCCAAAATTTTTTGTTACTTTGCGCTTTAAATCTTCTATCTTAACGGCAGCGTATATTTAACAGTTTTCGGTGGTTCATTCATGTCCGATCCAACTGCCATCAAATATCGTGCGTTCCTCTCTTATTCTCATGTTAATACGCGTGAGGCAACGCGGTTGCACGCGCAGCTTGAGAAGTTTCGCCTCGATAAAGACCTGGTCGACCGCGAGACGGACACAATGGGACCGGTGCCGAAAAGCTTGCGACCGATTTTTCGCGATCGCGAGGAATTTACCGGCGGACACTCACTCACAGAGGCGACAATCGCAGCGCTTGATGCGTCGCAGGCGCTCGTTGTGCTGTGTTCACCGGCCGCGGCAGCCAGTTACCATGTCAATGAAGAGGTTCGTCTTTTTCGTCATCGCCATCCCGGCCGTCCTGTCATTCCCGTTCTGATTGACGGCACAGCCCCCGATAATTTCCCTCCGGCGTTACGCTACGATTTGGATGCAGACGGATCAATCTCCGAAAAGCCGGTCACAATCCTTGGGACCGACCTGCGGGAAACAGGCGACGGCCCTCAGCTTGGCCTTGCCAAAATTGTTGCAGGACTGACAGGGCTTGCCTCTGATGATGTCTACAGGCGGGCAGAGCGTGCAAGACGTAAGTCGGCCCGGTTCCGCAATGCCGTGATTGCTGTTCTTGCGCTTTTGACCATCGCAGCAACGGGCAGCGCGGTTTTTGCCTGGCAGCAGCTCAAGACCAACGAGAAATTCCTGATCGCAACACTCAAGCGTGCGTCTGGCATCATTGATACGGCAGTTCGCCGATCCAACGAGTTTGGTATTCCACGCACTGTTACGCTTGAGCTGCTCCAGCAAGCTGAAGGCTTGTTTGACGACATGGCCGAGCTTGGCCGTGAGACGCCAGAGCTTAAGCGCCAGAAGGCCTGGATGCTCATCCAGTTTGCCCGCAACTATGCGATCCTCGGTCAGACAGACAAGCAAAAACAATACGTTGCCGAAGCCGAAGGCATCATGCGCTCAATCGCGAAAATCGATACAAACGATCTTACCGCACAGAGTGATTTATCAGTTGCCTTCAATGAACGCGGCGACGTTCTCGTGGCGCAAGGCAACCTGCCTCAGGCGCTTGACAGTTTCCAA
>CAWUIN010000128.1:0-7143 GCA_963922535.1 uncultured Hyphomicrobiaceae bacterium | reverse complement strand
ATAACAGCGCACGCAGTTGTGTAGCAGACCCAGCATCGAAGCGGCAGAAGGCACCCTTTGTCAAACGTGCAATTTCGCGGAAGGCAGCCTCGGCCGCACGATTATGGCCTTCCTGAAACAGGAACACCGGTACGCCGAGCAGCGCCAGTTCGCCAGCCTTCTGGCAGAGGTGATCGATGTTTTCCTCCATTGCATCGCCGACGTAGACGAGTGCGTTCACACGGCGCGCCTCGCTTTCCTGTCGGGTGTGAGAGAGCACCTTACCAATTTGGGTGAGCCCGCCGGCGCATTGCACTGTGGTCATCATTTTTGCAAGCGAGGCAGGGTTTGACACCCATTTCGATGAGCGGCACTCTTTGAAGCCGCGGAAATAGACAAGCTGTACGTCAAGCCCGCCAATGCGCGCGACTGCCTCGAACATGTCTCCCTGCAGGGCCAGCGCCATATCCCAGGTAGGCTGCCGGCTCATCGTGGCATCCATCGCGAAAATCAGGCGGCCATGGCCGTGGCCCTGGCGTACGGGCGGCGCCATCGCTTGCATCTGTGCGATGAAGCCTGCCACCTCGTTGTTCTGCGAGAGCGCGCCCTGGCCCGCCGTATCAGGAGTGCCTGGAAGTTTGGAAGCGCCCGGGGACTGCGTATCAATTAGCGGCTGATTGATCTTATCCTTGCTGTTATTGCTCATACCGCTCAGCCTGTTCTCGCGCCATACTTGTCTTATAAACAATAATATGTCTACTCCTCGGCTAAATTGAGGAGCTGAATATTGCCGCCGGTGGCCGTGATGTCGGTTGTAACGACGCGTTCGGTGGCAAAGCGCATCAGGTAGTTCGGGCCGCCGGCTTTTGGTCCGGTGCCGGAAAGGCCGCGGCCGCCGAACGGCTGGACGCCGACAACAGCGCCGATTTGATTGCGGTTTATATAAATGTTGCCGACCTTGACGCGCTCTGCAATCTGGCGTGCCGTGCGCTCAATCCTTGTGTGCACGCCAAGTGTCAGGCCATAGCCTGCCTTATTAATCGCATCGCAAACCGCATCGAGATGGCTCTGGCTGTAACGGACGACGTGCAGAATGGGACCGAACACCTCGCCATCGAGGTCCGACATAGCCTCAATTTCAAAGATCGCCGGCGACACATAGGTGCCTGGCGCGCATTCATGCGGCAACTGGCAATCGATAATCTGCTTCGCATTTTTAAGCATGCGAGCCTTGTGCGCTTCAAGCCTGTCTTTGGCAGCTTCGTCGATGACCGGGCCGACATCGGTTCCGTAATCGATTGGGTCACCAATCGCGAGCAAGTCCGTTGCCCCAGCGATCATGTCGATCATCGAGTCTGCAACATCGTCCTGGATAAAAACAACCCTGGTGGCAGAACAGCGCTGGCCGGCAGAATCGAACGCAGAGTGCACGACATCCCGCGTGACCTGTTCGGGCAAGGCGGAAGAATCCACGATCATGGCATTAATGCCGCCGGTCTCTGCAATAAACGGCACAATCCCGGTTTGGCGCGCGGCCAGCGCTTTCTGGATATGCGATGCGGTTGCGTTTGAGCCGGTAAAAGCCACACCGCGGACACGCTCGTCATTGATGAGCCTGGCCCCAACCATACCGTTGCCCGGCAACAGGTGGAGCGCATCTGCTGGCACGCCAGCTTCGTGGAACAGCTTGATGGCGGCGTAAGCCGTCAGTGGGGTCTGTTCGGCGGGCTTGGCCAGAACAGGATTGCCAGCCGCCAGAGCGCCTGCGATCTGGCCGGTAAAAATAGCGAGTGGAAAATTCCACGGTGAGATACACACAAAAGGTCCCTGGCCGTGCAGGCGCAACTCGTTGACCTCCCCCGTCGGGCCTGGCAGGCGTGTGGGCCCGGCAAAAAGGCGCCGTGCCTCCCTGGCGTAATAGCGCAGGAAGTCAACAGCTTCGCGGACATCGCCGAGTGCGTTATCGAGTGTCTTTCCCGCTTCGCGGACAATAACCGCCATCAAGCGGGCCCGGTTATGTTCGTAGAGATTGGCAACTTTTTCTAACAGTTCAGCGCGGGCTTCGCCGCCCAGGCGGTTCCAGCTTTCAGCGGCGTTGGTGGCCGATGCCACTGCCGTGTCGCACGCAGCATTATCTGCTGTTACAACTTTTCCGATTCTTTGCCGCCTGTCATGCGGGCAAAGTGCAAATATTCCCTCTTCGCCGGCCTTTTGTGAGCTGCCATTAACAAGCGGTGCGGCAGCAAAGCCTTCACGCAGCGCCTCGCCCATAGCCGCCAGGATTTCATTACGCACAGAGCGCTCACTCAAGGCCAGGCCGAGGCTGTTGCGGCGCGCGCGGCCAAAAAGTTCGGGCGGCCTTGGGATTGCCGGCCGTGAAAGTTTACCGACATTCTCACGCTCTTGTTCGATCAACTGAACCGGATCGGCAACGATATCCTCGATCGCAAGTGCATCGTTGCTCAGGCGGTTAACAAAAGAGGTGTTGGCGCCATTCTCCAAAAGGCGGCGTACAAGATATGCGAGCAGATCCTTATGGCCACCGACCGGGGCGTAAATCCGGCAACTTTGGTGTATGCTTTCATCGCCAAGGATCTGGTTATAGAGATTTTCGCCCATGCCATGCAGGCGCTGGAATTCAAAGACCTTATTATTTCCGGCAATCGCAACGCTTGCAACGGTGTGGGCATTATGAGTTGCAAATTGAGGATAAAAGATATCGGGGTCGGAATTTAAAAGGCGTACGCATGCCAGATATGAAACGTCTGTATGCAGCTTGCGTGTAAACACAGGATAGTCTGGCAGCCCCTGTTCCTGCGCCCACTTGATCTCACTGTCCCAGTAAGCCCCTTTGACCAGGCGGACTGGAATGCGGCGCGCGCTTTTCTGCGCCAGCAGTCGCAGCCACCTGAGCGTTGGGATTGCGCGTTTGCTATAGGCCTGCACGGCAATGCCTACTCCGTCCCATCCAGCAAGCTCAGGATGTAAAGCCAAGGCACCAAACATATCGAGTGTTATCTCAAGGCGGCTCTGTTCTTCCGCATCGATGGTCAGGCCAATGTTCAGTGCACGCGCCTCAAAGGCCAGCTGCTTTAGTCTGGGGAGCAATTCGGCTTCAAGCTGTTTGTCTTTGCCGGGCTCAAAGCGTGGATGGATTGCAGAAAGTTTGACAGACAGGCTGGGGCGGGCGAAGATCGCATCCTTATATTGGCTGTTTAATTTACCGGCCGCTTTGCCAACGGCTCTAAGCGCGCTCATGTAGCGGTCGAAGTAGCGTTCTGCGTCGGCTTCGGTGCGCGCTGCTTCTCCAAGCATATCGTAAGAATAGCGATATCCTTTTGCTTCTAACGGCGCAGCCCGGCGGAGCGCTTCTTCGATCGTACGGCCCAGCACGAACTGGTCGCCCAAGACGCGCATGGCGCTGCGAAGCGCATTGCGGATTACCGGTTCACCGGCGCTTTTAACCATGCGGTTCAGCAGATTTGCAACGTTAAAGCCTTCATCCGGCTCGGTCAGCTTGATAACGCGGCCGGACAGCATAAGGCCCCAGGTCGAGGCGTTGACCATGAGAGAATCCGAATGCCCCATATGGCGTTCCCAGGTTCCGCCGCCGATCTTGTCGGCAATTAAGGCGTCGGCTGTTTCAGCATCGGGGATGCGCAGAAGGGCTTCGGCCAAGCATAAAAGAATGATCCCCTCTTCATTAGAAAAGCCGTATTCTTTCATGAAAGCATCTATGCCAGCTTGCTGGCTGCCACTATCGCGCGAGCCTTGCACCAGCCGGCGTGCCAGCTGGTCTATCTTGATGCGCTCATCGGCGGTGTAAATGGCGCGTTCTGCAAGACCGCTGACAAGGCGGTTTTCATCGGCGAGATGGTAGCGGTCAAGTTCGCCCCGCGGCGGCAGGCCAGAGGTAGCTTGGGAAGCATCGCTCACCGGAACAAGCGTGGCCATATCGCATTCTCCAAAAAATTGCAGTTTGCTTTCACAGTATCGGTAGATCATTGTGGCTGGCCAGTGAAATCCACGCGAAACTTTTAGCGTTTTAACCGGGACAGAGCCAAATCCAGATGCCGAAGTCTGAGTGCGGTCGACAAGATGTAACAGGGCATGCTTTACAATTCAAAATTGCTCTTAAAGAAATTATGATCTTTCATGCTAACATATTGCTTTGATAGCAATACCAAATTTCTTTCGTCAACTTCAGAATAACGGGTATGATTTTCACGTGGCCGAGGAAAATTCTAAAGCAAGTTTTATTTCGGCGTTGCCTGAGTTGCGGGCCGAGGTTCGCCAGTGGCGCCAATCCGGCCAGACAGTCGCGCTGGTCCCGACGATGGGCTCTCTGCATGAAGGCCACCTGTCGCTCGTGCGTACTGCTAAAACAAGGTGCGACCGTGTAGTGACATCGATTTTTGTGAACCCGGCCCAGTTTGCGCTCGATGAAGATTTTGGCATGTATCCGCGCACATTCGATGCCGACCTTGAGAAGTTGGCCTCAGTTGATTGCGATCTGGTCTGGGCGCCATCTGCAGAGGTGATGTATCCGGGCGGATTTGCAACCACGATTGCCCTTCAAGGTGCGGCGGTTGGTCTTGAAACGGATTTCCGCCCGCATTTCTTCGCCGGCGTGGCGACGGTGTGCTGCAAACTGTTCGCGCAAGTGCAGCCAGATATCGCGCTATTCGGTGAAAAGGACTACCAGCAATTGTGCGTCGTGCGTCAGATGGTGCGCGATCTGAACCTGCCCCTCGATATTGCAGCATGTGGAACCGTGCGCGAAACCGATGGCCTCGCCATGAGTTCGCGTAACGCCTACCTCTCGGATAAGGAGCGTGCAATCGCGCCATCGCTGCACTGTATTCTTCAGGATGCGGCGCGTTCTTTTCATTTTGGCAGGTCTGCGCACGAGGTTTGTAAAGCCGCGGTTAAAGCACTTGAGCAGGCCGGTTTTAACGCCGTCGATTACGTTGCAATACGCGATGCCGAAACGTTGCAGCCTGTGACCAATTCTTCAGGCATGCCATGCCGTTTGCTGGCCGCAGGATGGCTCGGCCGAACCAGACTTATCGACAATATTCCTTGTTAGGGGCCGTTGATATTGATTTGGAGCGAGCCCCGGGCTAATCCTGATCGGAATCGACCAAATGTCTTTCAGACCGGGCATTGAGATACTCTTCACTGCGCATTTCGATCAGGCGTGACGCGGTGCGCTGAAACAGATCGGCGCCATCGCCGGCAGGATAAATAGAATCAGGCTCCGCTGCCGCCGAGACTACAAGGCAGATATGATTGTCATAAAGCGTGTCGATCAAATTAATAAAGCGCCGCGCCTCATTTCTACGCGCGGGAGTAAGAATGGGAATACCATCGATCATGACCGTGTGAAATGTGCGCGCAATGGCCAGGTAATCGAGCGCGCCAAGCGGTTTGGCGCAGAGATCTGCAAAATTGAACCGTGCAACTCCCATCGTCGCGCGTGGAACATCAACATTACGCCCCTTCACTTCCAGAACACACGCCTTAAAAGGGGCGCCATTTGTCATCTCAGACCATAGGGTGTCCATTCCAGCGCCCGCTTCATCATCTATGGGCGAGAAGTAGAGGCGGCGGCCGGATAATTTCTCCATGCGGAAATCTTTAACGGAATCCAATTCCAGGACTTCCATGTAATGAGCAATGAGATCGATAAACGGTAGAAAGAGCTGGCGGTTAAGACCATTCCTGTAAAGCTCATGCGGTTGCGCATTCGATGTTGCAACCATGACCACATTGCTCTCGAACAACGCCTTGAAAAGACGCCCGAGGATCATGGCGTCGGCAATGTCTGTGACGTGCAGTTCATCGAAGCACAGCAGCTTTGCCTGCGTTGCAAGCGCTTGTGCAACATGCGGTATGGGATCGCCGTCGATGATCTTGCGTGCTTGCCCGATTCGCTCATGCACATCAGCCATAAATTCATGAAAGTGTAGCCGCCGTTTGTGTTTGAATTGTACTGCATCATGGAACATGTCCATCAGCATTGTCTTGCCGCGGCCAACGCTGCCATGAATATAAAGGCCCTTTGGAGGTGGCTGGCTTGCGCGAAACAATCGTTTGAGGCCTGCCTGCGTCTTGCGCCAGTTTTCTAATTCAGTGATGAGCAAATTGAACCGCTCAGCCGTCATCCTTTGAGCTGCATCACTTTGCAATTCTCCTGCGGCGATACGGGCATCGTACATTTTCAATAAATCATAGGTCATATCAATATCGGCTAAACCGTTTTCCTTGACTGGTAACTTAACTCGCTGTGACAGTATTTTCTACTTGCCCGTTATGCGATGTTGCAGCCTGTGAACTGTCGCACTGTGTCTGCCAAATGCCAATGCCTTGTCCGCTCCATTTGAGGTGCGCAGCAAAAATATCTTTTAATTGCAAAGCCATATTTCGAAAGAATAACGTTGCACGTTTTAAATGCGGCAGTCTGGTAAGGCTTAGAAGGATTAATTTTTGAGTCATTGTTGCAACAGTTTTCAGGATTTTATGTTTTTTATCATGTTAAATATTTTTTTATATAAACAAATTATTCGAATTCGCGCATGATTTTTTCATCCGAATCAATCACATAATTTATGGAGATAACAACATGTCTGTAACTGTACAATCAAAAAAACCGGTTCAAAAAAACACTGCGAAGAAAACGGTTGCTCAAAAAACAACAGCTCGCAAGAGCGTAAAGGCAACGACACGAAAGACTGCGGTAACAAGCAAGGCCGCTGCAAAACTTTCTAAGCAAGCAAAAGCAGCAAAAGTAGTTGCCACATCTGATGAGGCTGAAAAAAAGTCGCTGCGGAAAAACGTTGCGCCAAAGGCGGCAGCAAAAGCCGTCAAGAGTTCTGCGGTGAAGAAAAGTTCTGCTTCAGCGGCTGGCGTAGGGGAGACTGACACCAATAAGATTGCTGCTCCAAAGGCTCCTGCAAGGAAAAAAGCTGCCACCCCAGCCAAGCCTGCGGCCGGTCGTACGAAGAAAGCTGAGGGCAATAAAGCTGCCGCCCCGAAGGCTCCGGCAAGAAAAAAGGCTGCTGCGTTGCGCGGGAGAGCGGACGTGGGTACTCAGGTCACTCCGGAGAATAGCGCTGGGGCTCCAAAGGGTGCGGAAAGAAAAAAGGGGGCGGGGGTGGGCGG
>CAWUIN010000127.1:0-7144 GCA_963922535.1 uncultured Hyphomicrobiaceae bacterium | reverse complement strand
CGTCTTCGTTGGAATCATCGTTTTTACTTTCCGTCCCGGCACCAGGAAACGTTCGGACGACTATGCCCAGATACCTTTTCGGGAGGATGAGCCCCATGGCAACTGACGATCATAAGCATGACGATCATAAGGCTGAGATCGATGAGATCTCCGGCACCCAGACAACCGGACACGAGTGGGACGGGATCAAGGAACTCGATACTCCAATGCCGCGCTGGTGGGTGTGGACCTTTTACGCAACGATCGCGTTTGCGATTGGCTACATGATCTACTACCCCGCCATTCCGCTGATTGAGACGGCAACGGGCGGCATCTCCGGCGAAACCGCACGCGGTCTCGCCGAGAAGCAGATGGCGGCCGTAAAGGAGGCAAAGTCGGAACTCGACGTCAAGCTGACCAGCACACCGCTGCAAGAGGTCAGCGACGATGAGCAGCTCTACCGCTATGCCATTGCGGGCGGCAGGTCGCTTTATAAGGTCTACTGTTCGCAATGCCACGGTTCCGGCGCTCAGGGCGCGGCAGGATTTCCCAACCTTAATGATGATGACTGGTTATGGGGCGGGGATCTTAATGCGATCAGGACAACGATCGCGCACGGCGTGCGCAACGAAGACGACGAAGACGCCCGCTTCTCCCAGATGCCGGCCTTCGGTAAAGACGGAATTCTGACATCCAGGGAAATTGCCGATGTTACGGAATATGTCCTGAAAATTTCCGATCAGGAGTACGGCGCGGAGGAAGCAAAAGCCGGTAAAACGATTTTTGCAGAAAATTGCGCCGCCTGTCATGGTGAGAACGGCCTCGGCGGCCGCGAATTCGGCGCACCGAACCTCGCGGATGCTCTGGCGCTTTATGGCAACGATCGCGAATCGCTGATCCGGCAGATTACGGCACCGCGCCACGGCGTGATGCCACCCTGGCTGGAACGCCTTAGTGAAGCGCAAGTGCGCAAGCTTGCACTTTATGTGCACAGTCTCGGTGGCGGCGAAAAAACGTCGGCAGCTGAGACCGAATAAATACGCATGGACGGCGGAGGGCATATGGCCCTCCGCAATTCTTTATAGGCTGCAGAAGGTACACCGATGTCAGCAGAACACGATACGACGGTTGAAACCTTCTTGGTGGAGCCGACGAACTCTAAAGAATATCGCGAGCTTTACACCGCGCGTAAGAAAATTCATCCGCGCCGTACACACGGATTCTTCCGTAACCTAAAATGGCTGGTCATGCTTGTGACGCTCGGCATTTATTATGTCACGCCATGGTTGCGCTGGGACCGCGGTCCCCATGCCCCCGACCAGGCGGTGCTTATCGATCTAGCCAATACACGGTTTTATTTTTTCTTTATTGAAATCTGGCCGCAAGAGTTTTTCTTCGTTGCTGGCCTGCTCATCATGGCCGGGATCGGCCTGTTTCTGATCACATCGACGGTTGGCCGCGCGTGGTGCGGCTATACATGCCCGCAAACGGTCTGGGTTGATCTGTTCCTGGTGGTCGAGCGCGCTATTGAGGGCGACCGCAACGCCCGCATCAAACTCGATGCTGCACCGATGTCTGCCGGCAAAGCCGCAAAGCGCATCGCAAAACACACGACATGGCTGCTGATCGGGGTTGCAACAGGCGGCGCCTGGATCTTTTATTTTGCCGATGCCCCGACATTGCTGAATGAACTTATCGTCGGCGAGGCATCGTTTGCAGCCTACGCGACGGTTGCTCTGCTCACTGCAACAACTTACACATTCGGCGGCCTGCTGCGCGAACAGGTGTGCACCTACATGTGTCCATGGCCGCGGATACAGGGAGCGATGCTTGACGAACACTCGCTCACCGTCACTTACAACGACTGGCGCGGTGAGCCTCGCTCGCGCCATACCAAAAAGACCCGTGCGGAAGGCAGGCCGGTGGGAGACTGCGTCGACTGCAATGCCTGCGTTGCAGTCTGTCCAATGGGCATCGACATCCGTGACGGCCAGCAACTTGAATGCATTACCTGCGCACTGTGCATCGATGCCTGCAACAGTGTTATGGACAAGCTTGGTTTTGAGCGCGGTCTCATCTCCTATGCAACGCTTGGGGAATACAACGCCAACATGGCAACCGCCGGCGCCCGGCTGGTCGACCGCGCCGGCGACAGAGTGTGGGATACCTCACAAATCAAACCATCGCTGGTGCGCGGCGAAAGCGGCCACATCTCCAAAGCGATTGCACACACCGGTTTCAGCTCATTTATCAGGCCCAGAACGCTGATCTATTTTGCCATCTGGTCACTATGTGGCCTTGCACTTCTCGCGGCACTGATGCTCCGCGACCGCCTTGACATCAATGTCAGCCGCGATCGCAATCCGCTTTACGTCACGCTGAGCGATGGTGCCATCCGCAATGGGTATGATGTCAAAATTCTCAATATGAAACCCGAACCGCGCAGCTTTGAGCTTTACCTGAGCGGCCTTGAAGGCGGCCAAATCAGCCTTGCCGGGGCCGCCCAGTCACAATCGGATAAACTCATCGTCGACGTCAGACCTGATCAGCTCCGCAAGATCAAGGTGTTTGTCAAGGTCCCACGCAATAAGCTGGCCAAGAGCCGCCTGGACTTTGAGTTTGTCGTGCAAGAGATCGGTGGTCCTGAAATGACGACCTACCAGGCACGGTTCGAATCTCCAAGCCAATGAACTGAGAGAGTAAAGCGGAGGGTGAAGCAATGAAAATCTTTCAGAACCAAGAAAAAAGTGGCACATTCACGGGCTGGCACATGTTGATCGTAATGCTCCTGTTCTTCGGGGTTATTGTCAGTGTCAATATTACGATGGCGATCCTTGCCGGGCGCACCTGGACAGGGCTCGTTGTCACGAACAGCTATGTTGCCAGCCAGAATTTCAACGCAGAATTGCGCGAAGCACGCCTGCAGCAGCAACGTGGCTGGACATCGGACTTACAGTACGAGGGCGGCGCAATACAATTTTCTTTACGCGATCGCCAAGGCCAACCCGTTGTTATCGACGGGCTGAAGCTCAATTACGGCCGCCCTGCGTTTGAGCAGGCAGATCAAACTGTTGGTCTCGAGTATGTAGGTGACGGCCTCTATCGGGCAGCTGCGACACTAAAAGCCGGAATATGGGCTCTCAAGGTCTCCGGCGGCACCGGCGACAGCCGTTACCGCCGGGACAGCCGCCTCTACGTTGGTGAAGATGGGGCCTCCGGGCAGGAGGAATAATCAATGGCAATAGAGGCGTCTCTCAATGATAATTTTCCCAGGGCCTCTGAGCAATCACTCGATGATCAGCGTCTGCGCGCTGCATCGCGTATCATTGACAGCAAGACGCTGCAGACTGAATTCCATGTGCCGGAGATGCATTGCGCCGGCTGCGTGCGGCGCATCGAGCGCGAACTTGCCAAGCTCAATGGCGTGATCTCCGTCCGCGCCAACTTGTCGACACGTCGTGTGCGAGTCCTCTGGGAGCATAAAAAGACCAGCGCAACCGCCTTATCGGCGGAGCTCGACCGGCAGGGCTTTGCGCATATGCCGTTGCAACTTGGCGCATTATCCGCCGACGAAGACGATAATCTCCTCCGCCACCTGCTTTTATGTCTCGGGGTCGCCGGCTTCGCTGCGGCCAATGTCATGCTTCTGTCCGTCTCAGTCTGGTCCGGAGCGGATGCAGAGACCCGCGACCTGTTTCATCTGATCTCCGGTCTGATTGCCATTCCGGCGTCCGCCTTCTCCGGCCGGCCGTTTTTTGCCTCTGCTGCCAATGCACTGGCCCATGGCAGACTTAATATGGATGTGCCAATTTCGCTGGCAATCACTTTGGCGCTTGCCATGAGCATATGGGAAAGCCTGCAAGGCGGCCAGCATGCCTACTTCGATGCTGCGCTGATGCTTTTATTCTTCCTGTTAATCGGCCGCGCGCTGGATCACATGATGCGCACGCGGGCCCGCAATGCAGTTAAACTGCTGGCCAGTCTTGCCGCCAAGGGTGCTGTGCGGATTGCGCAGGATGGCTCTCAGCACTACGTGCCGGCCGCCGAGATCAAGCCGGGCGACCGGCTTCAGGTTGCCGCCGGCGAGCGTGTGCCGGTTGATGGCATCGTACGCGGCGCCGGCAGCGATATTGACAGGTCTCTGGTTACCGGCGAAAGCGCCAGTTTCACTATCGAAGATGGCGCTGCAATCGAAGCCGGCACCCTCAACCTGACACGTCCGCTGATAATCGAAGCAACGAAGACGGCGGATCAGTCTTTCCTTGCTGAGGTCATTGCCATGATGGAAGCGGCTGAGAATGGCAAGGCCAGATATATGAGGATCGCTGACCGGGCAGCTTCGATTTATGCCCCCGCAGTCCATCTTCTGGCCCTGACGTCATTCCTGGCATGGCTGATTGCAAGCCAAGGCGATTGGCATATGTCGGCCTACGTGGCAATTTCAGTGCTGATCATCACATGCCCGTGCGCACTCGGCCTTGCCGTGCCAATCGTCCATGTGGTTGGCGCCGGTCGTCTGTTTGACCATGGTGTGCTGATCAAGGACGGCAGCGCCTTCGAGCGCCTTGCTGAAGTCGATACCGTCGTTTTCGATAAGACCGGCACCTTGACTAAGGGCGAACTGTGCGTTGTTGAAACCAATGCCGATGCGGATCAACTGGCACTTGCATCGGCGCTGGCGCAAACCTCCCGGCATCCGGCAGCGCGCGCCATCGCTGCGTTCTCGAAAGATACCCCGGCGCAGGCTGTCCCAACGCTATCCGATATCGAGGAGCATCCCGGGCTTGGCATTGAAGCGCGCGTCAACGGACGCATCGTGCGCCTTGGCCGTCCGTCCTGGGCCGGTAGCATCGCTGCCGATGCGCCTGCCGTGCTGGTCGTCCCCCCTGCGCTGTCGGCTGTATGGCTTGCAGAGGAAAACGGCGGCGTTGCAGCTTTTGCAATGATTGATGAATTGCGACCAGCTGCAAGCACAGCAGTCCGGCAGTTGCAGGCAGCAGGTCTCGACGTTCAGATCCTGTCCGGTGACACTTTTGCCGTTGTCCGCGAAACAGCGGAACGGCTTGGCATCAAGACATCTTTCGCCGATCTGCGGCCCGCTGACAAAATTACCCATGTTGAGAAATTACAAAGCGAAGGTCGCCGCGTACTGATGGTTGGCGATGGCTTGAACGATGCGCCAGCGCTGGCCGCCGGTCATGCCTCGATGGCCCCTTCCTCGGGGTCCGATGTCGGCCGGCAGGCAGCGGATTTTGTGCTGACGGGAAGCAGTCTTTCTGGTGTTGTCATCTCCCGCGATACCGCACGGCAGACGGATCGCCTCGTCAAGCAAAATATCGCCATTGCCATTGCGTATAATTGCATCGCAGTTCCGCTTGCATGCGCTGGTCTGGTCACCCCGCTGATTGCTGCCATTGCGATGTCCGCATCGTCCATTCTTGTCGTTGCAAACAGCATCCGCCTGCGCTTTAACAATCCCCGGCAACCATTGGAGACGGAAACATGAACCAGATCGTTATTCTGCTGCCAATTGCCTTATTTCTCGGTTTTTTAGGCCTGCTGGCGTTCATCTGGTCGATCAACACCGGCCAGTACGACGATATGCAGGGTGCAGCCGAGCGTATTTTGCTTGATGAGAACGAAGAAGATAATAAAGGCGCTTGAGATTATAGATTGTGCAAGCCACAAAATGCCTGCCAGTGTTGATATTACTGGTTTTCCTTGTCTTCTGCAGAATCGATATAGTCCTTGCAAAACTCGATAGTTTGTCCTCGGGATGGTGAACTATAAAGGTGGCTGTCATTCACATAGCCCCAATACTGTCCCGCATTTTCGAATATTTCTATTATCCGGCCCTTATACTCCATCCTCTCAGTGCCCCACATCGCATTCTCCTGATGGTTTGATCCAACTTTTCAGCCTATTCAAACTATTCAAACGGTCCCATCACATTTTGGGATCATGCTGCTGCCCAATCTGCGGCCATCAAGAGAACACAATGCTGCTGCGGAAATTAGTCTCTACCGCGCACGATCTGACCGCCTGCGCATCAAGATTCCGCCCAATCCCCAAGACGTTCAAGAAACATAAGGCACTTTTCGATTTCACTCCTGGCAATCGACTCATTCGGGGTATGGGCATCCGCGATATCTCCCGGCCCGCAGACGACGCATGGCACGCCGGCGACTTCGAACAGGCTTGCTTCGGTTGCATAAGAAGCCGTGAATGTCTCATTCTGTTCGGCCAGCTTAAGGGCCAGTGACACAACTTCGGCCTCAGGGGCAGCAGCAAAAGCCGGGACTTGATTCCAACGCAGAACCTCGATGCTGGCTTCCGGCGCCTGTTCCCGCATGCGCATCGCCACGGTTTTTGCCTTGGTAAGGAATCTGGCCTCAATCTCATCGTGATCGATGCCGGGCAAGCCACGAACTTCCCAGCCAAACCAGGTTTTTTCCGGCACGATATTGCTAGCAGCGCCACCTTTGATTTCGGTAACCTGCAACGTTGTGTAAGGTGGGGCAAAACGAGTGTTGTGCGGGCCCTGTTTGAGCTCTTCCTCCATTATCGCGAGTTCGCCGAGCAGTTCACCGGCCGCTGCGATGGTATTGACGCCGAGGTGCGCCATACTCGAATGCGCCGGTCTCCCCGTTATGGTGACATGCCATCGTGCTGGGCCTTTGTGGGCATCGACGACGGTCATTGAGGTTGGCTCACCGACGATTACCATGCGCGGCCTAGTCAAACGTTCGCCGAACTGCCGGATCATGGGGCGCACGCCTGTGCAGCCCACTTCCTCGTCGTATGAAAATACGATATGCAGAGGCATTTTGAGACTGCGACGGTTAAAGTCAGGCACAGATGCCATAACACAGGCCAGGAAGGCCTTCATGTCGCAGCTGCCCCGGCCATACAGCCTGTTGTTCTTCTCAGTCAGCTTAAAAGGGGCGGTATCCCACTCCTGACCATCGACGGGAACCACATCCGTATGACCGGAAAGACCAACGCCTGGAACGCCAATTGGACCGATCGTGGCAAACAGGCTTGATTTTTTGCCGGTATCATCGGGCACGCGATAACATTCCACACCGTAACCGCTGAGATAACTTTCGATATAATCAATGATTGGTAAGTTGGAGTTTCTGCTCGTCGTATCGAATGAGACCAG
>CAWUIN010000126.1:0-7271 GCA_963922535.1 uncultured Hyphomicrobiaceae bacterium | reverse complement strand
TCGGACGCCGGCCCTCGCATGAGCTTGCCACAGGCACCGGGGCCGGTGTCCGAAACCCTACACAACATCGGCCAATGGTGCGGCAGAAGTGCATCACTGAGCGGAAAAGCTCAGCCCACCAAACATAAAACGTCAGCTTTGGCTTCAACTTGGTTAGTAGCTGTGAATAATAGCGAAGTGTCATGTGAGCAGAATTTGGTGAGCTCCGGTGTGAAAGTTCACGTTGGCAGTAGTATACGAGAAGGGGACATTTGGTGTTGCGGGATTGACGAAGAATTACGGGCAGCAGCGATGTCTGCAAGTGAAGAGGCTGCAATTATGATCGAAGTGTGCTCGTATGATCGAAGTGTGCTCGGAACTATTCTTCGTGATAAAAAGCATACGCACCGCTTTAGGGACCTACTTTTTTCGTCATGCGTGGCGTTTATGGGTCCACTTCGATGATGGATGGACAGGAATATTATTTATGCAAGGGTTCAGCGTTCACGAATAGCTGAGTTTGCGGCAGAAACTTACCAAGATATTGCTCCCGCGGCCCTTGCAGGTTTTCTGGGCAGCGATTTTCTATTTGCCCTATACCATTCACCAACCAAATGGACTGCAGTTTCAGAAAGTCAAATTGACTTTCGGTGTGATGGTGCTCCAAATCGTATAAGTGTCTCTGACGCTTCGAGTTGCATTCATGACTATCTCTATAGCCAGGATAAAGGTGCAAACATTGAATTTATTGAAATTGGTCCTGTTGGCGTAAAAATGTGGCTAGGAAGCACGCAAACTGCCTATGCGCTCCAAAACATCCTAAACTTATTGGCAACTTCCAGTCATAATGATCCTTAACGTGCAATATTTTCCGTTCTATATTTTGCCCTCCATTCGTATAACGTCTCTTATAAAACTTGTAGATGCATGCAAGTCATCGATTTATTGCCTCCCTTGAGGCGCTTAAGTGTCTGTCCTGCGAAAAATTGAGTATTTAGCATCGCTTATGATTTCAGCGTGTTGAGCCATCGAGCCCCGAAAATCTGAAATTCCCCTGTCATTGGGCCCTACTCTCAACTCCGGCGGCAACAAAATCAACAATACGAAACAAAGAAAAGTCTTGATTTTATTGAATAAAACGACTGACATCCTCTACGGCAATCGCATTTATATACTCTCGATTGCTCTAAATGCCCAATAATCCAAGTTTGGGTGGTCAAATTTAAAACAATACCAGCCTTTACCTGCTCTTCCCTGCCTAGACTTTCCGCCGTCAGCTAAGCAGAAATTATACTATTGACCAACGAATCGCAAATATGGGGTAAGGATGTTTGGGGATACGCTCGAGCTGCTGAAAAATTCCGGCAGAATACTCATGGCATACCTAGCACCACAAATCGTAAAACCGGTATAACCACTTATGAGAAGCGTAGCGGCGAGTACATTCAGATTGATCGAAATGGGAAAATTCGCAGTTATGGCTCCAACAACTAGCAAGCTCTCGAACGAGATAGAGCTAATTTCTCAAATCTTCGATCAATGTATCAGGATTTGGAAATCCAGTTCTGAAGAACGTAGCCAAATCAGACAAATGGGCCACGCAACCCTAGGCGGAGCTGGCTTGCAAACTGGATTGCTAATAGAAGTTGAGGAAAGAATGGATGTTCTGGCCGGTATTGTTACATCAATGCGAAAGACCGGCATTTTTCCAGTTGAACATAAGCGTGCTGTAGCTGAAGTGATGTTCTTGGACGACCCACACATTCATTCATGGATAAGGAAGTTTGGAAGTCTTTTTCCCCAGTATTTTAGCTATTTAATATTTCTTAATGAACTAAAGCAACGCGTTGAACGTCTCGGTATGCAAGTTTAGGTTCAGCTTAGCGTACGATTTTTTTCCCTTTTGAGCTAATTGAGCTAAGGGTCGATCCGAAGATACGCCATTTCAACTATGCCGAAGTGCGTGGGAAAATCCTCGAAGATCTGGATCATGAAAGAAATATCAAAATAAGCTGAATTCCATGAGCAAACACACAGAACACCGCTTTGAAGACGCCATCGCCCACAGCCTGACCACTGTTGGCGGCTATGCCCAGGGCAATGCCGAGAGTTTCGACGCCAACCTTGGCCTGTTTCCCGACGAGGTTATCGCGTTCATCGCCACTACCCAGGCCAAACGCTGGGCCGGTTTGCAGGAGTTCCACGGCGAGCGGGCGCGCGATGCGCTGCTGGATGCGCTTTTCAAGGAGTTACCGGCCAAGGGCGCGCTGCATGTGCTGCGCCATGGCTTCAAGTGTTTCGGCAAAACCTGGAAGCTCGCTTATTTTGCGCCGGCAAGCGGCATGAACCCCGATGCGCTGGCCGATTATGCCGCCAACCGGTTGACGGCGACCCGGCAGGTGCATTTTGACCCCAAACAAAAGCGCCTGTCCGTCGATATGGTGCTGTCAGTCAACGGCCTGCCGGTGGTGACGCTGGAACTCAAAAACCAAATGACCGGCCAAACCGTCAAAGACGGCAAGCAGCAATACCGTGACCGCGATCCCAAATGCCCGGTTTTTCGCTTCAAGGAACGCACGCTGGTGCATTTCGCCGCCGATACCGAGCTGGTCTACATGACAACCAGGCTTGACGGCGCCAAGACGGTTTTCCTGCCGTTCAACAGGGGCCGCGATCACGGTGCGGGCAATCCTCCGGCCGAAGAAAATTACCGCACAGCGTATTTATGGGAAGAGGTGCTCAGCAAAGACAGCCTGATGGATATCCTGGCGCGGTTTCTGCACCTGGAGGTCAGGGAAACCAGGGTGGCGACCTCGCGCGGCATCAAGACGACGCGCAAAGAGACAATGATCTTTCCGCGCTATCACCAATTAGATGCCGTTCGCGCGTTGGTGGCCGATGCCAGGGCCAAGGGGCCGAGCCACAATTACCTGATCCAGCATTCAGCCGGTTCAGGCAAATCAAACTCCATCGCCTGGCTGGCGCATCGGCTCTCCAACCTGCACGATGATCATGATCGCAAGGTGTTCAATACGGTCGTGGTGATCACCGACCGGCGCGTGCTCGACCAGCAATTGCAGGACACGATCTATCAGTTCGAGCACAAACAGGGCGTTGTCGAAAAAATCGACGAAAACACAAAGCAATTGGCCAAGGCTCTTTCCGGCGGCGTGCCGATTGTGATCACCACAATCCAGAAATTCCCTTTCATCGCTCGGGCGCTTGAGAAGCTTGAGAAGAAAGGGGAGGGCGTTACCATCGACACCACCGGCAGGACATTTGCCGTGATCGTGGACGAAGCGCACAGTTCTCAAAGCGGCGAAACCGCCATGGAGCTGCGCAAAGTGCTCAACCGTGAGGGCATCGCCGCCACCATCGCAGAGCAGATCATCGACGATGAGGAGGAAAAAAGCCTTTCAGAAGAAGCCAAGCAGGCGCTGTTCCAGGACATGCTCAAGCGCCCGCGCCAGCCGAACCTGAGCTTTTTCGCTTTCACCGCGACGCCGAAGTTCAAAACCCTGGCAGTCTTCAATGAGCCGGGCGCCGATGGCCGGCCGCCGTTTCATCTTTACTCGATGCGGCAGGCCATCGAGGAAGGCTTCATCCTGGATGTGCTTAAAAATTACATCACCTACAAAGCTTATTACGGTCTGATCAAATCAATCGAGCATGACCCGGAAGTGCCGCGCAAAAAAGCAGCCAGGCAGCTGGCCCGCTTTGCGAGCTTGCATCCGCACAACATCGCTCAGAAGGTCGAGGTTATCATTGAGCATTTCCGCCACTACGTTAGCCATAAGATCGGCGGGCGGGCCAAGGCCATGGTGGTGACGGGTTCACGCCTGCACGCGGTGCGCTACAAGCTGGCCTTTGACGCATACGTCAAAGATAAAGGCTATGGAGATATCAAAGCCCTGGTGGCGTTTTCCGGCAGTGTCAAAGATCCGGATTTTCCCGATAAGGAATATACTGAGACCGGCATGAACCAGGGCATCCGGGAAAGCGAACTGCCGGAGAAATTTGGCAGCGATGACTATCAGGTGCTGCTGGTCGCCGACAAATACCAGACGGGCTTCGATCAGCCGCTGCTGCACACCATGTATGTCGACAAACGCCTGTCCGGCATCCAGGCGGTGCAAACGCTGTCACGTCTGAACCGGCGCACCACCGGCAAAGAGGACACCTTCGTGCTTGATTTCGTGAACGAGCGCGCAGAGATCTTTCAATCCTTCAAAGACTACTATGAGGCGACGGAAGCGGCAGAGATGCCCGATCCGCACCGGCTTTATGAATTGCAGCATGAGATTGAGGAATGGCGGATTTTCAGCGCTGATGAAGTCAACCAGGTCTGCGAAATCTGGTTCAAGAACCGTAAAGAGCCAACCAAGACAGACCATCAGCAGCTGGATGGCTTAACCGGATCGGCGCGGGAGCGCTTCAAGGCGCTTGATGAGGCTGATCAGGAGCTGTTGCGCAGCAAGATTTCCAGCTTTATCAGTCTCTACGCATTTTTAGCGCAGATAGTCCCTTATCAGGATTCAACTCAGAAAAAACTCTACACCTATTTGCGTCTTCTGAATCTTCCACGGCGCGACGAAGACAGCGCATTCCAACTGGACAACGAAGTTCAGTTGCAATTCTACCGGCTGCAAAAAATTAGCGAAGGCTCCATCGATTTATCCCAAGGCGATGCGGAACCGCTAAAAGGGCCAACCGAGGTGGGCACGGCGGCAGCCAGGGAAGAACGGGTTCAGCTCAGTCTGCTGGTTGATAAGCTCAATGAGCGCTTCGGCACGGATTTTACCAAAGCTGACGAACTCTTCTTTGATCAAGTGGTGGAGGTCGCCACCGGCAAAGAGAAGCTGCGTGAAGCTGCGCGTGCGAACACGCTTGAAAATTTCAAGCTTGTCTTCAACGCCATGCTGGAAGGAATGTTCATCGAACGCATGGAAGGCAACGAGGAAATCTTCGTCAAACTGATGAACGACGACCAATTTCGCCAAGTGGCCGCTGATGGGCTTGTGAAGCGGGTATATGAAACTCTTGTTGGAGCCGATTGACAGTCTAAGCTTTCATTCCCGCAGGGAACATCTGTAATATGCAATGGCTTGCGATGGAATGGATGAAAAAAGTAGAGAACGTTCGATTTCCGTTCCGTGCGACAAATGCGACTGGCTTCGAAGTGTTTAGCCTGGCGCAAAAATTATGCATTATAATTCAGTGGCTTGCGAGAAATGTACTAAAATTGCAAAGGCAATAGGTTCAGAGAATATCGGCCGGGAGAGAACGATTTTAGGCCATCTGGCACTTATGGAGGTGAATAGCTTTGCCGCTATGCCCCTTGAAAACAAGGGGAAATTACGAGCGCTGCCGCAAACGGAGAACCGTTTCGATCAGGACAGTGGCGGAGGGGACGGGACCGGGATCGAACGTTCTCTGCCATCTAAGTCATTGAAATAATTTCCGTTACGCTCGGTTCGAAAGACCTAATCGTAGCAAATGCGACTGGTGTCGAACTCAGAAAAGTTCATGCTTAGTTATTGCCAACAAAGAGCAATGATGCGTTGTGTGCACAGCCCATCCCTAAGCCAACTCAACACGCAGGGATTTGCCAAGGGCCTCTGCTGCGCGTTGCAGCGTGGTTAAAGTCACGTTCTCACCTTCGGGATCAAGAAGGCGGTTTAACTGTGCTCGGCTTGTCTTCATGCGTTTAGCCATCGCATCGCGTGTCAAATTTTGGCGCTCCATCTCTTGCTGGATTTGCCAGGCAAGAACCTTTTTGATGGCAATGCCCTCGAATTCGTCGCGCACGCCCTTTTCTTCCAGAAAATCGTTGAGGCTGGAGCCGCGATTTGGGTTGGTTTGGCTCATGTTTCATACTCTCGTTTGCGTTGCCTTGCCAGATCAAGATCAATCTTGGGTGTCCTCTGGGCTTTCTTGATGAAGCCATGCAGGGCAACCAGTTCACCACCTGCAAAGCAGAAAATAACGCGTGCGATCCGGTTCTCTAAATTGGTGCGCACTTCCCACAAGCCATGTCCGAGATTGCGGCAGAGGGGCATTCCAACAGGCCAGCCGAATTGCACGGTCATCAAATCCTGGCCGATGGCGCGGCAGTCTTCGTCTGCTAGACTATGCAACCATTCTCTGACCGGCTCGTTGCCACTTGCCGTTCGGAAGAAAACAAGCGGGATCATCCTTTGCAAAGTCCAATCATTTTATGACATATACCACAAAGCGTATCATTTATAGTACAAAATAGCAAATTTTCTCTCGATTGCTGCCTTGTTCCATCCCGAGTGCGGCGAAAGTGCCGCGCGTTGCATGGAAAGTTCGACATCAGCAAGAATACGTCGGCTTAGAGCTCGATATGGTGAATATCTTCCATCACTCTGGATCCTCGACATGGCCAAATGGAAATATCCTCTGAGGATGTACGATCACTATCGCGGACATAAAGGCCGGTAATCATTCAGGACGCTTTGGGGTACGCTCATGCATGAGCGCACCTATTGCGGCCGCATCTGGACTGCCGGATTTTTGCAACCCATCGCGAACGCCAGTCCAGTCCGCAAGCGCCTTATTTTGGCTGACCTTCCAGGTTCCCTGTAGCTCTTTAATCGCAATCTCAAAGCCGACGAGTCCCTTGAGTTGCCTTGCAATAAAATCGCTCGGCGCGTCTGATACTTTCCAAGGCTCGGGACGATGGCTCTCATGTTGTGCCGTCAAATCATTAAGGTGCTGCAAAAGCCAGGATGTTTCTTGCATAAATTGCAAAGTTCCACGCGCATGGACTACAACATAGTTCCACGTCGGTACCACCTTGCCGTGCTCTTGCTTGGATGCATACCACGACGGCGTTACATAGCTTTGCGGCCCCTGGAAAATTGTCAAAACTTCCATCGGGCTTTCTGTTTCGCGAAAGAGTGGATTGGATCGCGCAACATGTCCACGTAACGCGCCATGCTCGCCTTCATTATCGTGCAAAACCAGCGGAACATGATCCGCGGTTAATATCCCCGTTGCCGCAGATACGATGGTTGCGAAAGGATGCGCGGCCATCAGTTCCCTCATGACGTCCGGACGATTTTCTCTGAAGATTGGAGGCTGAAACATGGTCATGCTCCGAATTTGAAACGCTATGTATTAGGTTATGTGCCAACGTCTGTATCTTTTACAAGGCAGGCTCATTCTGAACCAGCCTCTTAGAAATGCTATTCCTTCATGGAGTTGTTCAAATCTGCGTCTCGGGTTTCCGTATCACCGGATAGTACTTTTCCCGCCCCGCCACCGGC
>CAWUIN010000125.1:0-7319 GCA_963922535.1 uncultured Hyphomicrobiaceae bacterium | reverse complement strand
CAATTTTCCGTGCCAAAGCCACATATTGCGGGCTATTTCTCACTAAAATTGAAGCGTTTATTTGGGTGGGAACCCTAACTGACGACGCGCCCGGACTTAAGGACAATTGCAACTGAGAACCGGGATATGCGGGTGAGTACTCCGCGCACTTCGGATGCAGCTGGGGAGAAAAGAAAATGCGCATCTTCATGCGGACAAAGCGTTTAAATCTGGCGCTTCAAGGTGGCGGTGTTCATGGTGCGTTCACCTGGGGTGTACTGCAGCGGTTGCTGCAGGAGCAAGATCTTGAGATCGGCTGGATTAGTGGCACCAGTGCTGGTGCCGTGAATGCCGTCGCCCTGGCGCACGGCCTGGCCCACGCTGATGTGGCGATGGCAAGCGCAACTCTTCAAAGCGTGTGGAACGCCGTCGAGCGCGCTGGCGTGCCGGATTTGATGCAACTTAACCCTTTTTTGTCCGACCTTACAAGGTCGTCTGCGTTCAGCAGTATGACAAATTTTTTTTCACCCTATGAATTCAATCCGGCCGGTTTTCATCCTCTGCGCGAAATTCTGATGCAGCACATTGATTTCGATGCGATCCGGCAAGCGGAACACATTGGCCTTTTAATCGCTGCAACGGATATTGCCACGGGCCGCGCCCGGTTGTTTGAACGCGCGGAACTTTCACTTGAGGCGGTCCTGGCATCCACGTGCCTTCCTAATCTGCACCATGCTGTCGAAATCGGCGGGCGCGCCTACTGGGACGGTGGATTTTCAGCCAATCCGGATCTCATTACCCTCGCTTCAAGGAGTCCCGTGCACGACACCCTGCTGGTACAGCTCACGCCCGTACATCAGGCGCAGGTGCCACGTGGCAGCAAAAGCATTGAAGATCGCGTGAATATGATCACGTTCAACCAGCCACTGCTGCGCGATATTAAAACGATTGCGTTGATACAGCAGGGGCGTCGAGATCTGTTCCCCCGTAGACGCGGACAGCTGGCACGGTTGCGCACCCATCATTTTCATCTTGTGTCAGCAGGTAAATATACCGCCGATCTCGCAGAACAATCCAAACTCATACCCGAGAAAAAGTTGATTGCTTATTTGCACCAAGCCGGCAGTCAGGAAATGTCCGCATGGCTGGATCGAAACAGCCATATGATAGGCCGGGGCTCAAGCGTAGATTTGGCAGAAGAATTTACAGGTTCACCGTTCGCCGACAGCCCCTGAAACTGGCCGCAGTACGGTTGGAATTTTGTCCGCCCTCCCTGAAATCAGCATATCCAGGCTCTCAAAACTCAAGCCATTTCCATCGGCTGTCGCGAATAAACCTGCTGCCTAACGCCACCAGCCCGCGTAGATTTCAAGCCCGTCTCAGTCGTGCAATCGCTGAGATACGCAGCTGCAGCAAAATTTTTTAAGCCTGCAGAATTTCAATTGGCTGGGCTCGCATGATATGGCGGCTTTCCAACCGCAGACAGCTCTCTCCAGTTTCATTCATAAAGAGCGGGCAACAGGGCGATGGAGAACTTTAAAGAGGATATACACAGCCTGTCACTGCACGTCTTCTCCGGGTGCATAGGCATGCATGGCCAAAGCGTGTATTTTGCCCGCCAGTTCATCAGCCAGAATTTCGTTGATCATGCGATGACGCTGGAGACGCGGAACGTCAGCAAACTTTTCTGATACTATGACGATACGGAAATGACTTTCACCGGTGCCCGGCGATGAACGGTGAGCGGCATGAAATTCACTTTCATTAATCACGTCAAGGTGCATTGGCTCAAGGCCAAGCTTCAGTTTTTCGCGGATAGTAATTTCTGTGGACATCTCGAATACCTGCCAGGTTTAGCTAAAAAACGTAGATTTGATTTGCATTATAATGCATGACATGAATTGATTGGACGCTCAATAAGCATAAACATCGTTCATGAAATCGTTCTAGTTTAAATGCGGGGTGAGAAAATGATGGTGTTGCAGATCATTAATTTTTAACTCCCGCATATTACGTCAACCCCGAAAGACAATCCGCCACAGCGACGTTGTGTTGACAGGAAAGGCGCTTGTTTCAGCGACCGGATAACGCCATAGTGTATGAGCAATGAAATTTGAATCTAAATATTTTGATATGATCCGGATAAAGTCTGGCGCTCGCGATGCAGAACCAGAAAAACCGGACGAACCGGCATGCCAATGGAAAGGCTGCGACAATGCCGGTAAATTTCGCGCACCTAAGGGACGTGACAGGGAAGGGGAATTTTATCTTTTCTGCGCCGAACACATCCGCCAGTTTAATGCCTCTTATAATTATTTCGATGGTATGAGCGACGCGGAAGTCGAAGACTTTCAACGCGATTCTTCTTATGGACATCGCCCAACATGGAAATCCGGCGCAAATGCCTACGTCGGCGGCAAGCGCCGTGACGCAACATCCGATGATGTCGCGCGCGTAGCAAAAACACGAGCCAGCGGTGCAAAAGGCTTTCAAGCCTGGCGTGCCCGCCAGGAACAGGAGGCAAAGCAGCCGCAGCGCAAACTCAAACCTCTTGAAAAAAAGTCCATAACGGTACTCGGCCTTGCCGAGAGCGCATCAAAGGAGGAAATCAAGTCAAGGTTTAAAGCGCTTGTAAAGCGGCATCATCCGGATGCCAACGGCGGGGACCGCGGCTCTGAGGAAAAATTGCGCGAAATTATTCAGGCTTACAACTACTTAAAACAGGTCGGCTTGGTTTGACAACGCACGATGTTCAAGCTTTACAATAGTGACACCTGAAAAACTGTACGCCATAAAAATAAAATCAATCTCAACCTCTGGAAAGACGTATGCT
Source organism: uncultured Hyphomicrobiaceae bacterium (assembly GCA_963922535.1). Classification (GTDB taxonomy): domain Bacteria; phylum Pseudomonadota; class Alphaproteobacteria; order Rhizobiales; family Hyphomicrobiaceae; genus Tectiglobus. Next base: position 4,507 of record CAWUIN010000125.1, on the reverse strand, counting down.
TGCAACTGCACAATCTGGCGTCCCGGGCCTGCCGGAAACCAGTGTTTCCGTTCGCGATGTGTTCAATATAGACAGCGACATCACCGTTCCAGCCTATAATGAGGCAAACGAGTATGTTCCCGAACGCGATCCGGATTACCTGTTCAACCATGAAGTGACCCTTGCCATTCTGGCTGGATTTAAATTTAACCGCCGGGTCATGATTCAAGGCTATCACGGAACGGGTAAGTCTACGCACATTGAGCAGGTTGCAGCACGATTGAACTGGCCATGCGTCAGGGTCAACCTGGACAGCCACGTCAGCCGTATCGACCTTATTGGCAAGGACGCAATTGTCATCAAAGACGGCCAACAGATCACAGAATTCCGCGAAGGCATCTTGCCCTGGGCGCTGCAGAATAACGTCGCGCTCGTGTTCGATGAATATGATGCAGGCCGCCCCGACGTAATGTTTGTCATCCAGCGGGTTTTGGAAGTATCCGGCAAGCTGACACTTTTGGATCAATCTAAGGTCATCCGTCCGCATCCGGCATTCCGGCTCTTTGCAACGACGAATACGATCGGCCTTGGCGATACTTCAGGTCTTTATCACGGAACGCAGCAGATCAACCAGGGTCAGATGGATCGCTGGTCCATGGTGTGCGCGCTCAATTATCTGCCGCACGATGATGAAACCGAAATCGTGTTGTCTAAGGTCAGAAACTTCCGCAAAGATGAGGAATCCAAGAAGATCGTCTCAAATATGGTGCGGGTCGCTGATCTGACACGCAACTCCTTTATCAATGGCGATATTTCGACGGTCATGAGCCCGCGCACCGTTATAACCTGGGCAGAAAACGCCGAAATCCTGAACAAGGATGTCGGTTTTGCTTTTCGCCTCACGTTTCTCAACAAATGTGATGAGCCGGAACGCCATATCGTGGCGGAATTCTACCAGCGCTGTTTCGGTGAGGAATTGCCGGAAAGTGCCGTGAATGTTGTGTTGAACTAGGCCGTGTCGTCAATTAGAACGCGAGAGCCGGTTTGGTAATTTATGGTCTGAACGTGGTTTCCAAACCACGCTTTGACACGATTTAAACTCATTGATTAATCTCGCTCATGACAAACGGCAATAACGACAAAGTATCATCCGTCGACCTTTTGAAACGTGCGATTGAACAAACCGCACGCGCTGTTGCCTGCGATGAGAACGTGCAGGTCATATACGCTGCCGGTCGCCCGCAGTCTGATAACAAGACAATTTACCTGCCGGAACCCTCCCGCACCCCGACACGCCATGATATTGCCGTTATGCGTGGCTGGGCCGATAGTTTATCTCTGGAACTTGCATGTCACGACCATAAGTTGCATCGCCGGTTAATGCCCGGCGCCGGCAAGGCACGAACGGTGTTCGAGGCGGTCGAGCGTGCACGGATAGAGGCGCTTGGCTGCAACCGGATGCCCGGCATGGCTCTTAATCTGACCGCTAAAGTTGAGAACCAGTACGCCAATGCCCGCTTCACAGACATTGAGGATGGGACAGAAGCGCCACTGGAAGATGCATTGGCGCTCATTGTACGCGAGCGCCTGACGGGACTAGCCCCACCGGAAAACGCCCAGGCCGTGGTCGATGTCTGGCGCGATTGGGTGGAACAGCGCGCAGGCTCATCTCTCGATCAACTGGATGATATCGCCGAAGATCAGGAGCGCTTTGGGCACATGGTGCGCAATCTCCTGCAAATGCTTGATCTGGCAGACAAAATGGCCGATGGCGGCGAGCATGGAGAGGCGAGCGAGGACGACGAGAACCAGGCCCAACAGGACGGCAACGAACCATCGGAGCAGAACGAAGCCGAGCAGAGTGAAGGCGAGGAAGGCGAAGAGCGCGCCAGCGAACAGCAGACAGCGCAGGGCGAGGAAGGCGAATTCGACGAGCTTGCCAGTCTTGCAGACACAGATGAGTTCGACATGATCGCCGATGGCGATGAATTTGCCGATAGCGATGAGCCGCCACCACAGCTTAACGCTTCCGTCCTCAATAATCCGGAAGCGTTTGGCTACCAGGTTTTTACCCGCGCTTACGACGAGGAAATCACGGCGGAAGATTTATCAACGCCGGAGGAGCTGGAACGGCTGCGTCTGTTCCTGGACAAAGAACTGCGGGCACTGTCCGGCGCCATCTCCAGGTTAGCCAACAAGCTGCAACGCAAACTGATGGCGCAGCAGAACCGTTCCTGGAAATTCGATCTTGAAGAAGGTGTGTTAGACGTGGCGCGCCTGACGAGAATAGTTATCGATCCGATGCAGCCACTGTCCTATAAATGTGAAAGTGATATCGAATTCCGCGACACCGTGGTCACGCTGTTGCTTGACAACTCCGGCAGCATGCGCGGCCGTCCAATCATGGTGGCTGCAACATGCGCTGAAATTCTTGCCCGGACGCTTGAGCGTTGTGGCGTCAAGGTTGAAATCCTTGGCTTTACGACTAAAGCCTGGAAAGGTGGGCAAGCCAGAGAGCAATGGTTAAGCGAGGGCAAGCCATCCCAGCCCGGCCGTCTCAATGACCTGCGTCACATTATTTACAAGTCAGCAGATGCACCGTGGCGACGGGCCAAACGCAATCTGGCGCTGATGATGCGAGAAGGTTTGCTTAAGGAAAATATCGACGGCGAGGCGCTCGCATGGGCGCACAGGCGGCTGCTCGGCAGGCCCGAACAACGCCGTATTCTGATGATGATTTCAGATGGTGCGCCGGTGGATGATTCGACACTGTCGGTCAATTCGGGCTCGCATCTTGAACTTCACCTGCGTCAGGTTATCGCAGAAATCGAAAATCGCTCGCCTGTGGAACTGATTGCAATCGGTATCGGCCATGATGTGACACGATATTACCGGCGTGCGGTAACGATTACTGATCCTTCTGAGCTGGCTGGCGCGATGACTGAGCAGCTGGTCGAATTGTTCGATGAAGAAAACGTGAGACAGCCGCGCGCTCGGCGTGCAAAGCCGGGACAGCAAAGGTCCAGAGGCCGCTAGAGGTTCGAGCCAAATGGAAAGCTGGGATGATTTCACCAAACCGGCTCGCGCGTGCTCATTGACGACACGGCCTGGTGGTCTGTATCGCTTAAAATGCAGGAATACGTGACCGAAGGCGCCCAAATTTTGTTTCTGCCGGTGTTGCGGCTCGCTTATGATACTTGTATCACTGCACTCACCGCGCCTTGGAAAAAATAAAATTTGGACGTCCTAACCCAACATTTTAAGTAATACAGACCACTCGTGACACAGGAGGCTGATCAATTGCGTGCTGGCAGCATATTATTCTTTGTCCTGCTCCTTTTGAGCGGCCTCCACATGGCCAAAGTCAACCCTGCAGGCGCGCAAAACACTCCCAAGCCAGACACGCTCGTCAGCGAGCCACGCTCCATTGAAGTGAACAGTTGGCAGCTCGACAGTTTCCGCAAGGATAAAATGCGCACCACAAAAGTGGGAAAACTAAAGTGGTTAGGGGGCTTGGCGCTCTCATCCAGCACCCCCGTATTCGGTGGCTATTCCGGCCTTGAGGTAAGCTCTGACGGCCGCCGCTTTATTGCTGTTTCCGATGCTGGCAGCTGGCTTGCCGGCAAGCTTGTCTACGAAAACGGGCGCCTTTTAAAGATCGCCGATACACGAGCAGGAGCGATCAAAGCGCTTGGCAATAAATCCCTGCAGCGCAGGCGTGACAGGGACGCAGAAGCAGTGCGCCTTATGTCAGGCAACCTTGTATCGGGCACCGCACTGATCTCGTTTGAGATCAATCAGCGCATCGGCTTCTTTCCTATTCGGGAAGGCAAAATTGCGGGGCCGACCCATTACCTGCGTCCAGGACGCCGCATGTCCGCTAATAAGGGCCTGGAATCGGTCGCTCTTGTCGGCCGTGGAGGCAGCAGTCGCAATGTCATAGCTTTTGCCGAACGCTCTCTCAATGCGAACGGGCATCATCGTGGTTTTCTGTGGAGCGGGAACAGCACCAGGCCGCAGCCTGTGGCTTTGGTCAACCTGCAAGACTTTGACATCACAGATGCGGTCGGGATACCCGACGGTCGTTTGATCATACTTGAACGTCGTTTCAGATGGAGCGAAGGCATTAAGATGCGCATTCGCGAAATTGCAGCAAAAAGCGTGCGTCCAGGGGCGGTCATGAATGGCAGAACGCTGCTGCGTGCCGATCTTCGCTACGAAATAGATAATATGGAAGGTATTTCCGCACATCAGGACGCAAAGGGACGCACAATTTTAACGCTCATTTCGGATAATAATTTCAATACTTTCCTGCAGCGCACGCTGCTGCTGCAATTTGAACTTACCAAATGACGGTTTTACCGAAACCAGCACACAACAGCCGGCTTGGCTTAACTGACAAAACGTCCCTAATTCTGTAACGGCTTCATGCTGCCGCTACATCTGCTGTTGCTGCAGGGGAATCGGGTGAAATTTTTTCACGGTGCGAGGACGCTTGCCAGAAAGTCTTCGTCCCAGGCTGCTATGC
>CAWUIN010000124.1:0-7503 GCA_963922535.1 uncultured Hyphomicrobiaceae bacterium | reverse complement strand
GCAGTCTGCAAATGCGGACAGCTTGCGCTTGATCGAAATCCAGGCCAGGAAAAGCAGTAGAGTTTTGCAATTGGCTCGATATGCAATGGCACCGGCACAGCTTATCTACCTGCGCGCCCGCCTCATATTCTTTGAGATCTTTGAGAATACTGACGATCTGTTCTTCCATAAAACGGCACTTATGAATCTTTTGCTCTTCTTCTTAAACGTTAGAAGAACAAATTCTCGCTTGCATTGTCTTGATTTTTTGGGGGGTGGCAGGTCAATTTGGCTGCGCATGCTTGAAAAAAAACCATAAAAATCAGAAATTCAGGCCATTTGCACGGTTTTGCAACTGGCTCTATTCTTATAAGGCTGTTATCGGTGCGCCTGATAAAATTTCTACATTCTGTCGTGCAGGGCTGGCAGATGCATTTTGGATATATCGAAGTGAGCTGATCATGATGCTTTGGGTGGTTTCACTGCACAGGTTGATTTACCTGTGCGTTATGGGCGTTCAGGCTAAATTTTGCCTTCGATGTATTGCGCCGCTTTCTATTTCATGCACTGCATTGGCAGATTCCCGAGCAGTATAGTATTGGGAACGTCTGGAAAGTAGATGAAGTTTACACCTGGGGAATACTAAAGTGTTGCATCCGTCAAATTTCAATGACCATGCCGGACGTGTATATAACTGGGTCGCCCAACACACTTTAGTAGCTTTATTTGCTTTAATTTTTGTCACGATCTTATTTTTGTTTCCAGGAATATACGGCTTGCCCCCGGTAGACCGCACGGAAGTGGTCTTTGCACAAATTGCACGGCAAATGCTTGAAACCTTGAACTTCGCAGAGGCCCGCTTCCAGGATACGCTTATCCTGGATCGCCCCTTCGGTACGCTTTGGATCCAGTCATCGTTCGCGTGGTTGAGCGGGGCGCCGGATGCGATTGCAAGCTACCGTATGGCATCGGCGACATTCACGATTGCCGGCATCTGCCTGCTTTTTTTGCTTTCCCGCAGCCTCTATGGCGGGATGACGGCGCTTTGGGCGGCGCTTTGGCTTGCCGGTGCGCCACTTATCATTTTGCAGGGGCATCTGGCGCTTTCCAAGCCGCTTTTACTGCCTTGCCTGGTCATTGCACAGCTATCTTTGGCGCATGTGTATGCAGGCAGCAAATCAAGCCCCGGTTTGATGACGAGCCTGTTTTGGATGGCGCAGGTGCTCGCTGCCATTATCGGTGGTCTGGCGATTGCCACTTTAAGCTTTGTAACGATCATTGCGCTTATAATTTGGGATCGATCGGCGGCGCGTTTCAAATCGCTCGTCATGCATCCGGCAGCTTTAGCCTGGCTCGCAGTGGTCGCGGCATGGAGTTACAGCCATATCATTTATTTCGCAGGCAACGCCGAGAAAGCGGAAGATTTCTGGGCAAGCATTGGAGCCCTGATCGAACCGCAGCATATGCATCTGACAGCGCCGCCCGGAGCCTTCATCCTGCTATTGATGGCCGGCGTTCTGCCAATGCTGGTAGTGCTGTTTCCGGCGATCGATTTGATCCGGCAGCAGCTGTCTGACCGCAAAATAAAATTCCTGCTGGCGTGGATTGCACCTTATATACTGGTTCTCGAATTGTTTTCAACGAAGCCGCCAACGTATATGGTCCAATCCGTTATTCCGGCAATCGCGCTGCTCAGCGCGCTTGTAATGGCAAGGATCGCAGCTGATCGCAGCAGTCTCAAGGGGCAGGCCCATCAATGGTGGCTTGCTGGCTGGCTTTTAACCAGCCTTATCCAGCCGTTTGCATTTTTAGGCTTTGCCTGGTTGGGTGGCCTGCAGATCAATTTTCTGTCGATTGCTGTAGCGTTTGCAATGTCTTTCCTGTTTGCTGGGTCGGTCTTAGCCTTACGCCGTAACTTTATTTATCTCTTTGCGTTGTTAAGCTCTTTGGCAGGGCTGGCGATATATCCGTTATTGTTCAGCCAAGTTCTGCCGTCCTACAAATCTGGGTGGGTCAGCCCGCAACTCAAAGATGCGTTGAGCCAGCTCCAGGCATGCGCCGCACAACCGGTTGCCGTACTGAGCTATACTGAACCAAGCATCGTTTTCCTGCTTGGCACGAAAACCGATCTTACGGCATCGCCTGAAGCGGCGAGAGAGGCTTTGGTGGAGCAAAAGAGATTTGTGGTGGTCGACAGCCGGCAATCAGACCGCTTTAACCAGCAGCTTTCTGCGCAAAATGGCGTGCGACAATTGCCAATTGCCTGCATCAGTGGCATCAACTATGCCCGGGCTGAAGATGTGACACTGGAAGTTTATATCCCCTCTCAAAATCGGGATCAGGCTTCGTGTCAAGCATTACAACAGTATATGTGCACGCCACAGCGGCAACGATAATCATTTTAGCCTGCAGGCATGCGCTTTATAGAGGCCTGTATCGCTTGCCAGCCGCTGGCAGTGGCGAAACATATGGCCACCCGGATCATAATGGTTATCTGGCGCCAAGGAGTTCGTTGAGCAGGGTCTCCGTGCCGGTATTGATTATAATTAGCCATATGACGCTGGCGACTAACGCACCTGCAATGAACCAGAACACCTTATCCATGAAACGCTCCATTAATCGTTTTTTGCTGTCTGGGCTTTTTAGAGGTCCAGTTTGTAAGAGCCGGTTTGCGATTGCGCCCGTTGCTGCTGCCCATTGATTGTAATGACGATAAACAGTCTGCTGGTTTTCGAGTACTTTAGCACTTTAAAGGCCAGGCGGTTTCTTCACCCATTTGATACCATTACGTCCTATTCTGAAACCAAGCTCATAAAGTTCACGCATATAGTTGGGATCAAATGGTTCGTCGCTTTTGACATTAAATGTTAAAGGTATGCTGACGAGATTGTAATCAATATTATTTTCTTTTGCACGCAGATAAAGTTTGATCAAGTCGCCTTCCAATTGCTGCTTGATCAGCGTGGTAATCGAGCGTCCGGCAATGCCAAAGGCTGTACTTTGGGTTACATCCGGGCTGGGTCCCGTTTTGTCATTTGCGATGATATAGATGCGGCGCTTCTTTTTACCGGTTATTTTATCAAGTTGACGAGAATCAAGTCGCGCCGGCAAGAGGAATGCGTTTTCCGTGGTGCCGCCGTCAACGTGCATTTCCTCATAGATCTGCCCGTCGGCGGCGACCTTGACATAAACCGGTGGAAACAGGCCAGGCAATGAGGCGGATGCAAGAAGTACGGAGCGGAACAGTGGCAGCGCTTTCTCCGTATCGGTAACTGCGATTGCCCCCATATCCCAGATTACCGGCCGATCTGCATCAATATTGGTGGTTCCAACAAGCAGACGCCGGCCTTTAGCATGCTCGCTCGCAATGGCGGCAATTAGATTTTCATCGACATAATGGGCAATAAGCTTTTGCATTGGCTTGGTATCGGAAAGCGCGCTGCCGCCTGTCAGGCCTGCCAATATTTGCGGTTTAATAAGGTCCTTCGTGGAATAAAGCGTATACAATTCGCGCAACTGTTTATCATAAGCGGGGCCAAGGAAGGCAAATGGCGCCATTAAAGCGCCAATACTGACGCCGCTTACGATTTCAAATTCCGGGCGATTGCCGCTGGCAGACCAGCCATTTAACAGACCTGCGCCAAACGCACCATTGGAGCCGCCACCTGAAAGCGCGAGATAAGAGATGATACGGTCGCGTTTACGGAATAGTTGGGGCCGCTTTTCTTTTGTTTGTTGAATTCGCTGGGCAACAAGCTGTTCGATATCGGGCAGAGCTTCGTCGCCCCACATCCGGATCTGCTTAAATCCTTTGACTTGAACGCTATTAGTAAGCCCAGTTGGGACCGCAATGCGCGTCGTCGTCGAGCAGGCAGACAAAAATATTGTCAAACACAACAATAGGCGCATTAAAATGCTTTGCAGAATTGATATTTTGGTCACCGAGTGCCCCCCACAGCAAGCACAGCCAAATTTGCATCACATGCATTACACTAACAGGGTCACTCGTTTTTAACCATGTGATAGCTATGGCTGCGATTGGCCGAAATCTCCGGATTTAATCAACGAAACACGTAATGCAAAATGATACTCCAACCTACACGTAACATGCATTGTCCGCGATGCGCAAAATAAATGCTTAATTTGTCAGTAACATTAAGCGGAGAAATGGTGCGGGATATAGAGTAGAATAACCAGATAAGTCAGCTCAGGCATGGATTTTTACGAGGCATGTTGCAAGTAGAACACGTTGCGGGCCATAATTATGCTTGTTTACATTTTTCTCAAATTCTTTAAATAATAATCTGCGTCAAGGTAAACTGTAAAGTCTCAAACACAGACAGCCACAGGCAGCTTTATATTCAAAGTTACCCGTGAAAGATATACAATCTGTTGGTCGGTTGTTTTGTCTCGGACTGGAGAACACATATGCTCTGGATATGCCTTGCTTTGCTGCTGTTTGCCGTCCTTGCTGCTTTTGCAATGGGAGACAGCGGAACCATCGGTGGTTTCAATGGTGAAATGATCGCAGGCATAGCAGCTTCTCTTGCGTTGCTTATATATATAGGCAGTTCTGCACTGAGACACTACCAAGGACGCCTGACCGGTGCTGCCCGCGACCTGACGATATGGTTTGGTCTGCTGTTGGTTGTAATCGTGGTATACAGCTTTCGCGATGAAGCGAATTTTGTTGTCCGTCGCGTTGCAGGGGAATTGTTACCATCCGGACAGGCTGTTAACGTTGGAACAGACAGGTACGGACGCCAGGCAGTCCGGATCCGCAAACGCCGCGATGGGCACTTCGTTGCAAGCGGGCGGGTCAATGGAGCTGTCATGAACCTGCTGGTTGACACAGGTGCAAGCGCCGTCATGCTGACATCTACGGATGCAAATGCTGCCGGCATAAATCCATCGGCATTGAGCTACAATATTGCTATTCAAACGGCCAATGGCAGTGCTTACGCGGCTGCGGTGCGCCTCGACACCATTGAAATCGGTTCGATTGTGATGCGCGATGTGGATGCACTGGTGGCTAAACCAGGGGCGTTGCGCGAAAGTCTGCTTGGAATGAGCTTTCTGCAGCGCCTCAGATCGTTTGAGTTCTCATCGGATTTCATAACGTTGCGTAGCTAAGGGTACACTTAGTACCCGAGGCGATAGCGTTTGACCCGATCCCTCAGATCAGGGCTGTTTGGAGTGAGTATCAGGGGACCTGATTACACCGATGTCTCCGCCACTGTTGTTCTACCCCTTTGATCTTGATGGGAAAACATGAAGATCTGCACTTCAGCAGCTATCAACGCTCAAATCGCTGAGTTTTTTGGAGAATTTAAACCCCAGCGGAGACATCGGTGTGATCAGGTCAACCGATGCTGATTTCATAAGCGAGGGAGAAAATAGAATGAACTGGTTAACCACAATCCTTCAAGCGTGGCTTAACACGCTTTTCCTGGGGCTATTGCTCACAGCGTGCAGCTATTCAGACCAAAAGCAAATGCAGAAGCAGATGATGGAGACCTTCACTCCCGGACTGATCGAGAAAACACGGGCAGAAACGTTGGCGGAAATGAAAGCCATGAAGTCCCTGATCACACCAGAATTGATGCAGCAATGCCATGATTACATATCCAAACCGGCCGCGACTTTGTTTGGTACAGCGCCCGCCCGCAAATATGGTCCGATCCAGCCATCGCTTTATTATTCCTGCATTCTTCGCTCGCAGAAACTCTCCAAATGGTTTAATGCCCCTGATAAGGTGATCGGATACATTGCAATCCCAGCCGAAACCAACAGCACTTTGGATATTGTCCGTTATAGCAAGAGGTGTATTTTCGAGCTTCGGAAGGGCAAAGCCGTGTTTGCCGGCGATCAGCGCGAATTCGCAGAAGCCCATATCTATGGACCTTGCCAGCATATTAACGACGCAACCTCAAAGCAGTCAGTGAAAAGCGGTTAAACTGTTGCTGTAAGGCGCATCTCATGTGTGCTGAGCATATAGCAGAGAAGTCTAGTCCAGGAACTGAAGCACGTTGGAGAGAATAACATTGAAGATTATAGCACTGATGGAACACAAGTTTGTAGTCTGCATTATCTTGCCGCTCACATTTAAGTAGAGTGCGCCGGGAGACCGGCAAGGGGTATTGCTAAGTTGAGTGCTGAGGACCTCGAAAAACCAATCAAACCCAAAATAGAACCATTGAAATTAAATGATATTTTTTCTTTGTCACGCATGAAAATGTAGTTTAATTAGACGCTAAGTACTGCAATCGGCAATGCCGATAGCATGTTATAAATATAGCAAATGCCGGCTTTTCAACATCTTCGGCCTGCAACGCATTCGACAAAGTAAACTCCAAGAACGGTGAATTACCGAGATATGATCTATTCAATTCGGCTATGGCTATTACTTTCTGTTGTATTTATTATACTTGGACTGGCCATCTATGGGCCCGAATACTCGAATAGCTACCAGCGCGACGGAACCATTCAACTATCAAACCACAAACCGGCTGCGGAAGTTGAAATCGTTCGAGATGTGCACGGTGTGCCTTACGTCTTCGCAAAAACGCTCCAAGACGCGCTTTGGGGTCAGGGCTTCGCACTAGCGCAAGATCGGCCGTTCCAACTTGAAGTTATGCGACGGATTGCCAATGGAACACTAGCGGAAATGGTCGGCAAAGGTGGTTTAAACACCGACATACTTGTTCGCACTCTTCGCCTGCGCGAGATGGCGATAAAAAGGACAGCAATTCTTGCTTCTGAAGAGCGGGAACTGCTTATCGCGTATGTGGCTGGCATTAACGCCTTCGTCACATTGCGCGAAGGTGACACTGCGGCCGAATTTTCAATTCTCAATTTTAACAGGCATTCCAACGCACCCGTCGTGAAGTCTGGCCTTTGGCAAGTTGAAGATGTTGTGGCTCTGTTTCTATATCACTCGTACTATTTCGCTCGTTCTAACACATATCTTGAGCTGAAAATGCAGGCGCTCTTAGAGAGCGTACCAGCCGATACTGCGCAAAAGCTCACACCATTTACGCCTAATCCTGACGACCCGATCGCCATTCAAAGTATGGCGGGTGCGAAGATACCTCTCGAATTGCGGCGTGTATTCGAGCCTGTTGGTATCCATAATATAAATGGGGGAATCTTCGCGCCTCCAGCCGATGTTGGAACGTTAGTGGGAGATGGCAGTAATAGTTGGGCAGTCGCAGCAAGCCGTTCGAGCACTGGCAAGGCAATTTTGGTCAATGATCCTCATCTTGATGTTCGGCAGTTGCCAGGCCCTTGGCATCCGATTGGTCTCATTACGCCGAAACGCAGCATCGTCGGCGCCAATATCGGATTGCCCGGCATATTCACCGGTCGGTCGGGACCTGTCGCCTTTGGTGTTACAATTGGTTATGCTGATACCATCGATCTCTACATTGAGCGCCTGAACCCAAGTGATCCAGGCAAATACAAGGTGACAGATAGTGATCAAACAACTTGGGCGAAATTCGTAATCCAGTCGCACCAGATTAA
>CAWUIN010000123.1:0-7587 GCA_963922535.1 uncultured Hyphomicrobiaceae bacterium | reverse complement strand
CGGGGCGATGTCGTCGTGCACACCACGAGCCGCCGGCGCGTTCGGATCAGACAACAGTCCGAGCACAGGATCGTGACGTAGATCATCCGTGGTCATTAAGGTCCTCGTAGCCGAGCACGATGCCGTATATGCGTTGGGCTGCGAGCGTTTCGCACGTGTGCTGGACGCAGTCCTGATTGCGCTCGTCGCGAAAGCATTGCGCCACCGCCTTGCTCAGGCCGATCGCCTGGTCCGCCTCGCGCAACAGCACTGCGCAACTGTCAGATGCGAGTGCTCCGCCATCAAAGCTGCCGACAACTTTCCGGCTGCCGAAGCCTTCAAACTCGAACTGTTTTACATCACAGTCTGTTTCCATCGACAGTGGCCCTGGACCAGGTCAAGTGGCTGATAGAAAAAACACTTTTTCTGGATTCGTCCGGCCGATGCCAAAGGTTCTGGTGAGATATGCGGGTTAGGATGGGTGAGATTATTGCCACCAGAATGTCTACACTTCGCGAGCCGCCAGCGCATCGCGGCCCAACCGCCGGGGCTTCTTCTCTCCAGGCTTTCGAACGCCGGCCAAGATGTGTGTGTGGTAAGGAGATGCGCAAAAATAACTGCTACGATTTCATTTACTGTATAGCCGCGGTCCGGTGCCTAAAAACGAAAATGCGATTCAGTTATTGTTGAGCGCGTCTTAAGGGCACCCAGAGCTGGCGCCAGGTAAAGTCTGCCTGACGCCAGGTTGAGTGGGGTGCGGTTACATACGTATCATCACATGAGATCAAATCGATCCAGGTTCATGACCTTGTCCCAGGCGGCGACAAAATCATTGACGAATTTCTGCTGTCCGTCGGCTGAACCGTACACCTCGGCAATCGCTCTGAGCTGCGAGTTTGAACCAAAGATCAGGTCGGCGCGTGTGCCAGTCCACTTGACGGTACCGGTAGCACGGTCGCGTCCTTCGAAAACGTCTTCATCGGTGGACAGCGCCTGCCACGTTGTGCCAAGGTCGAGCAGGTTGATGAAGAAATCGTTGGTCAGCGTTCCGGGGCGGGTTGTGAAAACGCCATGTTTTGAGCCGCCGGCGTTGGCGCCAAGGACGCGCATGCCCCCAACGAGCACCGTCATTTCCGGTGCGGTCAGCGTGAGAAGCTGTGCGCGGTCCACCAGCAGTTCTTCTGAAGAGACGGAAAACCTGCCTTTCAAATAGTTACGGAAACCGTCTGCTAACGGCTCAAGCACTGCAAAGGAGACCACATCGGTCTGCTCCTGGCTGGCATCCGTGCGGCCCGGAGCAAATGGCACGGCGATATCATGGCCGGCGGTCTTGGCGGCCTGCTCAACGCCGGCACACCCGCCCAGTACAATCAGGTCGGCAAGGGATACTTTCTTGCCGGACTGTGCGCCATTGAATTTGGCTTGCACCGTTTCCAGTGTCTGTATGACCTTGGCCAGCTCCGCCGGATGGTTGACTTCCCAGTCTTTCTGTGGTGCCAGGCGAATGCGTGCGCCATTTGCACCACCGCGCTTGTCCGAGCCCCGGAAGGTTGAGGCGGAGGCCCAGGCTGTCGTGACCAGTTGAGAAACACTGAGGCCTGTTGTCAGGATCTCGCGTTTCAGGCTGGCAATGTCCTGCGCATCGATGAGGGAGTGATTGACAGCCGGTACCGGGTCTTGCCAGATCAGTTCCTCCGCCGGAACTTCTTTGCCGAGATAGCGTGCGCGGGGGCCCATATCGCGGTGCGTCAGCTTAAACCAGGCACGCGCGAAGGCATCCGCAAACTCTTGCGGATTTGCATGGTAGCGGCGTGAGATTTTCTCGTAATCCGGGTCCATGCGCATTGCCATGTCTGCCGTGGTCATCATGATCGGAACTTTTTTTCCCGATCCATCGACTTCCGGAGCATGATCTTTCTCCGCGAGGTTTTTGGCAGCCCACTGGTGGGCACCTGCCGGGCTCTTGGTCAATTCCCACTCGTAACCGAAGAGTACGTCGAAATAGCTCATATCCCAGTTTGTCGGGGTTGGAGTCCAGGCGCCTTCGATACCGCTGGTGATAGTGTCGACACCCTTGCCACTGCCGTGCTGGCTGAGCCAACCCTGGCCCTGTGCTGCGATTGGTGCGCCCTCCGGTTCACGGCCAACCAGATCAGGGTTGCCGGCGCCGTGGGCCTTGCCGAAGGTATGGCCGCCAGCGACGAGTGCGACCGTCTCCTCATCGTTCATCGCCATACGGGCGAAGGTTTCGCGGATGTCACGGCCGGATGCAACCGGATCGGGATTAGCGTTCGGGCCTTCCGGATTGACATAAATAAGCCCCATCTGAACGGCGCCGAGTGGGTTTTCCAGTTCACGGTCGCCGGTGTAGCGTTTGTCGCCGAGCCACTCGGTTTCCTCGCCCCAATAGATATCTTCTTCCGGCTCCCAGACATCCTCGCGGCCACCAGCAAAGCCGAAAGTTTTACCGCCCATTGATTCAATAGCGCAATTACCAGCAAGAATCATCAAATCGGCCCACGATAGTCTGCGGCCGTACTTCTGTTTGACCGGCCACAGCAGAATGCGGGCTTTATCCAGGTTGGCGTTGTCCGGCCAGCTGTTGAGCGGTGCAAAACGCTGCGTACCTGAGCCGGCACCGCCACGGCCGTCCGCGATGCGGTAGGTGCCGGCGCTATGCCAGGCCATGCGGATGAACAGCGGGCCGTAGTGGCCATAATCGGCCGGCCACCAATCCTGCGATGTCGTCATGAGGGCGAAAATGTCCTGCTTTACGGCATCCAGATCGAGGCTGTTAAATTCCTGCCTGTAATTGAACGATCCACCCGTCGGGTCGCACTTGTCTGAGTTCTGATGCAGAATTTTTAAATTCAGCTGGTTTGGCCACCAGTCGCGGTTTGACGTGCCCCGGCCTGCGGTAAACTTCAATGTTCCCCCCGTGAACGGGCATTTGTTGTCGTCCATCGTCGTTCTCCATTCTTATCAGAATTCTTATCAGAAACTTTTCGCGCAACATTATAACTTTTAGCCAATATTGGCGATCCGTAACAATCGTAATAAACAACCCATTTATAAGTCTCTGTTCGAAAACAGAGCGCTGCAACTTCTTCGTTTCACCATTTAATAAATGAGCCAGTCAAGTCGTACCCTTAGGCCGTGTGGTGTGAAATTTCATTGCGCCGTCGTGATTTCTCAGCCTTTGGCGTGTTCATCAGGCATCTGGTGGTGCTGCAAACCTGCTGGCTTGAACACGCGCTTGCCTGTCTGCGCACGATGTGGTCCGAACAGGCACGCCAGACCTAAAATGAGACCGGATACAGCTGCAATCATGCCCGCAGCGCTGACGGCGTTTTCCGCACCGAGCCACAGTGGACCGTAGCCGGCCAGAATATAGCCGAACAAGGCAGACGATGTGGCAAACAGGGTGCTCCACGTGATCTGCAAATGCAATTCGTTTGTCATCAGGCGGGCCGCGGCAGGAGGGCAGATGAACATCGCGATAACGATAATCGACCCCACTGCGTCGAAGGCAGCAACGGCGGCGATGGCAGAGACGATAACAAGTCCGAAGCCGATTGTCGCAGTCGGCAACCCGATGGCTTGGGCAAAGCTTTCATCAAACGTTGACACTTTGAGCGGGCGCCAAAATACGTAGAGTAATATGATTACAACGACACAGACGAAAGTGATCCGGACAAGTTCATCCGGCAAAGCCGCAAGCGCATCAGCGTCCAGAAGCGATCCCCAGCCATCGGCTTCGAGCCAGATTAAGCTTTCGAGATTACCCATCAATGCATGCTCGACATCAAGATGAACGGCGGATGTGTCGGACTGCTCCAGAAGCAGGACACCGCCGGCGAACAGTGATGTGAAAGTTACACCCATCGCAGCGCCAGGTTCAATCCGGCCAAGACGTTTGATTGTCTCTATCAGAATAACAGCCGTGATGGCGGCTCCTGCGGCTCCTAATAACATTGGAATGGTTGCCAGGGCTCCCGTCAGCAGAAAGGCAACAACAATTCCAGGCAGTACGACGTGGCTAATGGCATCGCCGATCAGCGCCTGGCGCCGCAGCAGCAGAAAGTTGCCCGGCAAAGCGCAGGCAATCGATGCAAGTATGCCGATCAGGATCGGTGTTAAACTGAATTGTACAAACTCCTGGCCCATTACATCGAAGCTCCTTCATGGGTCTCAGACTATGATACCACGTAAGGTTTACCTATGATACGGTCAAATTCGGCGATTTCATCGTGAGTGAAAACCGTCTCTATAGGCGTCAGGCCATCGTAGCGCCCGGTGAGCGCTGTGTCATGATGTATCCGCCGGGCAATTTCCCAGCGATGCTCATCGCGTGCCGCTTTTGCAGCTTGCGCGCGGCCACTTTCGGTGGTGACACCGTCTTTGCGGATGAAGCCGGCGCGACGCAGTGTCGCCAGCGTCAGGGCATCGTGAATAACCTCAGCACGTGCGAGAGCAAGAAGGCCCTGGCGCAGATGTACGCGCTTTTGGAACTTCCAGTGCTGGTAAGCGGCAGCGGCAATACCGCGCAGTGGCGAGAAAAATAATGAGAAAATGAATAGTGCAGCTGAGACAAGCACAATGATCGGTCCTGCCGGCAGGGCTGGCGCTGATGCCGAAAGGGCCGCTCCCAAATAGCCCGCAAGCGCGCCGATTATGCTTGCAATCCAAACAACGCGGTCGACGCGCTCGGTCCAGAAGCGTGCGGTTACGGCGGGAATGATCAGCAATGCAACGACCATGATCAGACCGACGATCTTGAGGCCGATCACAGTGACGGCCATGACGAGTGCCATCATCGCAAAATCAATCCTTGCGATATTATAACCGCTGGCAGTTGCATAATCCGCATCGAACGCAACAAGGGCCATGGGGCGGCGCAAGATTAGCGTGACCAGAGCGGTGCCAATGCCGCCGGCGGCAATAATGACAGCGTCTTGAAACAGCATGCTTGCTGTTGCGCCCAAAAGGAAATCCTCCAATCCAGCCTGACGGCCAGATGATATCGATTGAATAACTGTAAGCAAAACAATTCCGATGCCGAAAAAAACCGATAGTATAGCACCGATGGCCGCGTCTTCGCTCAGACGCGTATATCTGGAGATCCACATAATGGAGAGTAGTCCGAGCGTTGCCGTAATGGCGGAGCCTGCAAGCAGGCCGGCAAGATTGCGGCCTTCGCCTCCAAGAGCGACCATAACAATGAAGGCCATGCCAACGCCTGGTAGTGTGGCGTGCGCAACGGCATCGGAAACGAGCGCGCGCTTGCGCAGGAATAGAAAAGTACCGGCCGTGCCGGCTGAAAAGCCCAGTAGTGCCGCTCCCAGCGTAACAAGCGCGGCATTATAGCCGCCACTCAAGAGCAAGGCATCGAAGAAGCCGTTCATGCGAAACCTGCGCCGCCCGCAAGAGTAAGCTGTTCGAGATGGCCCTGAGCCAGGCGGCCGCCGTAGGCGTGCTGAAGATTATCAGTGGTAAAAGCTGTTGCCGCCGGCCCTTCGGCGATCTTGCGTACATTGATCAGAAAGACGTAATCGAAATAGTCTTTGATTGTTGCAAGGTCGTGGTGCACGCAAATGAGCGTTTTATTTTCGGCTTTGAGGGTTTTGAGGACATCAATGATCGCTCGTTCGGTTGCAGCATCGACACCCGCGAAGGGTTCGTCGAGCAGATAGAGATCGGCACCCTGGGCAAGCGCGCGTGCGAGAAACACCCGCTGCTGCTGGCCGCCGGACAGCTGTCCGATCTGGCGATCTGCAAAATCGGCCATGCCGACACGTTCAAGGCAAGCGTGCGCCGTTGCAAAATGTGATTTGGAAAGTCTGCCAAGCAGGCCTAATCGTGGATAAAGCCCCATGGTGACGACGTCGATGACGGTTGCTGGAAAATCCCAGTCGACGCTTGCGCGCTGCGGTACGTATGCGATCCGATGGCGAATTTCTCCAAGTGGTTTGCCGAAGAATGTTATCACGCCTGAAAGACGCGGGGTGATGCCAAGCGCAGCTTTCAGAAAAGTTGATTTGCCGGCGCCGTTAGGTCCGATAATGGCGGACATCGTAGTTTCAGGAAACGTAGCATCGACCGAGAATATGGCGGGCTTTTCTCCATAGGATACGGTCAGGCCACGGACTGCAAGTGGACTATGCGATATGCCAGACTGGCGGACTGGTTTGCCATCGCTGGCTGCGAGATCCAGAACTGTGTTATGCAATGCTGCGTTTTTCATCATGATTAAAACCTTATGACAATTTCCCGAACATACCTTTTTCCGGCGCCTGACCGCCAAGCGCGCGCGAAACGGTCGTCGTGTTATGATCGATCATGCCGATGTAGGTGCCTTCGTACGTGCCGGAGTTGCCCATTGCATCGGAGAACAATTCGCCGCCGATCGCCACGGAGTGGCCCTGCGCTGCTGCGCCTTCGATTAATGCGCGGATGTTACGATCGGATACGGAGCTTTCGATGAAGACGGCGCCGATCCGGCGTTGGACCAATAGCGCGACGAGTTCTGAAATACGCTTTAATCCTGCTTCGCTCTCGGTCGAGATGCCTTGAATTCCGATAACCTCGAAACCGTAATGAGCACCAAAATAGTTGAAGGCGTCGTGGGCTGTAATGAGTACACGACTTTCAGCCGGCACCGAGGACAGGATTTGTTTTGTGTAAGCGTTAAGCTCGGCAATTTCTTTCAGATACTGTTCGGTTTTTGCGTTGAAAGTTGCCTTGTGTTCCGGGCGTGCGCTGATCAGTGAATCGCGTACAGTCAGCACCACCTGCGCCCAAAGTTCCGGATTCATCCAGACGTGCGGATCAAATCTTCCGTCATAATCGTCATGAGATATCAACAGGTTACGCGGCAGGTTTTCGGCAACTGCAATAACCGTTTTATGATTTGCCAGCCGCTTCATAAAGCCTTCCAGCTGGGCTTCCAGGTAAAGTCCGTGCCAAAGAACGAGATCTGCTTTCGATAGCGCGACGATATCCGTGCGGGTCTGGCGGTAGGCGTGTGGATCGACGCCGGGTCCCATCAAGGTTTTAACTTGGACAAGCTGTCCACCAACCTGTCTGGCAGCATCAGCAATCATGCCCGTTGTCGCGACGACTTTTAAGGATTCGGCGGCGCGCAGCGGTGCAACAGCGATGGCGGTAAGCGCAAAAAGCATTGTCGCCAGTAGCGCTGTCTTACAATAATGACGAACAATTCTATCCCACATTGACTTGGCTCCTGCATGTTCGGCCATCTGTCATGAAGCAACGCGTCCAAAGCATCGACATGCATAAATTTATTTTATCATGTCTGCGCCCATGTAAACCTGGATTTCGCCAAACCTGCTCTCGTGTGTGTAGCGCCTACAACTTATAGCTACGGCGTATAGTATGTCGTAGTTCACCTTAAGATAGCCACGCCAAGAAAAGTTTGCAAGGGCTAATTTAGGCTTCAGGCAATAATATGTCGCGCAGCGGGTCTAGTGGTCTGTATCACTTAAAATGTCGGGATACGTGACCGAAGGCGCCCAAATTTTGTTTCTGCCAGCGTTGCGGCTCGCTTATGATAACTCGTATCACCTCACTCGCCGCGCCTTGGCAGAA
>CAWUIN010000122.1:0-7688 GCA_963922535.1 uncultured Hyphomicrobiaceae bacterium | reverse complement strand
GGCAAACGGTTTAAGCCCGCCAAAGCGTTGCGAACGAAAGCTATGTCTGAAGCACACGAGAGCCGGTTTGGCAGCATCCCCTGACCTGACAATTCAGAACAAATGCTTATCGTTTCACGAGCTTTCTGAAATTGCGGTGACACGCATCCTCGGCCATGAGAATTGTCAATATGCCCTCGCGCAGGCCACGATCGGCAACACGCAGACGGTCGGTTGGCCAGGTTCTCAACAGTGCTTCCAGAATTGCACATCCAGCCAGAACCAAATCTGCGCGGTCACGACTAATGCAAGGCTGGGCAACCCGCTGTTCGTAAGTCTGGTCGAGTAATTCCTTTATCACTGTGCGGACATCACTGCTGGCCAGCCAGCACCCGTCAACCCGGTTGCGGTCATAACGCGTCAACCTAAGCTGAACACCGGCAACGGTCGTCACGGTGCCCGATGTACCAAGAAAGTGGACATGACCATCCTTTATATACTTACGGAATTGATACTTGGCTTCAAAAGGCTGCAGCAGCTGTTGAACGCTCGTTACCATTTGCTCAAATACATCATGGTCGACACGATGACCACCGAAGCGTTCTGCCAGCGTTACAACGCCCGTTGGCAATGACGTCCAGGCGGCAATGCAGTTAGTTGCTTCAAGACGATCTGCAAGCGAACGGCGCCAGTTGCTGTGGCGCTTTGAAAGATCCAGCCACACCAGCTCCGACGATCCACCACCAATATCAAACACCAGCGCATGGTTGCATTTTTCGTCAATCAGCGGAGCACAACCAGATACGGCAAGCTTAGCTTCCACCTCTGCCGTCAAAATCTCGATATCCATGCCAAGATCACGTCTGACACGCTCGACGAAATCCTGCCCGTTTTCTGCTAACCGGCAAGCTTCGGTGGCAACGAAACGCGACCTGACAACATTATTTCGTGCCATTTTCGATGCGCAGACCTTTAAGGCATCCAAGGTCCGCGACATGGCCTCTTCCGAGAGCACCCCAGAGCTAGAAACGCCCTCACCAAGTCGAATAATGCGCGAGAAAGCATCTATAACGTGAAAGCCACGCCGGGTTGGCCGTGCAATCAGGAGCCGACAGTTATTGGTGCCGAGATCAAGCGCCGCATAAGCCTGCACCGAACTGCAGTTAAAACGCGCAATATTTGCGCCGCCGGCTGATGAGGCAGTCGCCGGAAGGTGCGCATTCGGATCAATCCGGCGCGCAGGGCGTTTTGTTGCAGTTCCCCGCACAGCTTTTCTCCGGTGCCTGGCCTGCCATGGCGGGGTCTTAGCATACTCCGCTGAATTTGCTTCAGGCATTTAGGCCGTGTCGTCAATTGCCGGCTCTCGTGTGCTAATTGACGACACGGCCTTGCTGGCTTTTAAATTTTCATTACTCTAGCACGGGTTTTTATTAGGTTAAAGTGCCGTCCCGCCGCCAACTTTTTTTGACAACTAACGACACACCCCAGTAAAGACAAGCATTGCGGGCTTTGCCTATGGCAATACCTGCAATTCTGGAAGATGTTTTATTTCTTGCTTTTGTTGGCCCAGATAAGTCCTAGGGAAATAAGCAACATCGCCGGGACAACGTAGCGATCATACTGCATGCTTACCGGGCGCGTCATACGCTCAACAACGTCCTTAGGGATGGCGTCAAGCTGGGTTTCGAATAAATATTTCGAAGCCTCCAGCGTTGCATTAACGCGGTCCGCAGCAAGTTCAGCGGCATACCAGCCAAAGCCAATAAAACCAGTCAAAGCAACAGACGTCAGGATCTTGTAGGTGATTGGAATGGGAAGATTATTAGACCGCATCGTTGCACCCCAGCCAATCGCGGCAACAATGAGAATAACTGATATTTCGGAAACAGCTAAAAGTGCTTCAGCCAATCCGTAGGCCGCTTGATATAGTCTTACCGCTTCCATGTTATGTTTCTCCCCCCAACTTGTGTTCTAGATATAACGTATGGCAGCATATAAGCACTGGTATAGCAGCAGAATTGATAATCTGGCATGCCTTACCATGAGGTCCACAGAGCGTATCATCTCATGAAGCCGGATCTGCCTTAGCATGAAAAAATTGCTGCCGCGAGGCTTTGCTTAATTGTCGGAGGTGAACAGGCCACTCATTCTGCAAGTGAGGCATAGCGACCACATAAGGCGAAGAATATGAAAGTCGGAAAAAGGCAATGGCTGGGAAGATTTGAAAAGACCACGTGTTTTGACCGCCCGGATAGCATCCGGCCGGTCAAATAAACGAAAAGACGGCCGCTGCGCACGATTAATGCAACACCACTCGTGCAGCTTTTATCGTAAAACGGGCCGATTACATTTCGGATATGCAGCGAAGTTGCGCGCATGAGTGCCTTTCAGGGCGTTTCGCTCAACTAACGATACGCCCCGGCAGGCGGGCAACCATGCGCGCAACCGCGAACGTCAGGTTCGATAATCCTGAACGCGCGTGGCACGCAAGCCCGGCAAGCCGTGCTTTTCTATGGATCGTTGCCAGCTGAGGAATTCATCCACAGTCAGCTTGTAGCGCTGGCAGGCCTCGTCAAGACTGAGCAAGCCACCACGGACAGCTGCCACCACCTCCGCCTTGCGGCGGATGACCCATCTCTTGGTATCCCTGGGCGGCAAATCCGCAACGGTTAGCGGACTGCCGTCAGGGCCAATAACGTAACGAATGCGAGATATTAACTGTTGATCGGTCATCATACTCTTACACTTTGCCTGATCAAAACCATAGACTGGCCTACACTTCTTAATTTATCTATAAATCATAGGGTTAAAATGTTTTTTTATGACTTATTTCGCAAATGCCACATATCATGCTAAAAATAAACGGTAAACATATCGCCACCATTGGACGTGACAAACGCCTGTATCCTGTATTATGTCTCAAACCAGCGACATACTGTGCCATGCCGCTCTTCTGCACCTTGCAAGTCAATCATTTGACCTTCGTAACAGCTGCGATATGTTGAAACACAAAATGCCGCCAAAGGATGCCCATGGAGGATCAAATGCGCGAATATATGACTGTGGCAGCCACGTTGCCGGAGGATGGCGCAGCCGGCGCACTGGCCGGCCGGATTTGGCGCCCGGATGTCAACGGGCCTGCAATTATCAGCGTTCGCGAAGATGGGGTCTTCGATATTACTGAGCATGCTGCAACCATAAGTGCGCTGGCCGATGTTGAAAATCCGCTCTCGATTATTCACGACAGTAAGGCGGAGTGCATTGGCGACTTAGCTGATATTTTAGCCAACACGCCCGAAGCGGATCGCGATCCATTACAGCCCTGGTTGCTCTCACCAATTGATTTGCAAGCCGTAAAAGCTGCTGGCGCCACTTTTGCGCGCCCCATGCTTGAACGCTTCATCGCAGAACAAGACAACGTCGCGCCTGAGAAAGCCGTTATCATTCGCGCGGAACTTGAGAAGCAGTTCAATGGGGATCTCAGCAATCTGCTGCCTGGCTCCGAGAAAACCCTGGCCTTGAAGACCGTGCTTGTTGAACAGAACGCCTGGTCGCACGATCTGGAAGTGGCGCTTGGCGAAGAGGCTGAGATTTTTACCAAGGCCCAGCCAATGTCAACAATCGGACACGGCATGAAGGCAGGCCTCCATCCACGTTCAACCTTGAGCAATCCGGAGCCGGAGGTGGCGTTGCTGATTGCAGGTTCAGGCCGCATTGTCGGGGCGACGCTTGGTAATGATATAACACTCCGCGATTTTACCAACCGTTCGCCACTGCTTCTGCCGAAGGCAAAGGATAACAATGCGTCAGCTTCTCTTGGTCCGTTTATCCGCTTCTTCGACAGTTTCTTTTCGCTGGAGACCGTACGGCGGATGGAGGTAAAGCTGTCGGTTCTTGGAAGCGATGGCTTCAAATCAGAGAGTTCCTTCCCGATGTCTGAGATGACTCGCACCCCCGAGAAGCTGGTCAGGGACATGATGGGTACGATCCATCAATACCCCGATGGAGCCATCCTCTATCTCGGCAGTATGTACGCACCCGTGCAGGATCGCAATACGGAAGGAGCGGGTTTTACGCATAAGGCCGACGATATCGTGACAATCTCAACGCCAGCGCTTGGCTCTCTTGCCAACCTGATGAGCTCAGCGGATCGCGCCGAGCCCTGGGTCTTTGGAACTGGCGCATTAATGCACAATCTGGCGCAGCGTGGGTTACTCGCCTAGGCCGTGTCGTCAATTGCTGCGCGAAGCCGAAAGTATCTCTCCTTAAAGGCCATGACAGAAAATCTTGAGTTCCGCAACAGCACAGCTGAAGACTGGCCTGCGATTGTAACGCTCTATCGCGATGCGTTTCCAAATGAAGATCTGGCACCGCTTGTATGGGATCTGTTGCAGGAACCCGAGGGAATATTATCGCTTATCGGGATTATTCGCCCAGACGCCGCATACCCCGTTGCATGCCCGCCGATTATTTGTCATGTCATCTTCACACGTTGCAGTCTCACCGGCTCCCTTACACCTTTAAACATTGCGCTCCTGGGACCGTTGGCTGTTGCGCGTGCCTGGCAGAGAAAAGGCTGCGGCAGCGCCATCGTTCGCCACGGCTTGCAGCACATGCTGAATGACGGCGTTGCCTGCGTCTGTGTTCTTGGCAATCCTGCCTATTACGGACGTTTTGGCTTTCTGCCCGAGACCGCCATAAGATCGCCCTACACCTTGCCAATTGAATGGCATGCTGCATGGCAGTCCATATACCTTGGCAGCAACCGAATTCAATATCAGGGCACACTGTCAGTGCCGCAACCCTGGCAACGGCCGGAGCTTTGGCTGCCTTGACAAACTAAAGGGACCTCAAATGAAGGAATAATTCTGCAGCGCCTTTCCCCGGTCCTACTCATGCGGAACTGCCGCCAGGGCTGTGGCAACCTCGACCAGCCTCAGCAATCTGTCGTCAGTTTAGCACACGCCTTCGTCCATTATGGGTTCCCACCGAAATAAACGCTTCAATTTTCCGAGCCAAGGCTGCATATGGTGGGCTATTTCTCACTAAAATTGAAGCGTTTATTTCGGTGGGCGCTCTATGCTGGGTAAAGCTGCCATGTTTTTTGTATTATCGAAAATTATATACATAATCATCGCACCGTCTCACCTTTGTCTTATCGCACTTGGACTGGGGATCATCCTGTTGACCTGGGCGACAACACAGCATTTGGCGCGCTGGTTGCTTATGGCCAGCTTTTCAGCATTCATCCTGTTCGGCTTTTCACCTCTCGGAAATGCCCTGCTCTTGCCCTTGGAGGAGCGTTTTCCCATGCCTGGCAAGCTGCGGGATGGCGATTACGCCGGAATTATTTTTCTCGGCGGTTTTGAAGACGGGAATATTTCCGCTGTTCGTGAAAACTTGGCTCTTTCCGATAGTGCAGAGCGCCTGAGCGAGACAGCACGTCTTGCCCGGCAGCTGCCCTCGGCAAAGGTGGTGTTTACCGGAGGAGCGGCTGTAATCCTGGGAAAGGGCCAGAACGCGCGGCTGGCTGTCGGCGCATATCTGAGAGATATCGGCATCAGGGCAGACCGGCTGGTCCTTGAAGGTAATTCCCGTAATACCTGGGAGAATGCAGTCTTTACGCACAGGCTTCTTAAGCCAAAGCCGGATCAGCGTTTTCTTCTCGTAACGTCAGCCTGGCATATGCCTCGGGCGGTCGGTGTTTTTCGTAAGGCTGGATATAATGTCACGGCTTATCCGGTAGATTACCGTACGCGCGGTCCTGAGGATCTTGGCAGGCCGTTTTCATTTCTGCCTAACGGTCTCAAACAAGTTGACAATGCCGTGAAAGAATGGATTGGCCTTACCGTTTATTGGGCTACAGGACGCTCCAGTTCACTGTTCCCGTCTCCGTAAGGCGAAATTGTAGTTTCATTTAATTTGCCAATCTTCCGATTTTTCCAGATCGAGTTCGGTTAAAATATCGTACTGATCGCAACCGAGTTGGCCGAGACGCTGGTTATAGGCAGTCAAAACAGCAAGATCCTGAACGGTGTCTATGTTGTCCCGTTCTTGGCTGGCAGCAGTGTCGCCAGTTTTATTGGTGCTGTCAGTCTGAAAATTATTCACAATTTGCTGCATGTTTCCCGCAGTCTGCTGTAAATAAGTTGAAAGCAATGTGGGGTTCTGCTTCAAGGATCTGTCGCGTACTTCCAGAACGCGCAGCTGGATGCGTCCTTTCAATTTGTTACACGACAGATCGAGTTCATCGGAATTGAGCGCATATGTTCCATTTTTGGCGATATCAGAACTAAGGCCACTCTTAACTATAGCGGGCGTAAAACTTTGCGTTGCACATCCGCTCAGGCATATAACAGAGCCGTAAATTAAAAATATCCTGACCGGAAACATTGTTAGGCACCTTTTTCAAAATAATACCTGATGCAGTAATCGTTTAAATCAATCTATAATTCCTCAGAACACCTGTTAACAATACCAAAAATGCTGGTGAAATCAATATTTCATACCAGCTTAGTGGCTTGACTCACTTAAAATGTCGGGTTCAACAGCTGCAGAATTTAAGAAGATCAGCTTTTTCAAAAAATTTCAACCCAATATTTTAAGTGATACAGACCACTAGTCCTACTGTGTCATAAAGCGTTGTCTCGATGGCAGCAAGTGCATCGTCGGTAGAGCCTGGCGAGTTCTTTTGTGATCTGGCGTCGGATTGTGGTGAGCGAGGTGGCAACGTGGCGTTCAGGCCGCAGCGCTGCCGCCGCGGGGTCGGAAACCTTTGAGAATTTGAGGCGCTTTTGCTCGTGAGAAGGTCGGCGGCGAATGGGCGCTGATGGCGACCTGTTACAACTTCGCCCGGGTCTTAAACATCATCGGCCTGGAGGCTTTCAAAGAATATTGCCTTGAGCGCCAGAAAAGCCTGCAGAACCGACAAAATCGCGCCGCTGAGCAAAATTCTACGCGCATTTGGGGCCAATATATCCCTATTCCAATGCCACCAGCCTTCAGAGCGCAGATTTTCGCCCATTCCAGCATATCCGGCTCTTCTTGCTAATAATCGCTGCACGGCAACGTGGCGGCGGCTAAAATAGAATTTCTTTCATGGTCTCAGTACAGGGGGCTCCATTTCGCAATGCACGATGCTTTGGCAGGAGAAATCACTGACACAAGTGAGCCCGGCCTGTATTGCTGAGAACCTGAGAGCACGAGCCAAAGCACTCGGATTGAGCCATGCCGCAATCGCGGAACGGGCCGGCGTCACGCCGCGCGCGTTCAGTCATTACGTAACGGCACAACGAGAACCGGGGCTTGATACATTGGTCAGAATATCAAAGACAGTTGGCAGCACGCCGAACGAATTGTTGGGCGTGGACAAGACAGAAGACGCAGGCGGGGATGATAAAGCTCAAATGCTGAGCCGCATTGAATCTGTCTGTGGCTCATTCTTTTCTGCTCGCTCCAGCTTGCCGGCACGCTCAAAGCCCGCGCCGCGCAGCAAATGTCACGATAGCAATTTAATGCTATGTGTATCATAGCATCATAGCGTGCATGGCTGCCAGAGGCTAATCAGGCATCGGATTACGCCAAATAAATCCGAGGAAAGCTTGCCATTTAATTCTGCGACTTACAGGTCAGCCAATAGCTGTCCAGTCCATGGCAGGGCTGTTCAATGCTTTCCACGCTGTTTCCACAGCGATTTACGTAATTAGGAT
>CAWUIN010000121.1:0-7761 GCA_963922535.1 uncultured Hyphomicrobiaceae bacterium | reverse complement strand
AGCAGATAATCCTGCATGGTGTTCTTCGCTCCTTTTCGTGGTCATGCCTGCGACAAGGCGGGAGGTCTGATTGCCCGAACATTCAAACCCGCCAGTGCCGGTCGCGAACGTCCAGTCCAGCGAGGATCGCGCGCCGGGCTTAATATGCGATATCCTGCACGCCGCGGCGGATCTGATTGAAGGTTAACAATGCATTTACCATGCCATCGGCGGAATTTTTTTCGGCGACTGGTCAGAGGGATTTTTGCGCCCTTTGTCTGCATAATAAACGGGCAGAGAGTGCATGTTCATTAAGCTTGAAGATCAATGACTTGGCAATTTCGGGAAAACGCCCATCTAAATGATCGAACAGAGAAAATTTCTCGTGACAGGTTGTCCAGTTTCCGACAAGCTCGTGATATGGCGAGTTGAAGACGAAGATGCTTCTTCTTTGACTCTTGGTTCTGATTGCGACAACCAGGTTTGTGTGTGGGTGGTGATAATTGGCAGCAATCGAACAAAATAACTCAATCTCGCGCAGCGGTGCAGCCGCTGAGAATTCCGACAGGCGCCGGCGTTCCCGTGAAAGGCTGCGCATTGCGTTACGGGCCTTCCGTCGGCTGGTGCCGCGGGACCTGCCGCAGCAGAGGTTCAGCACACTCGAAAGCCAGCTTGGCTCTTACCGTTCCAGCTCGCAGTCGATGGCGCTCATCGATGTTCTGGAGCAGATGTCTTTCGCCATAACGGTTACCGATGCCAATGCGACGATCCTTTACGCAAACAGCAGCTTCGAGGCGTTGTCCGGCTACACACTGGAGGAACTGGTGGGGCAGAACCAGTCGATCAACTCCAACAAGATGACACCGCTTACTGTCTATAAGAATATGTGGCAGACGATCATTGCCGGGCAGACCTGGAACGGCCGGCTGCTCAACCGGCGCAGGGACGGAGAGACCTACGTGGTCGACCTGACCATCACGCCGATCCGCACGAACACAGGCGAAGTCACACACTTCCTCAGCATTCATGACGACGCGACAGAGTTGCACGAACTGGAGAGCAAGTTCTCCAACCAGAAGGCGTTGATTGAATCGGTGATCAACAGTGCGCCGGTCGTAATGGCGCTGATCGATACTGATCGTAACGTCATTCTCGACAATCTTGCCTACAAGACGCTGATGGGGGACCTTGGTGGCTGTGAACCGGCCGAGTTGCTGCTGGCGGCGCTGGAGCATGAACTGGGGGATGACCTCAAGAAAGCATGCAGCCAGAACAAGATCATTTCGAACGTGGAAATCAGCCTGGATGTCGGCGGCGACAGACCGCCGCGCTGGTTTTCCTGCTCGTGCAGCTGGGTCAATGAGTTCGACATCAGACCGAACAACTACTTCAAACGGCGCACGAATGATGCGCTGCTTCTGGTCTGTACCGACATCTCACTGCAAAGGTTTGAATATCAGCGCGCCAAATATAATGCTGTCAGAGCGATGATGGTTGAGCAGCAGATGGGACATCGCGTCCGCGAGATCGTCTCTGCCGCAGCCTTTCAGCTTCAGGGGCCGTTGAACGTTATCTCAGCCATGTCAGCCATGGCGCAGCGCCAACGCCAGGGCGATTCCTCAATGGTTGCAGCGCTGCAGCAGGTGATGCAGTCAGGGCGGCTGGCAATCGAAACGCTTGAGAATTCGATTCCGCATATCGTCGATGAACACCCAACGACCATCAACGTCAACGAACTCCTGAGAGATGTTCTGGTCGTTTCGATGGAACGGATGATGGCGTTCGACGTTTCGGTCGACTGGCATCCTTCGTTGGAGCCCATCAATATGCAGGGGCGCCCTTACGCATTGCGGAACATGTTTAAGAACCTCCTGGACAACGCCGTTGACGCAATTGAACAAACGCGTGGCTCGCTCCGCAAAATCAGAGTTACGACCAAACGAACGGCTCCCGAGACCGCGGAATTCTGGATTGAGGATTCCGGCCCGGGCATGACCCGCGAGGTCCGTTCCAGGGCTTTTGAGCCCTTTTTCAGCGGATGGGCCAATGCGCCTGCCAAGAGCGGCGTTGGCCTTTCGATTGCGCGTCAGATTGCAATCGATCACGGCGGCGGAATTGAGATCGACGAACGCTGCCGCAACGGCAGCCGACTGCGCGTCTTTATGCCGGTTCAGGTGCGGCCGCCGCGGGGTGGCGAACCGGAAACAAGTTGAGGAACGCATAAATCAAATGGTCGGCCAACGTATTGCCGTCGGGCATTTCCCACATTTTCGCCTGGCTGGCGGATGTGCGCGGGGAGTCCGGATAAAGGCGCGTGTTCCGGTTGAGGCAATTGAGCGAAAACCGGCGCCGATTAGGGCGAAGTCAGTAACGGAGGTACGACATGCGACTCCCCGTACGGGATTGTACAATTGCGACGAACTGCTCGGTTATGGCCGATATGGACACGCTGCAGTCCATCGGCGATCTTTTAAACCATGCAACAGACGTCCATCCCTTCGAATTGCAACACGTAGCGAATGATCTTCTGCGGTTTCTGCAGGAAAACGGCAGATTCGAACGCGGTCTTATCGGATTGCTGAACGAAGAGGGGACTGAACTAACAGCTTTCGTGTCGCCCGGTCACGGCAGCCCGATTTGCGATAAGCTGCAACTTGATCCCCGCAGCGCGCCTCTGGCATCGGTCCTGAAAACCGGCAAACCTATGATCGAGAGCACGTCAGGCAATGTGACGAGCATTGCCTCCATTTTCCCGACCTTTGATCCTAAACTGCCATTTATATCGGTGCCGATATTCAAGCGGAGCAACGAGCCGTGCGGGGTGATTGCCTGCCAGCCACCCTGCGATCCAAGCCCGGTCGAGGTGCACGGGAAGTTTGTCGCGATGTTTGCGATGCTGCTGGGCCAGAGTATTCAGATTGCCCGCACAATAGAACAGGAGCGCCAGGAACTCTACGAGGAACGCGATACACTGCGCCGGGCCGTCAGAAACCAGCACGGTTTCGACAATATCATCGGCAGGACTGAGGCAATGAAGGCGCTGTTTGCTCAGGTCCGTCTCGTTGCGAAATGGAATACGACGGTTTTGATCCGTGGCGAGTCCGGCACCGGCAAGGAACTCATTGCCAATGCCATCCACTACAACTCGCCGCGCGCTGACGCTAAGATCATCAAGCTTAATTGCGCAGCGCTGCCGGACAACCTTTTGGAATCGGAACTGTTCGGTCACGAGAAGGGGGCATTCACCGGCGCCAATACGATGCGTAAGGGGCGCTTTGAGCAGGCCGATGGCGGCACCCTGTTCCTTGATGAGATCGGCGAAATCAGCACAGCGTTCCAGTCCAAGCTGCTTCGTGTCCTGCAGGAGGGGGAATTCGAAAGAGTAGGTGGGAACCGCACTTTGAAGGTCGATGTACGCATTATTGCTGCGACCAACCGCAATCTAGAAGCTGCCGTCGAAAACGGCGATTTCCGCGATGACCTTTATTACCGTGTGAACGTCATGCCGCTTAATATGCCGCCTCTGAGGGAGCGCAAGGAGGATATTCCGGAGCTGGCGAAGTTTTTATTGTCCAACATCGGCGCCGCACAGGGGCGTGCGCTCCATATAACCGACAGCGCCGTGCGACTGCTGATGAGCCATAACTGGCCGGGGAACGTGCGAGAACTGCAGAATTGTCTGGAGCGCGCTGCTATCATGAGCCAGTTGGGAACGATCGATCGCGATGTCATCTCACTCATCGGAATCGGAGACGGACGGCCTGCGCCTGGCTCCGCCGCTCTTCCCAACTTCCTGCAGGCGGACAATTCCGGCAGTCAGTCTCGGACATCGGTTGCCAACGCCAACAGCGACGGGAACGCCAGCGGCAATCCAGGCGGGCAGGTGCGTGATTGGAACGACCCGAAACTCAATGAGCGCGAGCGTGTGATCGCTGCACTGGAAGAAGCAGGCTGGGTGCAGGCCAAGGCAGCAAGGCTGCTTGGCATGACACCGCGCCAGATCAAATACCGTATTCAGGTTCTCGACATTCACGTTCGCCGGATCTAACGCCACCTCATCCAGATCCGATCATGATCCTGTCCAGATCCAGGGCCAGATCCAGAGTGCGCGATCCTGCCCCGACACTTTAAGCGATACAGACCGCGAGATGGCGCCCTGCAACGATAATGCAGGCGCTCTCCTCCGGCCGGGCTTGCCCGGAACTTGCATTGTTATCAAACCTCCAATTTGTCGGGATTCTAACCATGGCGGGCAGGCAGGTGCGTCCGATCGGTGGCAGAACATCATAATATCAATGCCATAGATGGCGGTTTCATATCCGGCATGCTCTTTGCACTCAGTTAACGATATACACTTGGGTTAAAAAAAACGCGCATCAGGGTTTCCGCATTGGCGGCTTTCCGGACGCGTTGTAAACGAACAACCGAGGTAAGCCGATGGAACTGAAAGTGCTTGGTCAAGCTAAACCTGGCAGTTCTGCCTCCGCGAACGAAGGCGGTTGCTCCAAGAGCGCATGTGGCTCCACGAGCGATCAGATGATGCATCTGCCTGAGCACATTCGCGATAAAGTCAGAAACCACCCCTGTTACTCGGAAGACGCCCACCATTATTACGCGCGCATGCATGTGGCCGTTGCACCGGCATGCAACATCCAGTGTCACTACTGCAACCGTAAATACGACTGCGCAAATGAAAGCCGTCCCGGCGTTGTTTCCGAACTTCTCACCCCCGATCAGGCCGTCAAGAAGGTTATAGCTGTCGCAGCTAAGATCCCGCAGATGACCGTTCTTGGGATCGCAGGCCCCGGCGATCCCCTGGCGAATCCCGAGCGCACGTTCGAGACCTTCCGCCAGCTTACCGAGAAGGCGCCCGACATCAAGTTGTGTGTCTCAACCAACGGGTTGTCCTTGCCTCAGCAGATCGATGAACTGTGCAAGCACAACATCGATCACGTGACGATCACGATCAACTGCGTCGACCCTGAAATCGGCGCCAGGATCTATCCCTGGGTGTTCTGGGAGAACCGCCGCGTGCGCGGGGCGAAGGGGGCGAAAATCCTCATCGATCAGCAGCAAAAGGGCCTTGAGATGCTGATCGAGCGGGGCATCCTGGTGAAGGTCAATTCGGTGATGATCCCGGGCGTCAACGACAAGCACCTCGTCGAGGTGTCGAAGATCGTCAAGTCGAAGGGCGCGTTCCTGCACAACGTCATGCCGTTGATCGCAGAAGCCGAGCATGGCACATTCTATGGCGTCATGGGCCAGCGCAGTCCCACTGCCGGAGAGCTTACCGAACTGCAGGACGCGTGCGCTGGCGACATGAACATGATGCGTCACTGCCGCCAGTGCCGTGCCGATGCTGTTGGGATGTTGGGCGAGGATCGCGGGGCCGAGTTTACCCTCGACAAGGTTGAGGCAATGGACATCGATTACGCCGCGGCGATGACAAAGCGCGCTGAAATCCATGCCCAGATTGAAGCGCATCGTGCTGAGAAGAAGCGTGAGGCAGACGCTGAGGCTGCCGCTAATCTCACTGCTAATCCAACCGCCAATCTCCTGGGCGATCTTCCAGGCGATCTCCGCCCCGTTTTAATGGCTGTGGCAACCAGAGGCCATGGCATCGTCAATGAGCATTTCGGCCACGCGAAGGAATTTCTGGTCTATGAGGCCTCGCCATCGGGCGTGCGTTTCATTGGATGCCGCAGGGCCGCACAGTACTGCAGCGGCGACGACACCTGCGGCGAGGGCGAAAGCAAGCTCGATACCATCATCCGCTCTCTGGAAGGCTGTGAGGCCGTGATCTGCTCGAAGATCGGTTACGCACCCTGGGAACGGCTGGAAGCGGCCGGAATCGCACCTAACGGCGAATACGCCATGGAGCCGATCGAGGAGGCCGTGGCAGGCGTTTATCGCGAAATGTTTGTGGCCGGGCACTTAAGCAAGGCGGGCGGCGAGCTCAGAGCATAAGGAGGACGAAACATGGCCTTTTCCATCAACGATGCCTGTGTCAACTGCTGGGCATGCCTGCCGCTTTGTCCCAGCAATGCGATCTCAGCCAACCTCGACGGTGCAGCACACTTCAGGATCGATTCCAGTAAATGCACCGAGTGCGAGGGCGATTATGCCGATCCGCAATGCGCCGCGATCTGTCCGATCGAAGGAGCGATCCTCAATGCCGCGGGCGAGGCGCTCAATCTGCCGGGGTCGCTGACCGGGATCCCGCCAGAACGTCTTGAGGAGGCGATGACCGAAATCCAGGCACGCTGACCGGCCTGTCGCGGTGTCCCGACAAAGTTCGGGGCCGATCGTGAAGTTCCATCCAAGATCAAGGATCGAGATGCAATGTCAGGCGGTGCGAGTATGACCGGAACAGGTGCCGGAACAGGCGAAAGAAAGCAGGGGCGGGGCAAGGGGCCTGTCGGCGCGGTGGAGATCATGGATCGTGTTCACTGGATCGGTGCGCTCGACCCTGAGCTGCGCACTTTCGACATTGTCCTGAAGACCGCCAACGGCACCACCTATAATGCCTATACCGTGCGCGGCAGCGCCGGGGTTGCCGTGATCGATACGGTGAAGCATGAGTTCACCAGTGTCTTTTTGGAGCGCCTTGAGGAAATCGCCGATTATCACGAGATCACGGCGCTTGTTCTCAACCATCTGGAGCCTGATCACACAGGGGGGGTGCCTGAACTTCTGCGCAGGGCGCCTAACGCGCACATCTACGTCTCCCATCGCGGTCTGAAGGTCCTGCGCGCGCTGCTCAAGGACGACTTTGAAAAATATAAATGCACAATGGTCGATACCGGCGACAGGGTTTCGCTCGGCGACCGGACGCTCTCCTTCTTCAGCACGCCTTATGTGCATTGGCCCGATACCCAGTGCACTTATCTTGAAGAGAGCAAGCTGCTGTTTACCTGCGATATTCTTGGCTGTCATTTTTGCGACGACCGGCTGTTCAATGACCGCGTCGGCGATTTCCGATTTGCGTTTGAATACTATTTTGAGCACATCATGAGGCCTTTCCGGAGTTTCGTCGTCCAGGCGCTCGACCTTATCGAACCGCTCCCGATTGAGATGATCGCACCGTCGCATGGTCCCATCCTGCGCTCGCATCCACGCCAGTACCTGCAGCATTACCGCCAGCTCGTGAAATCGAAGCTGCAAAGCGAGGTCGACCAGGATGAGAAGACGCTGCTGATCTTCTACGTCAGCGCATACGGTGCGACGGCGCAGATGGCTCACGCTGTTTACGAGGGCGCGAGCTCCATTCCCGGCGTACGCGCTTCGCTTTACGACCTGGAAGGCGGCGAGGTCGCCCCGTTTGTCAATCTCATCGAGGAAGCCGATGGCTTAGTGTTCGGTACGCCGACGATCAACGGCGATGCGGTTCGCCCGGTCTGGGATCTTTTGTCCGGGCTTATCGATATTGAAATGCGCGGGAAAATGGGTGCCGCCTTCGGTTCGTACGGGTGGACCGGAGAGGCAGTGCGCATGGTCGAGGATCGTATGCGCGGCCTTAAAATGCGTGTCCCGGAAAAAGGTGTCCGGGTTAAAATGCATCCGAACGAGGAGGAACTCGCGGCTTGTCGCGTTTTTGGCGAGAACCTCTCGTGCCATTTAACGGGAGATATCGCCGCAAAGGAGATTGATCTTTAGGCTCCGCTCCAGACCAGTTGGCAAAGAGTCGTAAGGCTGTGCGCCGCAATCGATCTGGAGTGAAGCTGGCTTAATACCAATCCATATATTAACTGACACACTCCATAATCCAGGGATATCCGGTCA
>CAWUIN010000120.1:0-7906 GCA_963922535.1 uncultured Hyphomicrobiaceae bacterium | reverse complement strand
TGGCATACTTGAGTGCATGTGCAATGACGCCCTGCGTGCTGCCGCCAAAATCAACCTGAAACCAGCTGTAGATGGAAGAGGCGGTAACGCTGTTTTCCTCAATTGCAAAGCCGCGCATGCTATTCACATAGTCAATTGCGCCAGCATCAAGCTCGGTTTCCAGATTAGCGCCCGTAAACGCGTTCATCCGAAGGTTCGGGCAACCGATGGAAGCACAATTGACCGCGTAATGAACCCGCGGGTCCTTGAACACCGGTCTCATAATGCCATGCTCGATATCATCGAGACTGAGCCTGTGGCCGCTAACGGTCATGATCTTTGCTTTCCAAGGGCCGCCAGCTCCGACGCTCTTTTTCAGAAACCCGAGTAATCCGTCGCCAATCGAAATCTGACGAATCGAAGTGACAGGGTAGTGATCCAGTATGACATCAATTGTTTTGGCATTGTAAAGGTTGGCCCAGAATGCAAATTGCTCGGCCCTGCCGAGTTCGGCAACATTCGTGCTTTCAAGATGTTTGACGTAAGCTTTGAGCGTCTGATGATCGTTTGCTTTAAACGCGGCATAATCAACGCGGTTCAGCCCCGTATCGTCTGGCTTGACATAGGTTTTCAGCAGATTGTCCCACGTGCTGTGATCAACGGCAAGAGTGGAATTTTTATTGAATTTGCCAAAAACTTCGGCGATCGATGCAGCAGCCGGCATACAGCCTGCGACGAATGCGGCCAGGCCTATGAGAACGAAAGAAAAATTTTTTGTCATTCCAATCTCCATTCAGACCGGATCATATCCGGACGCACTGTTCTTGTTCTGCAGTTCTTATATGCTGCGCATTCAGGATTTGCCCTCCGGCCTTAAGCTGGATACGCTTACCTTGCAGCTACCTTGCAGCGCACGTTCTCTTAAGTGCACAAAACAAAACGGAATTGAAGGTTGTCCTCAAAGCTTCGTGATGATCTTCGGGAAGAGTTGACATGCTGTGATAAGCAGCTCGCCAGCCCACTCCGTCAACCTTAATGGGGCTTAGGGCACGGCATCGCTCAGCACATGAAGCCGGCTGAGACGGCATGGCCTAACGTGCTCTAATAAAAGTTGTTTCTCGCAAACATTGACTTGTTTCGCACGTGCACGTATACCTCTACCCCAAAGAAATCATTTAAAACCAGATATTCCTGCCCGGACATCATTTCCGTAGCAGTTTGCTGGTTGTAATCCCACATATTTAGCTGGAGTTTGCTCCGTGAAAAGAACCTATCAACCAAGTAAGCTTGTCCGCAAGCGCCGCCACGGTTTTCGTGCGCGCTGCAGCTCTAAGGGTGGTTTGCGCGTTCTCGCCCGCCGCAGGGCCAAAGGGCGTAAACGTCTTTCAGCGTGAATAACGAAACGCCGCCGTCCACATGTCCTTGTATTTGGATACAAGTTGCATGCGTTTTTTAACTCTGAAGAAGCGTAGCGAATTTTTACGTGTTCGAGGCGGACGGCGCTGGTCGACACCGGCGTTTCTTGTTGAGTGCAAGGTGCGCTCGGAGAGTATCGCGAAAAATCATGAGGAGATTTGCTGTAAATCTTCTCATTGCACGATGGAACGCGATCATCCAAAAACGGTGACTGGAGCACGCTTCGGATTTACCGTAACGAAAAAAATGGGCAATGCGGTTGTGCGCAATCGCATGCGTCGTCGGCTCAGGGCGGTGATCGGCGAGCTTGCCCCAAAGTTTGCAGATCAGGCTTTTGATTATGTCATCGTTGCACGCCGTCCAGCCTTTGACCGTGACTTCTCGGATATGAAAAACGATATGAGGACTGCGTTTAATCGCCTGCATGGTTCCCAAGATAGCTGTTCAAACCAGAGCCGAGATCGCCGCCGGAAAAAACAGCTCGCATTAAACGCAGACAGCCGGCGTGCAAAGCAGTAACAATTTTATAACTCGCACGACTTAAGAACACAGGACGGCATAATAAAATAGAGCCGCCGCAACCCAGGACCATTCCATATGCAAGCGCGAGATCCCGGCGATCAAAAGAATCTTCTGGTGGCCATTTTGCTGTCCATTGGCATTATGCTGGCATGGGAATATTTTTATGCCGGCCCGCAACGCCAAGAGGAAATCGAGCGTCGCAAGCAGATTGAAGCAGAACAATCCCAGCAGGCCGGCCAGGCCAATCCGGCCGACGGTACAGCGCCTTCTGCATCACAGACGTCAGCTTCAGGAATTCCGAGGCCGAACTCGACCGCGCCCGGTTCAGCCGACGGTCTCGCGCCAATTGCAACAAAACTGAGCCGTGATGCCGCACTCGCACGCAGCAAGCGATTGCCGATAGCAACGCCCTCGCTGCAAGGTTCGATCAATTTGGCCGGCGGGCGGATTGACGATCTGAAGCTAGTAAAATACCGGGAAGAAGTGGATCCGGAGAGCCCTAACATCATACTGTTTTCGCCAGCCAACGGACCAAATACCTACTTCGCTGAGTACGGTTGGGCACCAGCCCCCGGTACCGCGGTAAAGGTACCAGATCCTGCGACGGTTTGGCAACCGATGTCTGGCGAGGCGGTGCTTGCGCCTGGAAACCCGGTTGTTCTGACGTGGGATAACGGTGAAGGCCTTATCTTTAAGCGCACGATTTCGGTCGATGAAGACTATATGTTTACCATTACCGATGCCGTTGAAAACCAGACGGATCAGTCCGTTACGCTGTTTCCTTATGGCCGCATATACCGCCGCGGTACTCCTAAAATCGAGGGATTTTTTGTCCAGCATGAAGGTATGATCGGTTTTCTTGGGGAAGAACAGCTTGAGGAAATTACGTATGCCAGCGCTCTTGAGGATGGCAGCAAGGGGTATGAAAACATCACAGGCGGCTGGCTTGGCTTTACCGATAAATACTGGGCAGCAGCGCTTGCGCCCGATCAGACACAGTCGTTTACAGCAAATATGAAGGCGACACAAAAAAAACGTGCGGGCAGAATTGAGGCCTTTCAGACAGATTACCTTCTGTCCTCCGTCACTATTCCAGCAAATGGCAGTCAATCGTCGACATCGCGCCTTTTTGCTGGCGCTAAAAAGGTCGATCTCATCAATAATTACGAGACGACTTATAATATTAATCAATTCAATTACATGATCGATTGGGGCTGGTTCCACTTCATTACCAAACCGCTCTACAGCGCTATCAATTGGTTCTACGGGCTTTTCGGAAACTTTGGCCTGGCTATTTTGGCCGTGACTGTCGTTGTCAAGGCTCTGTTCTTCTGGTTTGCCAATAAATCCTACGAATCGATGGCAAAGATGAAAAAGCTGCAGCCGGATATGGAGCGTATTCGTGAGCAGTATAAAAACGATAAAATGCAGCAGCAAAAGGAATTGATGGAGCTTTACAGGAAGGAGAAGATCAATCCGCTGGTCGGCTGCCTGCCAATGCTCATTCAGATTCCGGTGTTCTTTGCACTCTATAAAGTACTGTTCGTGTCCATCGATATGCGTCATGCGCCATTTTTCGGATGGATACAGGATCTTTCAGCAAAAGACCCGACGTCACTGTTCAATCTGTTCGGAGTGTTGCCGTATTCCGTTCCTGATTTTCTTGTCATCGGGATATGGCCGCTGATCATGGGTGTCACAATGTGGGTGCAAATGCAGCTGAACCCGCAACAGCCCGATCCAATCCAGCAACAGGTTTTCAACTGGATGCCGGTGCTGTTTACCTTTATGCTGGCGTCATTTCCTTCGGGGCTGGTGATCTATTGGGCATGGAACAACGTCCTGTCGCTGGCGCAACAATATTACATTATGAAGCTCCAGGGTGTTGATGTGCCGTTGGTTGAGAATATAAAACGGAATTCTGTGGCGATAGGAAAATTCTTTATAGATCTGGTCAAAATGGCTAAGCCAAAGGGCAGGGACGAGACGTAGTTTGGAGCGATCCGACCCGATATTCGGGGCAAAATCCATCAGCACAGTCAGTATGGATAGAAATGTGCGTAAGCTTTTGAGGCGCTGGGGCAACGGTTATGGCTGACGCACAGGATAAAGCTGGTTCAGGCCACTGCCCTTCTGTACCAGATCACAAAGCGGCAGAAAAACTTTTTGCCGGTCAATGGCACTTCGTGCGCGGTGTTCCCTCGCTTGAGTTTCTTCCCGCCTCCGACCGCCCAGAAATCGCTTTTGCCGGCCGCTCTAACGTTGGTAAATCAAGTCTTATCAATGGCTTGACAAACCGCCGCAATCTGGCGCGCACCTCAAACACACCAGGGCGCACACAGGAGCTAAATTTTTTCCAGCCCGATAATGGTTCATTTTATCTTGTCGATATGCCGGGTTACGGCTACGCCAGGGCGCCAAAAGCAAAGGTTGAAGCCTGGACAAGGTTGATCCGTGATTACCTGCGCGGTCGCCCGGTGCTGCGTCGGGTCTACATCCTGGTCGACAGCCGGCATGGCTTGAAGGATGTCGATACACTCATTCTTGATTTGCTTGACGAAGCGGCAGTGCCGTATCAGCTTATTTTGACCAAAATGGACAAACTAAAAGTCGGCGAAGTTGAAAAAGCCTTGCACGCAACGCAGGATGCAGTGGCCACGCGGGCAGCCGCATTTCCCTTCGCCCTTGCGACGTCGTCTGAGGAAAAGCAAGGGATGGCAGAGCTCAAGGTATCCATTTTGGGGGCTGTAAGCTGATGTTCGATAAGCACTGTCCCCCAAAAAAAGATATATTCGAACCCCCTGTAAAGAAACTGAAGAAAAGCGGTACTATATTGCCTCAAATCTCCCTTCAGTTTCATTCATACGGGGGGCGGCCGTCAGGCCGGTGGAAAACTAAGCAGGCTTTATCAGCTTGACTAACGAACCGTATTGACTTGTTTTCCGATATATCGATTTATCAAACAAATTTGAAACGCTGAGCCGTTGGTCAATAAGAAAATTCTTGCTTAGCTTGAATGTGATACGGGCCGTGCGGCATGGCCAGACAGGCCATGGTCATCAAACAGGCCGTGGTAATCGTAAGGGGGCTGACCAGATGGGCGGGCATGTATTCGGACGTAGCTTGCACGGCGATGGGCCACCGATCATCGCCGGCGGGCAGGGCTGCTACCTGATCGACCGGAACGGCAAACGTTATCTGGATGGCTCCGGTGGCGCAGCAGTCTCCTGTCTTGGCCATGGCGATCGTGAGGTCATCGAGGCGATCAAGGCGCAGCTTGATCGGATTGCCTTCGCCCATACCGGCTTTTTCAGCTCCGAGCCTGCTGAAAAGCTGGCAGATTTGCTCATAACTAAGGCGCCCGCCGGGATTGACAGGGTT
Source organism: uncultured Hyphomicrobiaceae bacterium (assembly GCA_963922535.1). Lineage (GTDB taxonomy): Bacteria > Pseudomonadota > Alphaproteobacteria > Rhizobiales > Hyphomicrobiaceae > Tectiglobus. The sequence goes on along the minus strand of CAWUIN010000120.1, from coordinate 2,608 downwards.
TATTTTGTTTCTGGCGGTTCCGAGGCGATGGAAGCGGCTTTAAAGCTTGCACGGCAGTATCATGTCGAACGTGGTACGCCTGAGCGCACACGGCTGATCGCGCGACGCCAAAGCTACCATGGCAATACGCTCGGGGCTTTGGCGGCCGGCGGCAATCGATGGCGGCGTGCTCACTTTGAGCCGATGCTGATCGATGTCGCGCATATCGCTCCTTGCTATCCCTACCGCGAACAGGCCACTGGCGAGAGCGACGCCGATTACGCGATCCGCGCCGCGAATGCACTGGAAGCGGAGATACTGAGGCTCGGGCCCGAGACGGTAATGGGCTTTGTCGCCGAAACCGTAGCTGGCGCCACAGCCGGTGCCATTGCTCCACCGCTCGGTTATTTCAAGCGTATCCGTGAGATTTGCGATCGCTACGGCGTGTTGCTGATCATCGACGAGGTGATGTGCGGCATGGGGCGCACCGGCCATCTGTTCGCCTGCGAGGAAGATGGGATCTCGCCGGACATCGTCTGCATCGCCAAGGGGCTCGGCGCGGGATATCAGCCGATTGGCGCGATGCTGTGCACGGCGGAGATCTATGAAACGCTCAAAGCTGGCAGCGGCGCTTTCCAGCATGGCCACACGTATATCGGCCATCCTACGGCCTGCGCCGCCGGCCATGCCGTGGTGACAGCGATCCTTGAACGCCAGCTGCTTGAACGTGTGCGTGTGCAGGGCGCGCGCCTGCAAGAGGCGTTGTGCAATCGTTTTGGCCAGCACCCGCATATCGGCGACATCAGAGGCCGCGGCCTGTTTCGCGGCCTCGAACTGGTTGCGGATCGCTCAGACAAGAGGCCTTTTCCAGCCGAGGCGAAACTGGCAGCCCGGATCAAGGCGGCGGCCTTTGAAGCAGGGCTGATCTGCTATCCAAACGGGGGCACAATAGATGGCCGCACGGGCGAACATATCCTGCTGGCACCACCTTTCATTATCTGCGATGCCCAGATAGACGAACTGGTCGATAAGCTGGCGCTGGCGATTGACGCTGGGATTAAACAGGCTGTGCAATGAGCCCTGAGGTTTTTATGAGACGCTGTACAGTATGATGTGAAACGGGCAACTTTCTCCATGCAATCAGCGCTCTGCGACGCGGCGCAAAACACCTGTCACTGTGAGCAGCGTCAGCGATGTTACAATCCACCCTATTATGGAATAGATCGCTTGAGCAAAGCCCCACAGTGTAGACTCGTATACAAGAAATGGCTTGCCTGAAGCATTAGGTACGTGCAGCCATTGCAGAGGCATGATTGGACGCTCTTTTTCGTGATAGCGAATGCGGCAGCGGTGCTCCTGGCGCAGTTCAACGATCGGTAGAATAAGATCGAGCGCATAAACCCAGGGTATTATATCATCACCGCAAGGTATGGATTGCGGTTTGTCAGCTATGCTGCTTTGGATATTCATCACGACAACCGGCGATGTATCAAGCACCAACATTTGCCGGGTCTGTGCAATGTGAACACCAATAACTCCGATAATAAAGATTATAATAAAAGTACACAGTGACTGATAAACACCAAGTCCGTATTTGAATGCAATGCCATAAAGTATCCAAAATGGCTGGAACCAGCCTGGCAGGAATACCTCGCCTTCATATCTCATTTTAAGAGCAAGGATTTGCTTACCATTATTATCACCCTGGGCATAAAGAACGCAGGCAAGCTGCTCATAAGGCTGTGAGCACCAATCTTCACGCGTCGGATATCCAGATGGATACTGCAGCTTCAGCCAGGCTTTGCGCGCTTCATAAGGAGACCTGCCCTCCGACCGTTCACTAGCGAGCTTGTTGTAGGTTAATCCATCTAACTGCAGTTGAATTTGTTTGCCCCAGCCGGAGCCAGCTTTATCGTCCAAGGTCGCACACTGCACGTTTGAAAGGTCAATAATCGGAGGGTTACTATGTGCATTTTGAGGTTTAGCGCCGCCCTCTGGAGTGCAGACTTGTATGTGCTCAACTTTAAGTCGGGATGCAATCTTCGCATCGCGCATATTGAGGCGCGGAGAATCTTTTTCACTGCAATTTAAAGTAAGGTACGATATATCTACGGCTCCGCCAAAGTGCGCGCGCGCGAAGTCTGCAAGCACTGTGAGAGCCGGCGCAAATTTCAAGTCACCATCCAGGTTCAGTGCCCGCGCATTTATAGTACTGAGATCTGCATCGTAGCATTCTATTGTTCCGCGTACTGTTGCGCGAGAAAGCGTAATGGCGCCCTGCGAGCAATAACGTACTGTTTTGGTCTTTCCTCTTATCGTTTCCTGGTACGCCCGCAGAAACACATTGCCACTTATCTTGGCATTGATGGCATTGAGTGCATCTTCCTTCTGGCCATCGAGACTGGCGCCAGTGCACTCGAGATCGCCGCCAATCGTTGCGCCTAATAACCGGACAGTAGCTTTGGCTTCGAAACGCAAGGGTTCTGCCTTCCCGGCTACAGTCGCAAGAAACACATCTCCGCCAATCTTGGCGTTCGTAGCGTTGAGGGCATCTCCCCTCTGGCCGTCAAGACTGGCGCCGGCGCATGAGAGATTGCCGCCAATCGTTGCACCCAAAAGCCGGACAGCG
>CAWUIN010000119.1:0-7988 GCA_963922535.1 uncultured Hyphomicrobiaceae bacterium | reverse complement strand
GTTCTCGTGGCGCAAGGCAACCTGCCTCAGGCGCTTGACAGTTTCCAAGCATCACATGCGATCTTCGAACGCCTTGCGGAAGCTGACCCCAGGAACGCCGGATGGCAGCGAGATCTCTCCGTGTCCTATGAGAAGATCGGCGACGTTCTCGTGGCGCAAGGCAACCTGCCTCAGGCGCTTGACAGTTTCCAAGCATCACTGGCCATCAGAGAACGCCTTGCGGAAGCTGACCCCAGGAACGCCGGATGGCAGGCTGACTTAGCAGCGAGTTACGGCAAGCTTGGACAATTGCATATCGCTTTAGGGAAAAAGCAAGAAGCTCTGCGCTTGTTCCAGGCAGGCAAAGCTATCGTTGAACCTCTTGCTCTTCAATCGCAGCACACATTGTGGCGCAGATACCTTCAGAGTTTCAATGCCTATATTGCAAGCTTACAGGCAGAGCCATAGTCATTGATAATACAAGTGATGTGCCAACGCCGCTGTAAAATTAGGCCACCGCGCCTCAAATGCTCTCATTGCCTATAGTGACAGAAATGTTGGGATCATTTCTTACGCTCAAGAGGATTTTCCTGGATCTCCAGCATTTTCTTCGATGAAGTCAGCCCGCTGTAATTGTTTACCTCTTCCCCTGTGGAAACCTTGGATAACGTTCATTTTTGGGGTGCCAGGGTTATCAGTCAAGATTATCTTAACCTTACCAGACGTCATGGCGGCGCGTCCAATACAGGATGGACAGTGCGAGGAGCCGCCACGACGTCCGGCTTTGGTGCTATTTAACCAAAAAAGAACCACGCTGTCTCTCCCCGGCGTGGTTTTTTTTACGGTATGGCCCCACGCCGCTCCGCACACCAATAATGATACCAAACTCGCGCTTGCCAGGCTGTTTCTTCTCTAAGCGGCGATATTTGCGGCTTTCTCGATGATTAGGCTGAGAGCAACAAATGCTTAAAACAGAAATCTTATTATGAATTGGTTGCGCGCGTGAAATTTCACTTGCCTAAAAATGTCTAAATCGTTGATTTGAAACATATTTTTCAGACCGCTGCTATCAATAAAATGTACCATCCCAAGCTCCCCCAAACTTGGGATGTTTGGTGTGATTTCTGCTCAACACTGGCCACACCTTATATCGCGCCTACGCGCTAAAATGCGAACATGATAGTTTAGTGACAATTTTCTAAGCTTTGAGATTTAGTATACATTGCGTCTGGAAAATTATCGCATCCAGGGGGACATTCATATGCCAATGCTATACCTCTACTTTATTGAAGATCTAAAGTATATTACGTTCGTTAATGGGATTGCGGAGGTTGACGTACCTGCCCGCCTACTCGGTTCGCTCCCCTTAATAGGTGCAGAGCGACCGGAAACGGAACGTTTGCATCGGCTGATGCGTATCATTCGGCGCAAGGGGTACGGTGGAGCACCGCGTATTGTGGTGCAGGTCGATGCTCAGGGACAGTGGCTCGTGATCGATGGTGGCCACCGTATTACCGCTGCTCGGCGGATTGCCCGTGAGTTCTGGACGAACCTACCGTCACCGAAGGTAATCAACGTACATTTTTTGCTGCATCAGTGCCGCCGGTGAGTGCTCGGTAGAGTTCTGAGATACGTTTTTAAGCGCTCGCTCATGTGGCGTCAGAGCGACACAGACTGCTTGTCCGGCTCTTACGAAAGCGTTATGTCCAATCCGCTCATTACTTAGCGCTTGTATGAGCGGTCTCTCTCACCCCGGGCATTCCTCCTCGCCTGGGGTGTTTGGCTGGTTATCATACGCGACAGAAAATGGTATGAAGCCGTATGTGCACGCGGGATACATCTGAGACAGTGCAGCAGACGGCGTCCATACCGTTTATGGAATAAGTTTCAGCCCTTCAATCATAAGCAGGCAAAAACTTAAAGCAACGGTCGCGCGAGAAAACAGGATACCAAACGTCGGTCTGGTTGGGGTGGTTTGCTTGGTACGCGAGCCTGATTGTTCTGCCATGATCGCCTCTCTCGATCTTGAAGGCACGGCGTCCATAGTCTCACCAGATGCTGCGCCCCGATATTCCATTTGTCGATTTCAAATGTAACACGCACAGGTTAAGCGAGAGTGTTTCGATCGAGAGTTTTGCGATACACTTTCCTGGCTGTTTTGTCTGTGTTAGCATTATTGGAGATATGACTGCCGTTCCCTGAATCCGCAGGCACCCGGCTTTGCCAGTCATTTGCCACAGGCGTTGCTAAACGAGAAAATGATCAAGTGGCCATCCGGCGTAACGCCGACGAAAGAATATCAGGCTGCAGCCGATTTCATTCTCAATGACGGCGGCGGCCACATTTTTATCACCGGGAGAGCCGGCACTGGCAAATCGACGCTGCTGCGGGCGATCAGGGAACTTGTCGGTGACAAGGCTGTCGTGCTCGCGCCGACAGGGCTTGCAGGCGTTAATGTCGGCGGGCAGACTATTCATTCCTTTTTTGGCTTCCCCCCGCGCCTGATTGGCCGGGAGGATATCCGCCGCAGCCGTAACGGCCGGGTGATGCGCAAGCTCGATTATCTCATTATCGATGAAATCTCAATGGTGCGCTCCGATGTCATGTGGGCCATAGACCAGTCTCTCCGCATAAACCGCGGCCGCGCGCGCGAACCGTTCGGCGGTGTGCGGCTCATCATGTTCGGCGATCTGCATCAGCTGCCGCCCGTGGTGCGTGGCGAGGAAGTCCAGATTCTCAAGGAAAATTATAACGGCCCGTTTTTCTTCACCGTGCCGGCCCTGAGTGAAGGCGACGGCATGCAGTATATTGAACTGCAGCAGGTTTTCCGCCAAACCGACGACCGTCTTGTCAATGTCCTTAATGCCATTCGTAGCGGTCAGGCAACCGATACACATCTGGCCGTTCTGAACGAACGGGTGCATCCGATCAGAACGCTGTCCGAAGGCCAGGCCTACGTTATTTTAACGCCCACAAATGCCGCCGCCAATCGCATCAATCTTGCCTATCTTAATGCACTCGCCGGCGATGAAACGGTATTCGAAGCTGGCGTTTCAGGCGATTTCAACAACAATTCCTTTCCAACCGAATCCGCATTGACGCTCAAGCCAGGCGCCAAGGTGATGCTTTTACGCAACGATCCCGACCAGCGCTGGGTGAACGGTACCATTGCCGAAATTGCGCGCCTGACTTCGGACCGCGTTTGGGTAAGAGTGAAAGGCCGCGATCACGAGATTGAGCCTGTCTCATGGGAAAACCGCCGTTATGCCTTTGATAAGGAAACTGAAAAGGTCGTTGAGACGATCGCCGGCACGTTTAAGCAATTCCCACTACGTCTCGCCTGGGCATTAACCATTCATAAGAGCCAGGGGCTCACTCTTGATAACGTCTATATCGATTTCGGGCGCGGCACCTTTGTCCATGGCCAGGCCTATGTGGCGCTTTCCAGATGCCGTTCACTCGAGGGCATGGCGCTTGCCCGGACGCTGCGCCCTGCAGATATCCTCTTTGATCCCGAGGCTGCCGCATACGAGCAGCTTTTCCCTGCACTGCAAACTTGTACAAGCGTGAATTGATGGTCCTTACCGCATATCACTGCATTGCGGTCTGGCCGTCACGGTGTGCCGTTTTGCAATACAGCACACAACCCGGCGTTTTACATGAGATTTTATCTTCCCATGTACTATCGATATTTCGTCGCCGTGATAAATTCTGAAAATCTTTCACACCAGATCACGGCCGTCGTGTATTGTTCAACATCGACATCTCCCGGCACGTCCAGTATAAAACCATTAAAGGTTTTAACGTCGCCAATCCGCACCGCATCAGCCCTGGCCTTAAAAAACTGTTCTTCGTCTTCAACAAACTCTTTGGTCAGGTAAAGCTTGTAGTCGGGGCCGGGGGACAGCCTGCCTTCGTGTGCAATCCTGCTCTTCGACACACTGATCGTCCCTTCACCCCAGTGCAGAAAATCGCTCCCCTTAAGATCACGGGTGAGCTCACCTTTAAACAAAGATGCCCTGGCTGTCTCAGCCAGCATCGTCTTGTCCGGACCTTCAGGTGCGATCAGAATAGGCAGAAAATAAATCCCCAGCGCAAAACCAATGGCAAGCACCACGGTATGGCTCATAAACAACAAAATCCAGCGGATCATGATATAACCACTCCTTGACTTATAAAAGATGGCTCCCACAACACAACCGCTAAGGGCCCTGATGGATATCTTATGCGATGGATTTTCTGTTCCGCCAATTCAAAAGAATGTCAGAGAGCAGCCTTAACGTGCCTGAAAGGTCGAGAACGGCCAAAAGGACCCTACGACGTTTTCCAGTCCTCAAGGATCATTGCAGCTCCCTTTTCGGCAATCATCAGAGTGGGCGCGCCTGGATTGCCGGATGGGATTGACGGCATGATCGAAGCGTCAACAACCCTGAGCCCATCGACACCATTAACTTTGAGACGCGGATCGACAACCGCATGCGCATCGCTGCCCATGCGGCATGTGCCGACAGGGTGAAAAAGAGAGTTGGCACCATCGCGGGCGGCATCGACAAGACTCTCCAAATCGTCGCTTGCGATATTCGCTCCCGGCTGGATTTCCTCAGGCGTTAAAGCCTGCAATGGCGGCTGCCCAACGATTGCACGCGTCAAGCGGATGGCGTCCGCGGCGACGTAGCAGTCCACCTCGGTTGACAGATAATTCGGCTGAATTTCAGGCTGAACATCATAGTTAGGCGATGTAATCTGCACATATCCCCGGCTTGTCGGCCGCACATTGCAGACACCTGCCGTGAACGCGGGAAATTTGTGAAAAGCCTCACCTAGCCCGTCCAGTGAAAACGGCCGGATGTGATATTGTAAATTGGCTGCATCCTGAGATGCATCAGATCTGGTAAATGTACCAAGCAGTGAGGGCGCCATTGAGAGCGGCCCATTCCGTTGAGTTGCATACTCAAATACGATTTTGGCTTTTTGCCATAGCGTCTGCACGTTCTCGTTAAGCGTCTTAACGCCGGCCACCTTATAAACGCAGCGCACCTCTAGATGATCCTGCAAATTCGCCCCCACCTCCGGCTGATCGCAGAGAACCTCGATACCACATCGGCGTAATACTCCGCCCGGGCCAATACCGGATAACTGCAAAAGCCGCGGCGAACCTATGCTGCCGGCGGCAAGAATAACCTCGCGTTTTGCGCCAAGGCGCATCGGAATACGGTTCCTGAGCATCTCGACGCCGATCACCTTGTGTTCTTGCAGAATGAGACGTTGCACCGCGGCATGCGTCACAACAGTCAGGTTTGGGCGGTCAAGTGCCGGCTTCAGAAAGGCGCTGACCGTATTCCAGCGCCAGCCTGCCCTTTGATTGAAATGAAAATAACCACTGCCTTCGTTATCTCCACGATTAAAATCACTGATTTGCGCTATGCCCGCCTGCTCCGCAGCGGCGGCCCACGCATCCAGAATATCCCAGCTCATCCGCGGCTTCTCTACCCGCCATTCACCGCCCCTTCTATGCATATCATCGAAATCATCGAATTCCAGCGCAAGCTGATCTTCATGTCTCAGGAAGTAAGGCAGAACATCATTCCACCCCCAGCCGGGATTGCCAGCCTCACGCCACTGATCATAGTCGCCTGCCTGGCCGCGCATGTAGATCATGGCGTTGATCGAAGAGCCGCCACCAAAAATTTTGCCAAGAGTATAATCGAGACTGCGGCCGCCAAGACCGCCGATGGCAGCAGTCCTGAAGCCCCAGTCAACACGCAGATTATCGTGGCGGTAGAAGTAACCGGCAGGGATATGGGCCCCGATGTAATCGTCCTTGCCGCCGGCCTCCAGCAGAACCACACGCACATCGGAATTTTGCGACAAACGGTTGGCAAGTAGACAGCCTGCCATACCGCCGCCGACAACGATATAATCATACGTCTCAAGCATATCGCGCATCGAGGCCTCCGTCCGGCTTCAAATCATCCGTTTCGAGTATTAATGACCAATAATCCGATGCAACGTATCTGCTGTATGACATTTGGCTCAAACTTGATCGCATGCTGTCAGCTTACGCGCAAATAAGACAACGTCTTGATCGTTATGTGTCGTGCTCGCCAGTTCAACAAATCCATTGCGCCTGTAAAACGCGACGTTACGCGCATTTCTGCCCGTTACGATGTGCATGCCGGTGGCACCAGAATCAATGGCATGAGCCGCAAAAGCGGAAATCAACCGCGTGCCAACACCACCGGAGCGCAATTTGGTTGCAATATTAACATGAAAATGGGCAGGATAAAGTGCCGTCAGATGCGCAAATGCCTGAAAATATTTAAGTTCATTGAATTCAGGCCGTTTTGCAGGATCTGAAATACTACCAGCCAAATAGCCCGCAACATGGTTCTGCGGGGTAATGGCAAGAAAGCTGTGCTCCGGTTCTTTGGTCAGATATCGTCCCAGCCAGCGCCAGTGGAAAGCAGTTTTCTCGGCGGCGCTTGCGAAGCACTGCGTAGCGCTTGCCGCATAAAAAATTGCATCGATTTCCTGGCATCCGCCTGGAACGGAAAAGGCCGCATAGGGAATAATTTCGATCATTAAGCTACAGCCATGTAAAGGCGTTGCGTGCAATAAAATCAAGCTGCCTTGTCTTTTTGCAACAGTCCTTGCTCAACGATTGCTTCGGCGATCTGGATCGAATTCAGCGCAGCGCCTTTCAGCAGGTTGTCTGACACAACCCACATGACGAGACCATTTTCAACCGTTGCATCCTCGCGGATACGGCTGACATAGGTCGCGTATTCACCGGCGCATTCAGCTGGCGTGACGTAGCCGCCATCCTCGCGTTTATCGACAACCAGAACACCTGGCGCCTCACGCAGGATGCTGCGGGCTTCGGCCACCGTCATCGGGTTTTCGAACTCAATGTTGACGGCCTCGGAATGCCCGACAAAGACCGGCACGCGCACGCAGGTTGCCGTCAGCTTGATCCTGGGATCAAGTATCTTTTTCGTTTCCGCCATCATTTTCCATTCTTCCTTGGTATATCCGTCTTCCATGAAGACGTCGATGTGCGGAATGACATTAAAGGCAATCTGCTTGGTAAACTTCTGCGCTTCGATTTCCTGACCAGGTACGTACATGCCCTTAGTCTGGTGCCAAAGTTCATCCATGCCGGCCTGCCCTGCCCCGGACGCGGATTGATAGGTGGAAACTACCACGCGTTTGATTGGATTTTCATCATGCAGCGGTTTCAGCGCGACAACCAGCTGGGCTGTAGAGCAGTTCGGGTTGGCGATGATATTCTTGCGCACGCCTTTCGCCATATAGGGAGCAAGCACATGCGCATTAACTTCCGGCACGATCAACGGCACATCGATATCATAACGCCAGGCCGATGAATTATCGATCACCAGGCAGCCTGTTTCGCCGATCTTCAGCGCCCACTCCTTCGAAACACTGCCGCCCGCACTCATGAGTGCGATGTCACATTTTGTGAAATCGAATGTTTCAAGGTCCTGGCATTTAAGTTTTTTCTCGCCAAAGCTGACTTCACGGCCAAGCGAACGGCGCGATGCAACAGCATGGACCTCATCGGCCGGAAATTTCCGGTCGGCGAGGACGTTCAGCATTTCTCGGCCCACCGCTCCGGTTGCGCCGATAATGGCAATCTTATAGCCCATTTCGATGTCCTCATTCAAGTTGCGCGCAAATTTTCAAGCGCGGCATCAAGGGATACCCGCAGCGGTGACAACACGCAAGCCTCAAGCTGCCTCAAGCGGCTGGTGCGACTTGCTGGATGCATCCGGCGATTGGTTTTGTTTTAGGGTGTCTACCCAAATAAATGATTCGGTTTTCTGGGCCGAAGCCACACTTCGCGAACTTCTTAATACTAAAATTAAAGCGTTTGTTTGGGAGAGCTGCCCTCAGCGCTTGAAATCTCCGTGCCGCATGTAAATATCAGCCTGTTGAGGTAATTGCAAAACTGTGCAAACAGCCTGAATTTCTGATTTTTAAGGGAATTT
>CAWUIN010000118.1:0-8107 GCA_963922535.1 uncultured Hyphomicrobiaceae bacterium | reverse complement strand
CTAGGCCGTATCGTCAATTACCGCGCGAAACCGGTAATTGACGACGCGGCCTAAAACAGAGCGTTACAAAAGTTAACGGACAAGCACATGCCTTACAAAACCATCCTGACCTACTTGCCAGACATCAAGACTGCGAGCCACCTGCTGGATGCCGTGCTGCCAATTGCGCGGGAACACGATGCCCATCTCATTGGCCTTCATATCGTGCCAAGGGTTCCTGTTATGTTTGTTGTCGCTGCAGCGGAAATTCCCCTATCCGTCATTCAACATCAAGAAGATATACTGGCCCGGGAGGCTGACGCCTTGCACAAGCATTTTGAATTGCTTTGCAAAAATGCCGGGGTTAAGGCTGAGTGGCGCCATAACAAAATCGAACACCCCGATATGGCGTCGGAGATTGCCAGCCAGGCTCTGTGTTGCGATCTCATTGCGACTGCACAAAGCGAAGTGGACGAATTTGGACTGCAAACCGACATCCCCTCACATATTGCCACGGAAACAGGACGGCCGGTTTTGATCATCCCACGCTCCGGCCAATTCCCGACAATCGGTAAGCATACCGTTATTGCATGGAACGCCAGTAAGGAGGCAACCCGGGCCACATTTGACGCCCTTCCCTTTTTGCAACGCGCAGAAACCCTCAAAATTCTGGCTATCGATCCCAAATGCCGCAGCGGCTACGATTCCATCGCGTTAGGCGATGAACTGGCACTCTGCCTGGCACGCCGTAACGCTAAGGCGGAAGCAGATGTGACGACCAGCGGTCCATTATCGGTAAGCGATGAATTGCTGAGTAAAGTGACCGACGAGAAGTGCGATCTGCTTGTGATGGGCTGTTATGGCCATTCCCGCTTGCGCGAAACACTGTTCGGCGGCGTTACGAAGACATTGCTGGATCGGATGACTGTCCCTGTTCTCATGTCGCATTAATGCATCTTGCAGGCGGCGCGTATAAGAACAAAGCATTTTTCAATCCGAATGCTTTACCTGTGTTTCCGGAAAGCGGATATAATATCCCGCGCGCAAAGCGTTGTTTGGCAGCTTACCTAGCCAACACCGTGCTGCTATTACCAGACGATTTGTATGACACCATAAAACAGCGGCAGGAACAAAATTTGGGCGCCTTCGCTCACGTATCCCGATTTTTGAGGGCGTCGGCCAGACTTTTGCGATGCACCGCATCATCTTTGTCTGGCCTCCTGTTCACAAACCGGGTTACGGGCGTACCGCTTCTCGATTATGCACCTTCGTTGTCAGTCATGCTTCGACTACCACGCGACCAGTCAACGTTACGGGTGGCAAACATAACGGTGGCGAGCAAGACAAACGCTGCGAGCGAGCCGATTAACAGTGCGTAGTCCTCGATGCGTAACAACAGGTAGAGTAGGGCGTAGATGACGCCCAGGATCGCGACGAGGCTGAGACCGCGCAATAATGAGCGCACAACCATGCCCACATAGGTTCCGACCAGCAAACTTGTAGCGACAGCCGCAGCCAGGTAGCCCAGATCAAAACCGATGTGCTCAGCGGTACCTATCAGGACGAGATAGAAAACGATCAGGGAAAACCCGACAAAAAGGTACTGGATCCAGTGGACGCGTTTCTGACTTTGTATTTCCATCACAAAAACGGCGAGAAAAATGATACTGATAAACCCAAGCGCGTATTTCAGCGCCCGCTCGGCAAGCGTGTAAAACCGGACCGGCTGGTAAAAATCAACGCCGAACGATTTAGTATGCATCAGCGGCAAGAGCTGCGTAAATTTCAAGGTCTGGCCGATGCCGCGGGCCAGCCGTGGGATTTTCCAACTCGCCTGAAAACCGGCATCCGAAATTTCGCTCTGATCGGGCAGGAACGCACCGGTAAAGCTTGGATGTGGCCAATCTGATTTGATCGTAACAGAAGTCTCGCCGCCGGTCGGCACAAACTGCAGGTTGCGCGAACCATTGAGTTCCAACGCAAAGCTGAATGGAAACCCGCCCTTGGCCTGTGCCGCACTGAGCGGCAGATGAATGCCCTGCGTTTGTCGTGCCGCCGGCACTTCAAGGCCGGCCCTGAATTTTTGCGGTGCGCTGCCATCGCCAAACGACAAAACGGCGGTTTTCTTGATGCCGCGCACATCATCGAGCGTTAGCGCAAGGCTCGCCTGCTCCCAGTGCAGTTGGGTGCCGGATTGCTCGAAGCTGCGAACGATGGGTGGTATGAACCGTCCTTTGAATGACAGCGTGCTGCGATAAACTGGAATTTCGAAGATGCCGCGGCGGCGGCGCTCCGTTGAAGTCTCAGCAACAATGTCCAGATTCTCCGGCAGAAACACCGCCAGTTCATGAACAGTCTGCTGTTCGATACCATCTTTTTTGCGCACGTCGACGATGCGAGTCGTTGGCACAACGATGTAGGGACCACGTACGGTCTGCGCTTCGCTCCACATCCGGCTGACGTCAGAGCTGGCACGGGACGCGTTGCGCTCGCGTTCACTGACCAACAGAGCCACCATCAGAAGTGGAATGGTCAAGGCAAGAATCAAGCCGATAATCAGTACAAATTTAAATGCTGGCGAATGAAAGACTCTCTGCAGGCCGTCGACGATATTCATGGGCTCACCATAAGTTGAGTTAATTTTGCAATAAACGAAATCCCAGAAAAATCGTCTTGAAGTAAGACGTTGGTGTGCAGGGGCTTTGCAATCCAGGTTGAGGACACGACAGCAGTCATGCAGCTGGAAAGAAGCCGGCAATAAAATTGTGTATTGTCGCAAGGCCCTATCCAGGACGTATGTCATCAGGCCTTCAGGTTGCCGGCCATAGCAGGCTTGCATCGCCGTAGGAATAAAATCGATATCCCTGGGCGATTGCGTGGGTGTAGGCTGCGTGCATACGCTCAAGCCCGGCGAAGGCTGAAACCAGCATAAAAAGGGTCGATCTCGGCAGATGAAAGTTGGTCATGAGCCCGTCAACTGCGCACCAACGATGGCCCGGTGCGATAAAAATGTCGGTTTCACCGGCAAATGGCTGGATCTGCCCGGTTGTGCGTGCTGCCGTCTCCAGGAGGCGGGTGACGGTTGTACCAACGGCAATGATACGCCCGCCCGCAGCCCGCACGCCATTGAGCCGGCGGGCAACATCCGGGGTGATTTCACCCCACTCCGCGTGCATCCGATGATCTTTAATATTCTGCGCCTTGACCGGCAGGAATGTGCCTGCCCCAACATGCAGGGTGAGTGTGGCAGTTCCGATGTCACGCGCTGCCAGCGCCTGGAACAGGCCGTCTGTAAGATGCAATCCTGCCGTCGGCGCTGCGACTGCACCGTCGCGCCTTGCATATACCGTTTGATAGGTGTTGTTGTCTTGTTTGTCTGCAGTACGCTTTGTGGCGATGTATGGCGGCAACGGCATGCGGCCGATGCCGGCGATCGCTGCATCGAGTGCCAGGCCGGCTAGATCAAAGGACAGCTCCACCTCGCCGCCATCTGTTTTACTCACAACCGTCGCATCCAGCACATCCATCGGGCGTGAGATGGCGGTGTTGGCGAACCGCACACGGTCGCCAATCTCAAGCTTGCGGGCAGGACGCGCAAAGGCTTGCCATTGCGCATCTCCGCAACGCTTGTGCAGATTAACTGCAATGCGTGCTTGTGCTTCCCCCCGCAACCTTATGCCATCAAGTGCGGCGGGAATAACCCGTGTATCGTTAAGAACCAGGACATCACCCGGTCGCAGCTCATCGGCCAGATTGCGGACGAGCCGATCTTTCAATCCCTGCCCGTCCTCTTCGCTGCCGACCACAAGAAGCCGTGCAGCATCACGTGGCTCTACGGGCCGCAGGGCGATAAGGTGTTCTGGCAATTCAAAATGAAACAGATCTGTGCGCATTGGCAAATTAATATACAAGAAAAAAGGCCGTGAAAATATGAACAATCCGTTCGAAGCAACTTTTTGAACGCTTCGATTTCGATAGTGAGTTGCCCGCGACATGCGGCTTCGGCCGGGACAATTGAACCGTTTATTTTGCCGCCAGCAAAGAGTTCCATAAAAGAATTTATGGAACTTTGTGTACCGCCAGCATAAATCGTTGCCGCAAATCTGCGTCGCTCTCAAACGTGCCGAAAAAGCGGTGCGTGATGGCCTTGATGCCAGACTGGCGCAGGCCGCGCAGCGAGATGCACTGGTGTTCGGCTTCGATCAGGACAGCAACGCCGCGTGGTTTGAGGGCAATATTGATGGTCTCGGCGATTTGTTGTGTCAATGATTCCTGCGTTTGCAGGCGGCGCGCAAGAGTGTCAACAACCCGGGCCAAGCGTGACAGGCCGGCAAACTTGCCGTCCGGCAGGTAGGCCAGGGCTGCAGTGCCGGCAAACGGGATCATATGATGTTCGCAAAAACTTTGCACGCGCACCCCATGCAACATTACGATATCATCGTAGCCACCAGAAATATCAATATCAGTATCCGTCAGCCACGCGGCCGGATCTTCCTGGTAACCACGAAAGTATTCCAGGTAAGCATCGACGACCCGGGCCGGTGTCTGGCGCAGTTCCGGACGTCCGGGATCCTCTCCCGCCCAAGCGATAAGCGTACGGACCGCTCTCTCAGCCTCTTCGCGTGTGGGCTTAGGTATATCGGATGGCTTGGAAGCAAAAGAGGTAATGTGCTTGGTGTGCAACATGTGTGTTATATCGTTTCGCCTTATGCAAGATCGATGAGCAAGCAATTTAATTGATAATGGAGTATATCGTCAGTTTGCAGCACAAACCCGGGTGAAACGAGTTTTCTCTCCATCAGCGTTGCGTTTGCTTAATGGCGGGATAATCCCTCTTGCTCCAGAGGTATTTCGCGCAGTCGACCCAGCTCTCGCACGCTCTTCCTCGAATATGTTCAGCATATCCTTGCATTTAGCTCCTGGAGCTGGATACGATTTTACCAGATGGCCACTCCTGTAGCTCAACTGACGACATGCCCTGGGTGGCTTGCCTGAAACGAACACTTATATAGACTATACCGAAGCTGCTGTCAGTTCACAAGGCCTATATACGCCGTCAGAACTGCCGTTAAAGCATGCCAAAGCGCCTACCTTAAGCATCAAAGTATTCGGTGTATGGTCTCTTCAAGATGCGAGATACAGACTATGGCTGACTTAAATGAAATCTACAGTACGCGCCTGCTGGAATTGGCGGGCGAAATTCCTGCAACGGATGCCCTTGAAAATGCGGATGCATCGGCTTCTGCGCATTCCAAATTGTGCGGCTCCAGGGTTGCAGTCGAAATTTCCGTTGAAGATAACCGGATTGTCAATTTTTCCCAAACCGTTAAGGCTTGCCTGCTCGGCCAGGCTTCCGCGGCGATCGTCGGGCAAAATATTATCGGGACATCGTTCGATGAATTCCGCGATATCTCCCGGCAGATGCGCAATATGCTCAAGCGTGACGGTGCACCGCCGGGCGGCCGCTGGGCCGACCTCGCGCTGCTGGAGCCGGTGCGGCCTTACAAGGTACGCCATGCCTCGACCCTGCTGATATTCGATGCTGTTGAGCGAGCTTTGGACAACCTTCAAGTTAATGTTAAGTAAGCCTGGACGTCCTTACGGCTGTTCTTGTCCATGATTTTCCACCTTTTCCAACTAGTGGTCTAACTCAAGGGGGCGTCTTATTGTCTAGCTGGAAAAAGCTATGTGCTCTTATCGATATCGCAGCGCGCAGCGCGCTCAAAGCTCCGATACATCTTTATCGGCTGACCTTGCGCCCATGGCTTGGCTGGCCGTGCCGTCATATGCCAACCTGTTCCGAATACGCGTTGGAGGCGATTGACAAAAATGGAGCGTGGAAAGGGCTGTGGCTGATTTTATCGCGATTGCTTAGATGTCATCCATGGGGAACCGCCGGCATAGATCCAGTGCCAGACCTGACATCTACCAGCCATCCCTGGCAGCCCTGGCAATACGGACTGTGGAGCGGAAAGCATATCATCATAAAATGGGAACAAAGTCAGGACAGCAAAGACTAATGGTTTGCTATTTAAGCAGGCGTTTCATTCTTTCGACAGCAATCGGATCTCCCTGTTCGGCTGCATGCTTATACCAGCGTAAGGCCTGGCCGGTATCGCCCTGAACACCAACAATGCCAAGTCCAGAAAGTTCATTTGGATCGAAAGTGGCAGCCAGAGCCATGGCCGCATCCGCAAATCCCAAATCGGCGGCTCGCCTGTAGAAAAGCCTGGCAGTGTTGACGTTGCCCTGCAACAGGAATTCATTACCTTTTGCAACAAATCGCTGTGCTGTCAGCTGATCTTCAGGCGATAAAGACGACGTGAGGGCAGCCTGCGCCGGTACTGCGACAACAATATTGCTTTGACTGGAATCATTGTCATCTTCTGCTCTGCCGTTTGCATTGGGCGTATTGCCTATCGACAAGTCTGATGTGGCAGACATGACATCTTCAGCCTGCTGGCGTAGTTCGCTTTCACGTTTAAGAGACCGGCTTGCCAGTGTCGGAGGAGTAACTGGTGAAATAATGGAAATCAAGCGCATGGTGGCTTCGGCATGAACCTCACCTTCCAGTGAGACGAGCTGGATGTTAACCGTTTTATTCACGGGTGTCTTTCCAACATAACGCAGCAGCACTTGCAAACGACGGTCCAAAGGAATGGCCCAAGTGGTTCCGGAAACTTGATATCCCTCTGTCAACGTTGTTTTCGGAGGCAGATTTTTAATTCTAATAAACGTTTGCGGGGGCAGCTTATCGACTTTTTCATATTGAATTGGCAGAGGAATTGGGCGATTGGGTGTGATAATGAGCTGCTCGGAGATAATGAGTTTAACTTTTGTCTGAGCTGCAGCTATTGAACCGCATACACCGCAATGCAGGCATAAAATCATTGCGGCCGTAGCTGCGACGCTCGTGCACTGGCAAAATAGTTTAAAAATATTTTTATTTTTGTTCAAATTGTTGATGTGAAGTATCTGCATTTCTTTAAATCCATGCCGAACGACAACAGGCCTCGGGGTGTATTTCTATGTGCTTTGACTTCTGCGAAAATTTTTTTGCTCCTATTGAGGCAATGATTGGGATGGCACTGCCTGAATTGGCTGCGGGTCAGCTTTTTCAACATTGCTGCGCCTTACGCTTTGAATGATGCGCTCATCGGTTGTTTGATTAACAACGGCTCCGACTTGCCTGCCCGCTGGCAATAAATTGCGGTTCAGCCAGATCTGGGCAGGTTCAAACCGCTGCAGGCCACTGACACTTGCAGCTATGTTCACCGCAGCCCACTTCTCATGATGCAGCGGCCTCTTAAACTCCTTGATATTATTGAAAAAAGCATCGACAAACCGTGCCAGACGCCGATAGCGTTCATTCTTTTCAGTTGACCCGCTATAAATACCGAGAATGGTTTGGACAGCAACGGTATTAACACTTCCGCCAGGAGGTATCAGGTCTGGATAATCTTTGTGCGATACTAAACCCGGAAAAAAATTTTCCTCTAATTCAGTCGTATAGGGAATAGATAATATTTTAAAATCTTTGCTTTTATTTTTTAGCATATAGGCATGATACAGAGGTTTGCTGCATATGCATGACGTTGCATCAAGCTGCCCTTGTTTCATCAGCTCAAACGCATCGGCCTGCCGCATATTAAATTCTTGAACTTTCATTTGCAGCGCATTGAAGATCAGCCCCATCGATATTCTCGTTCCGCTGCCTTTGATGCTGAAATTTACACGCTTACCGGCAAGATCCTTGAAATCTTTTATTTCTTTACGAGCAATAACGTGAAGTTCATCGGTAAATAAAGTCGTGATATAAGCTATACGTTTGTCAATGTCTGGAGCGACTTCGCCGGTTTCCTTGAGGTGCCATAAGATATGAGGTTGTATGATGACTGCATCGATATTGTCGAGATTGAGGATGTCCTTGATGTTCTGAAGACTGCCATTGCCTACGACAGGTATAATCCGAATATCGCTGGTGCGTTCCAGAACGGTTGCAATGTCGTATATTGTATTAAGCGAACCACCGTCCGAATTACCCGACATGATGGCGACGATGTTTTTATGCGCTACGGGCTTTAGTTGGAGAAATGGCGCATCGACAGGCTCTTGCGTTTGTGCACAA
>CAWUIN010000117.1:0-8148 GCA_963922535.1 uncultured Hyphomicrobiaceae bacterium | reverse complement strand
TGGCAGTGGCAGTGGCAGTGGCAGTGGCAGTGGCAGTGGCAGTGGCAGTGGCAGTAAATGTTAATAACTCTTCATGCAATTGTGTCAACGCGCGCTTAAAGCTGTACTTTATACAGCCATGTTATGGGTCGCGATTGCGATTCAAGCTTTAAGTATGGTAGGTATTTGAAACAATCTGCCGTATTTGCGCTGCAATGACTGCATACTTCAGGATTGTAAGCTTGGAGAGGAGAATCAGGCTGGTTTTGCCTGTGTTTGTGAAGCAATAACGCCTCTTATTACAACTGGGTTGAGATGAAACATAAGACTACATATCGATGGGTATTGTTGGTAATGGCGGCGCTGGCTGGCCTACCATTATATCTTTTGGTTTCGTCTCAATCGGCTTCGGCTCAATTTTGGCAGTGGCCATGGGAACAGGAACAGCACCGTGTCCCTCCCTCGACACCACTCCCAACCTATCCATCGCCTGGTACTGACAATACCAATACCGGCAATACAAATGTTGATCCTCTGAGCCGCTCACCAATTTGTCTTGAGCTGGAACAGCGCCTGGCAACAATTGCAAACCAGGGCAGTCAACTGCGTTTACAATTGCCGGAGATCGAACAAAACATTGAGAGCGCACAACGCGAAGTCCGCCGTTCTGAACGTCAGCTTGAGCAAGCAGACTGTTATGAAAATTTTCTGTTTACCAGAAGTTTGCGGCGCACACGCAACTGCATTCAACTTGATCAAGCCGCACGCAGAGCTCTGCAGCAACTTCGAGCGCTCAGATCCCAGCAGGAGCGTGCGCTTGGCGAAGATGATCGTTCATATCAGGACGATATTATTCGCGAGCTGGCAGATAATAACTGCGGCAATGTTTACGAACGCGAGGCACGGCGCCGCAATCCATTTTCAAATTTCTGGCAGGATCAGGATGATACAGGAGGCCGTGGATTTTCTGGCAACACATTTGCTGGCCTGCCGTTTGCCACTTATCGTACTGTGTGTGTCCGTTTGTGCGATGGCTTTTACTTCCCCGTTAGTTTTTCCACGCTTCCGACACATTTTAGCCGGGATGCAGATGCTTGCCAGGCACGATGTGCGGCGCCGGCGAAGTTGTACTTCCATCAAAATCCAGGGCAGTCCATTGACCAAATGGTTTCTCATGAAACCCAACAGCAATACACAAAGCTTAAGACCGCTTTTCGTTATCGCAAAGAATACGTGTCCGGCTGTTCTTGCAAGACGTCAGAATACCTGCCTTCAAATACTGGTTTAGCATCTAATAAAAATGTGCCTCAAGGTAGCACACAACAGCGCGAAAATTCCTTAGGCGCTGGAATTACAGAAAGTACCGTAGAGCGCGGCCAACTCGCCCCGATCCAGTGAGATATAGTCGAATCAAACGAAGTCGCACATTTTTTATTGAGATTTATCTATTAATAGCTTATGTTGGCTCTATGATTGTTATAGGATCTGATAAGTGGATACTTACTAAATCACGTGGCAACAACAGCAAGAGATTTTTTCAGAGTTTGCATAAATTCAGCAAAGGTCACAGCGTCTGTCATATTCTTCACTTGACTTCGCTGATGACACGATGAGTTTGTTCACAGGCAAACGTGAATCATATCTTTTCTGTTGCTCAAACTTTACTCCTAGTCTTACCCGTGCGACATAATATGTAGAGTAGGATGATATAAGAAGACCACATGGTAAAATTTCAATTTTCGTCGCAAGCAGAATGCGTCAAGAAAACGCAGACGACACAATCAAAAAAAGTTAAGTTCGCTATCTTTAAGTTGTTGATACTATAAACACAGTTAACTACAACTGAGATGAGCGAATACACAAAGTCAGAGGTTTCAAAATGTCAGATATAACATGTAAACCCAAAAGACTCGACCTCAGCACCGCCGTCTCCGTAGAGCATGTTGATATTGATTATATTGCTGATATTCGGACACTTAAACGCGATTCGTACATGAAACTCTATGCCCAGTATGCAACTGATAGCGAAACAGCTGCATTTAATGACATGCTGGAAAGTTCAAAATTTGCAGAAAATCTTTACCGTAGCATTAACAAACGTCAAGTTGTTGGTGCTTTCCTTGAAAGCCGTATGGTTGGCATTGCCTGCTGGGCGGAAAGCCGGGACAACCAGCTAACTGGCAGTCTGAGATTTCTGTTCGTTGATCCAATTTTTACACGATGCGGAATTGGCCGAACACTTCTCCAAAGTCTTGAGGCAAACGTTCTCACAGACAGTGCGCGCCAATTTTCCATCCGGACAGTCGTCCAGTCCATGGGATTTTTTGAGAAAGCTGCTTACGCAACGACATCTTATGGCGCATTACCTGTGGGTAATCACGAAGCTTTCGCAGTTGCTTTTATGCGTAAATCTATTGCGGATGAGCCCGCGCTTATCAGCACACTTCATCACTAAATTTCATGTTATACTCATGAAATTATGAGTGGCAAATATAACAGGCTTAGCATTTAATTTCTAAGCAAAAAAATTGCCACTCATCCTTGCAAACATCTGCCGAGTTTTTTTATTTTCATAAGCTACAATCTCACACGTTCACCTCATGTTGTCTCTTATTCTGTATAATGTCTGCCCCCGCGCTTCATAGGATTTTGTAACTTAGCTATTACATTCAGCATTTATAATTTCACAGCTCCCGCAGAGAATTTTTCCTCATTGGCCCGGTAGAGTATAATAGTTTCTAGCAAAATAAATGCTTTAGTTTTAGCGAGAAATACCCCGCAATACGTAGCTTTGGATCGGAAAATTGAAGCGTTTATTTGGCTGGGAACCCTAATCGCAGTGATTGATCTGACAAAGGACCAGCTTATCAAGCTTGCCTGTTACTTTGCTCAATAAGTTTTTCAAGTACCGCCTGAGCAGCACCGGAGTCTATCGAAGATGACGCAAGTTGAGCGCCATCGGCTAATGTTAAGGCTTTGCCACCCACTACAAGTGCCGCAGCTGTGTTTAAGATAACAATATCGCGAAATGGGCTTTTTTGACCGGCAAGCAGATCTCGAATGGCGGCTGCATTGACTTCTGCATCGCCGCCGATCAGATCCTGCAGTTGTGCAGACGGCAGGCCTGCGTCTTGTGGCCGGACTTCAAACGTGCGTACCTTACCTCCTTTCAACTCCGCGACGTGTGTCACACCGGTTGTTGTCATTTCGTCCATTCCATCGTGGCCGTGAACAACCCAGACGTGCTCGCTTCCGAGATTGTTCAACACATGAGCAATAGGTTCAACCAACTCCCTGCTGTAGACACCCACAACCTGGCGCTTAACGCCTGCTGGGTTGCAGATCGGCCCCAGAACGTTAAAAATTGTGCGGATGCCGAGTTCCGCACGGATCGGCGCCCAGAATTTTATGGCCGGATGATGTAACGGCGCCCACATAAAGCCCACACCTGCAAGTGCAAGGCAGCGCTCCACATCGGCTGCAGCCAGATCAACCTTGACACCCAGGGCGACCAAAACATCCGATGCGCCTGATTTAGAGGAAACTGAGCGGTTCCCGTGTTTGGCCACTTTAAGGCCGGCACCTGCTGCAACCAGCGCCGAGCATGTCGACACGTTATAGGTCCCGTGGCTGTCACCGCCGGTGCCGACTATGTCGATGGCTTCCGGCGATGCCGTGACCTTCTGTTCCATACGCTGGCGCAGCAGCTGCGCCGCACCAGTGATTTCCTCGATGGTTTCACCGCGCACTCTCAGCGCCATGAGAAAGGCACCTAGCTGTGCCGGCGTTGCATCACCGGACATCATGGCGTTTATGGCAATCTGGATTTCGTTCCGGTCAAGCGTCGCGCTTTGGGAAAGCTTCTGCATAAAATCAGAGAGTTGATTTTTCGCCATGATCGAACGCCTTCTTTAGCAATAACAGAACATGTTGACAGTCACCATAGCGCCGTCGCAAGGGAGATCAAATGCTTGGTATACCGTGCCGGAAACTTGTGTGATCTGTCGCATTACAGTGTGTTTTCTCTCTGTCTGTCAACGGTTCGATCTTGCCAGCGATCCCGATAAAGTGATTAGTCTTATGACACTCGCCGTTGATGTGGATCAGCAGCATCATCGATAAAAAGTTCCAGCTTGTCGCGCCCTCCCCAGGTATCGCGGCGCAGTGTGCCGGCAACATGCACCGGCGAACCGCATGTATTGAGCAATAACTCCCCAAGCGGCTGGTCTGCCGCGCGAAACGCGATCGCATCCAGACGCGCCCCATCACTGCTTTGCAGAGCACAGCGCACATGTGCATCGCCGACGACTTTAGCAAACTTAACGATATGCGCACCAAATGCAAACCTCGGCTGCGGGTTAGCCTGACCGTAGGGACCGGCACGCTCAAGAAGTGCCATCAGATCATGGGTGACGGCACCTGGCGTCAATGCACCATCGATCTCAAGGGCGGCTGCGTCGCGGGCCTCAGCCGCGGAGGCTTTGAGACGATCTGCAAAAAACTGATACAGATCATCAAATTTTTCCCGCTTTACAGTCAGGCCCGCTGCCATGGCATGCCCACCCCCCTTGATCAGATGCCCGGCCGCAACGCCTGCACGGACAGTAGCGCCAATATCGACACCGGCCACAGACCTGAGCGAGCCTGTACCCTGGCCGTTGGCATCCCATGCAATAACACACGAGGGACGGCGGAAACGTTCGGCCAGCCGGCTTGCCACCAGGCCGACGACGCCCTTGTGCCACTCCTGCGCACCAAGCATCACAATTGCCACATCGGGATCGACAGAAATCATTGCCTCTGCTTCGGCCATCGCAGCAGCAAGCATGGTACTCTCAATTGTTTTGCGCTCACGATTGAGCTTATCGAGTATCACCGCAATCCGTGCTGCCTCGGTTTCGTCCGCCGTTGACAACAGCTTCGCCCCAAGACCTGCATCGCCGATACGCCCGCCCGCATTGATCCGTGGCCCCAACACAAAACCGAGATGATACGTCGTTGGCGCCTGCTTCAGCCCTGCGGTATCGAACAGCGCCTTAAGGCCGACGTTACGGCGACCATGCATAATCTGGAGGCCCTTGTTCACGTAAGCACGATTCAGCCCCGTTAACGGCACAACGTCACAGACCGTTGCAAGCGCCACAAGATCGAGCAGGTGCAGCAAATCCGCTGGTCCCAAAGTGCCATTGCCGCGCCTGCGCAGTTCACGGTTGACCGCAACCAGAAGCAGGAATACCACACCGGCAGCACAAAGTTGTCCAAGACCAGAGACATCATCCTGGCGGTTCGGGTTGACCACGCCAACGGCGGCTGGCAGATGCTCGTCTGCCTGGTGATGGTCAACGACGACCACGTCCACACCACGCTTTTGCGCAACGGCCAACGGTTCGAAACTCGTGGTGCCGCAATCCACAGTGATAATCAGCGTTGCACCGTCGTCAGCCAGCATTTCAACGGCGGCGGGATTAGGGCCATACCCCTCGTAAAGACGATCTGGAATATAGACCCGGCAACCAAGACCATGCAGCCCGAAAAAAAGCTGCATTAACGCGGATGAACAGGCGCCGTCGACATCGTAATCGCCAAACACGGCGATTTTCTCACGCCTTATAATGGCATCTGCGATGCGCGCAGCCGCAACATCCATGTCTCTGACGGTGCTGGGATCCGGCATCATCTGTTTAATCGTGGGATCGAGGAAAACCTCAACATCGTCAAGCCCAACACCACGTGCAGCAAGAACACGGCCAAGTAATTCCGGCAGTTCATAACGCTGTGTCATGGCAAGCGCTGTATTGCGCTGGGCGTGTAGAAGCCTTTCATGCCAGCGAAATCCACGGACGGATTTTTGAACGCCGAGAAACCCCCGCGGGCTTCCAGACGCATCCCATAGCAATCGTTCGGCGGCCAAAGCATCCATTTCGTTTCCCTCCCGCATGGAAACGATGTTTGCCTGATTCTGGCGGCTGAGCCGATATGCGACATGTTGGCATGTGTGGATAATATGGACAATCTGAACGATATGGTTTCAGCTGGTGACATCCTGCGAATCATGGCATTTGTGCTTAAAGTGACACACTCAAAATGCATTTTACGCCTGTTGTCAGCTTGCCAGATAAAGCCAGCGAAGCGCGACAGAGAACTGATAACAAAACAAAGACCTACGTTCTAAACACAAAATAGCCTGCCTTGGCGATTAGACGGCCTGGCAATTTGTTTCTTGCGATTTGTGCTTTGCAGCATCATCTCATGTCTCGCCCCATCCCGGTGGCATAGTTGATGCAGCAATACTGCGTCATTGCAAAACGATGCAACGCAGCATCTCCGATAAGCAGGTGGACAATGAGATACCATGCCTACGAAATGGCTCACGCCATGATTTCTCCCATGCGCCTTGCAGCCAAGGGGCTGCGGTTCCAGACCGAATTACCGCTAAATCCTCTATCCCAGACGGTTCTTGGCAAGAGCATATCTGCTGCCTGCCACGTGTTTGAAGGTTTGACCCGGCGTTATGGCAAACCCGCCTGGAATATCGATGCAACATCGATCAACGGCCGCCGCGTGCCGCTTGAGATCGAGCGCGTTCATTTCAAACCGTTTTGCGAACTCATACATTTCAACCGGCGCCTGCCTGCACATAAAGCATATCCGGACCCTAAGGTTTTGATCGTAGCGCCAATGTCCGGTCATTATGCAACGTTGCTGCGCGGCACGGTTGAGGCAATGCTGCCTGAACACGACGTCTACGTGACAGACTGGATCGATGCGCGTCAGGTGCCGATCTTCCAGGGACGGTTCGATCTTGACGATTTCATCGACTACGTCATCGAGTTTATCGAGTTGCTGGGCGAAGATACGCACGTCATGGCGGTGTGCCAGCCGGCAGTGCCTGTTCTGGCTGCCGCGGCCATCATGGCGGCGCGTCAGTCCCCGTTTCAGCCGGCGTCTATGACTTTGATGGGCGGGCCCATCGATACGCGCCGCAACCCGACGGCCGTGAACCAGGTTGCAATAACACACCCGATCGAGTGGTTTCAGGAAAACGTGATTACCACCGTGCCCTGGCCGAATGCCGGTGCCACGCGCTATGTTTATCCGGGCTTCATCCAGCTGAGCGGCTTTGTGTCGATGAACCTTGACCGCCACAGCAACGCGCACTGGCAGCTGTTTGAAAATCTTGTCAAAGGCGACTGCGATACGGTTGCCAAGCATCGCAGATTTTACGATGAATATCTGGCAGTCATGGATCTGACGGCGGAGTTTTACCTGCAGACGATCGAGACGGTGTTCCAAAAACAGGAACTGCCTCACAGACAAATGACATTTCGCGGGGACCCGGTCGATTGCGCCGCGATTGAACGGACGGCGCTGCTGACGGTTGAGGGCGAAAAGGACGATATCTGCGGCCTTGGCCAGACCGAAGCAGCCCACGATCTGTGTACGAACATCCCGCGGGAGGAGCGTTTCCATTACGTCCAGCCTGGTATCGGCCATTATGGCGTGTTCAACGGCAAACGCTGGCGGACGGAAATTCAGCCGCGCATTCGCGACATGATCCGCACCATCGAACACAAGCGGGGGAGAATACCGCAGAACCCACCAGTCGTGCGCTCTGCCACGAGCATGTATGCGAGCGCCAATATCATCAGCGTTTAAGCATCGCGCGCAGCCAGCGGATCATCAGGTTCATCAGCCGGTATACTTTCGTGAACCAGGCACCATCTATCGTGCCTGGTTGGCAAGGCTGCGCGGCCGCTTTAGGATCAAAGGAGAAAGCAGACGGCAGCAGCCATTTTGGCAGCCATTTGAAGGACGGGACAATGTTTGAAGTTCATAAATCCAGCGCGGTTGATACCTGGCGCATTTATCTGTCCGGCGAAATCCATACCGATTGGCGCGAAAAGGTGGAGGTGGCCGCCTTTGAGGCTGCGCTGCCTGTCGCGTTTTTCGCCCCCGTCACCGACCACGCCGCCAGCGACGACTGCGGCGCCCGCATCCTCGGCGCCGAGGCAGACAAGTTCTGGCACGACCACAAGGGCGCGCAGCTGAACGCGATCCGCACCCGCACGCTGATTGAGAAGGCGGATATCGTCATCGTCCGCTTCGGCGCGCAGTATAATACCAATCCATATATTAACTGACACACTCCATAATCCAGGGATATCCGGT
>CAWUIN010000116.1:0-8164 GCA_963922535.1 uncultured Hyphomicrobiaceae bacterium | reverse complement strand
ACAAGACGTAATGTGGTTAAGGATTAAGGGGTAACGTCCTCGCAACACGGAACCCGAGGCCGCTGAGCCGGTCGTCTGCCGAGTTCCCGAGCCGGATAGCCGAACGGAGCTTCTGTGGAACGTCGCCCCAGGCACCGCCGCGAAGAACACGGGACACGCAATCTGAAGTTACACGAGCCGAACCATCTGTTGGCGCATCACGGTAGTTATCTATATAACAATCCTGGACCCATTCCCAGACATTGCCGTGCATGTCATAAAGACCAAAGGCATTAGGCTCATAAGATCCGACTAGAACCGTCTGTGAACCATTATTATTAGCACGGGAGCTATCAAACTGATCGCCCCAAAAGTAAGCCGTCGTTGTGCCAGCCCGTGCCGCATATTCCCACTCCGCCTCCGTCAACAATCGATAGGGACTGCCCTCAACCTTGCTGTTTAACCAGGCGATGAACTCCTGCACATCGTTCCATGACACGTTCATAACTGAGCGGCGCCCGCGGCCCCAGCTTGCGTCGCCAGGCTCTTTGGTGCTCTGGCAGCCGCCGTCTGTAACGCAGGCTGCCCATTCATCGAATGTTACTTCAAAGCGCCCGACCGCAAAAGCCCCCCCAATCGTAACACGACGCTGTGGGGTTTCATCGCCATCACGGCCCGCCTCACCTGCAGGCGAGCCCATGATAAAACTGCCCGAAGGCACGACAACCATCTCAGGACACGCATCGCAGTCGCGGAATTCGCTGCCAGGACAATAGGGATCGAGCCCGCTGGTGCATTCCGCCCAACGCTCGGCATGCTCAATCGCGGCCAGCGCTGGCCTGCCGGTGTTAGCCCAGGCGGCCGGTCCCCAGCCGTCGAACTCGAAATACTCGCGCTCCGGCCAGGAGAGATGTCGGATTGCTGCGATTTGGGTGATCCGCAGATTGCCGGCAGCGTCATGCGTTTCAACACTGCTGCCGTCTCCAGCAAAGTGCGCGGACGTAATCGGGTGGCTATGACCACGCACCACGGCGACCATGCGGCCATTTTCGAGAATGCGCAGGTGCCCGGTGCCGTCCAGCATGGCAACACGCTCAATGCCGCCTGCATATACGATATCGGCAACCAGAGGCTCATGCGCATGGTCAGGCGCCTCAAAATAAGGCTCCGCCAGGAAAAGCAGGCCGACGATGGCAGCGATCGCGGTCAAGCCAACGGCGGCGCGCGGGAACCAGCGGCCAAGGTATTTCGTAAGGCGATGTAGAATACTGCTTTTGAGACGGGTACTCCGCCTGCGCCGTCTGTTCCAACGTGTTGCCATTGGCCGTCATCCTAAATTTGCATGGCACCCAAATCCGGGCTTGAACAATCCTGCGGCATAGTTTACTCAATCATGGAATTTTTCGCTAATATTAATTTGCGGCAAAGTGATAATTGAGGTAAAGCGTGCTAAGAGTCTTCATCAGTCATGCAGGCATCGATAAGCCTGTGATTGAACCGCTCGTGCGGGCGATGGTTCTGTCCAAAGGCATTACCTTATTTGTTGATAATCCTGGCGATGAGCGCTGGAGTTTTACGCCTAAGGAAACGGAGGAATTCGAGCGCGAAGGTTTGCTCGATACGATCCGCGAAGGTTATCCTTACGATGATGAATTGAAGCGCGGTTTGCGCAATTGTGACGTTATCCTGCTATGTCTTTCGAAAAATGTTTCGAAGCTTAAAGACATCATTATTTCTGAAATCTCACGCGCCGCAGATGAGGGATGGCTGGTTCCCGTCGTCGTTGACAATGTTGAGCGGGATAAGATCCCACAAAATCTCGGCTTATTTCGTGCTCAATATGCCCAGTCGCGCAGGCTTAAGACAGATACGGTTTTGTCAGCCGTGCAAAACAAGTAGGCCGGGCGGGGCCTTAATGAAGACGAGCAAAAGCAACTGCGGCAGTTTGAATTTGTCCTGAAAGCCATCGATGATGCGAGTGCTGTGAGCCGTCCGCTGCCGCCGGTGCTGAAGGGGACTAAACCATCGGAATTACCGATATCCATCTCTGACCTTGAAGCAGAAACGTTCCGTGCTGGCCGCATGCCGCAGCGCGAAGACGTCGACCGCGCTTTTGCCGCTGTTGGTAGAGGCGGTGTGCGGGCGCTCGCCATCGGCGGACCGCTCAACGAGTTTGTTGATCAGTTTACTGACAAGATCATTCCGTGCCGCAGGGCGCGCGAAGTTCGCGGCTTCGAGCACTGCTATGAAATCGAAGCACGGCTGCCGCAGCCCAAGCGTAGCGCGACCTGGGATGAGTTTAAGCGGGAATATGGCATCTCGCTTGCGGACGTGCTGAAAATGCCTGAGAGCACGCCATCATCGATCGATGAAATCGCGCGTGAACTTGCCAAGGACGGTATCGTTGTCCTCTGCCGCACGCAGCCGTTCACCTGGCAGTGCATATTAGAGAGGCGCAAGCAGGTTGAATTCTGGCTGCGGTATTGGCGTGAGATTGCAGAGAGCCCAGCAAAGCCTAAAGTTGTTACCGTGTTGCGCACCAGCCTGCCCGGCGCTAAACCGGGATCTGCTCAGAACAGCGCAACGCAGTCATTTACCAAGTGGATGGAAAAGCTGGAACGCAAGGCGGGTAGCAACGCGGGACTGCTCGGTTTCTTCGTTTCACAGCTGGCGCCGCTCAACGTGCCGGATCTGCTCAATCCTATCAAGTGGGGCCAAGCCCGCGCCTGGGCAGGCCAGATTTGCCCGAAGTTGTCAGAGTCGAACAAGCTTGATGCTGTCACCGGCCGCATCTACGACAGCTATGAGGCGCGCGAGAACGGGCTGAGCATGGAAGATTTTCACAAAAAAGCGCCGCAAGTGATTTGCGATGCACTTTCGACTTGAAGGCTGATCTTTAAAGACTGCCGGGGGGCTTAGAAATGTCTGTAACTTTTCCGTTTTACGCGCGCGGGCTGGAGCCTGGCAGGCGATCCGCACCGGCGGCAGATATCCAGACGCTGGATATGCGCAACACTGACGATCCAGCCAGCTACGTACCATCGCCAGGGCTTAGGGAAGCGGTCAATGCAGCGCTCATTCTCGGTCGCCCGCTGCTCGTCACAGGTGAGCCAGGAACAGGGAAAACCCAGCTTGCCTATTCCATCGCTTACGAAATCGGCAGGGCCTCCAGCGTAGATGCTGAGGGCCAGGCGAACGGCCCTGAGGTAAAAGTTTATAAATTCGAGACCAAGTCAACCAGCGTCGCGCGCGATCTGTTTTATTCTTACGATGCCATCGCAGCATTTCAGGCCACCGAAGGCGCGCGCAAACCTGCTATTGAATACGTGACTTATCAGGCGCTTGGCCGGGCGATCATCGAGGCTTATGACGAGAGTGACGTTGCGCGTCTCCTGCCAGAAAATACCGAGCGCTATAAGCATCCAGGCCAGGCGCGCCGTTCAGTTGTGCTGATCGATGAGATTGATAAGGCGCCGCGCGATTTCCCTAATGACCTGCTCAACGAAGTCGATCGGATGCACTTCCGCATAGCCGAGGCCGATTACGCGCCAACGCCCGGTGCGCGTGCGGAAGCTCCACAAGACTTCGCGCCTAACATGCGCCCAATTGTGGTGATCACATCGAATTCTGAAAAATCCCTGCCGGACCCGTTCCTGCGTCGCTGTGTGTTTCACAACATCCCGTTTCCCGAAAAAGATGACATTCGCGAAATTGTCAACGCACGCTTTCAGGGCGTAAAGTTTCCCGATGGCATGGTTCATGCTGCGTTGCAGCTTTTCGACCAGCTGAGAGGCAACAACAACGGCCCATCATTGACTAAGCCGCCATCGACAGCAGAACTCCTGGATTTCCTACAATTACTGCAAAATCTTACTGAGCTTGGCGAAACCGGTGGCAACGACGAACTGTTTCAACGGTACTTTGGCGCACTGGCGAAAAACAAAGAAGATCGCGATAAGGTTGCAGAATTCTTGAAGACGTCCAGCGCTTAGGGTTTGCCGATGTTATCCTCAGCGACAGATGTGCAGAAAGAGTTTCGGTTCGGCCGCGATCTTGAGGCATATCTCGCCGAACTCAGCCAGGCTGACGTTGACATCCAGGTTGCAGATCGCGTTGCACTGAACGCGCTGGCGGCCGAGCTGATCCGCCATGGCGCCATTGCTAGCCTGGAAGATTTTAAGCCTTATATGCGCGCCGTCCTCGCCAGAGCGCCGGAACAGGGCCGGTTATTTGCCACAGAACACGCCGCCTCAACTGCTGAGGTGCCGCCAGATGGCCCAGACGGCGCTGAAAATAAGCTGGCACTGAAAGGCGGTGCTCAGTCCAAAGGGCAGCGGCAAAGCCCACACGTCATCACACGCCGCACCTGGCTTTGGGCCAGCATGGGCGCGGCGCTTATACTGCTTGGCGTTCTGACCTGGAGTTTCGGCGCTGAAATCGGCGCTATGTTCACCCAAACTACTCAAGATGAGGCAACAACTCAGCGCCCCGCCTATAGGCCCACGACTACAGATCCCTCAATACCGCAAACCAACGCAGCTCCACAACCTGAAACAAAAGTCTCTGGCCCGGCGGAAACCGTGGCGCGCATCCTTGACGCCGCCGCGCCATTCGATGGCGCGCCAACTCTGGTCGAACTGGCAAGCCGTCTCGAACCTGACGCGGCGCTGCAAACCACCCCGGCTAAGCTGGCGCGCGCCCTGCACGAATTGACCGGTGCGCCGCTGCACCAGCCGCTCGACCTGCTTGGGATCGGCCCGGAAAATGCTGTGGCCTGGGCACCTATACTGGCGCGCGCGCTTGACCGCATGGAACGTCCTGACCAAGTCACCAGTCCAAGTGCCTACGAGATCACCGGCTCAGCATTGGAAGAACACGCGAACCAACTTCGCGCTGCTCTGACGCCAGAGCAGCTTACAACACGCACGCAACGCGCTTCCACGCAAAAGGTTGCAACGCCGGTTCCGACTTGGCTGGCGCCGCTCGTAGCCATCATCCCGATCCTGCTTGGCGTGCTCTGGCTTCTCATTCGCTTTTTCTCGGAACGCGCTTATTTGCGTCGGCGCCGCCCCAAGCGCCCACCTAACCGAACGGAGTTTTTTGCCGAGGCGCTCGCCAAAGCTTTTTCCTGGACGCCAACTGACAGGCGCGTTGCGCAAATGCTCATGCTGCGCGAGGAACGCGAAATAGACCGTCTCGACGTGCGTCGCACGATTGATGCCAGCCTCGCCCAGGGCGGCTGTCTGATTTCACTGCAAAACGAACGGCTGCGCCCTCTGCCCGAGTATCTCGTGCTGATTGAAGAGCAGCGCGGCGACGACCACGGCGCCCAGCGCCTGCGCGATCTGCTCACGCCCTATCGCAAGAACGCGAACGTCCACTTCGATGTCTATACTTATCAGCATACGCCCACAATGCTGCGTACAGAGGATGGCCGCACACTTCGTCCGCTGGAGGCCGTCCGGGCGATGCACCCGGAGCACCGGCTGATTATTCTGGGCACCGGCCATGACTTCGTTGCATTTGAAGACGGCCAGCCGCGCGCCTTTGTTGACATTCTGACTGCCTGGCAGCGGCGCGTGGTGCTGACGCCGCAGCCGTTGGCCGAATGGGGACGGCGTGAATTTCTGGTTGCTGATGCTCTGGCTTGTCCGGTCGGGCGGGCAACCCGCAACGGTTTCCGCACCATCGGTGATCTCTTAGGGCTGGACGCTGTATCTCCGCCCGATCCCGGCCTGCGCCCCGAAGGCGACGGGCGTCTCGCGGAACTGCCTGATAGCATGCGCTTAGCGCCGCAACGCCTGCTTTACGAAGATCCGCCCAACAATGTCGAAGTCGACGATCTTTTGCGCGATCTTGGGAATTATCTGGATCGCGATGGGTTCCGCTGGCTATCCGCGCTTGCAGTGTTTCCTGCTATCCAGTGGGATATCACACTTTATCTCGGACTGCGGTTGCCAACTGAGCGCGACCTTGCCTTCAAACGCGATGACCGTGAAGAAGATCTGCGTCAGTTTTGTTATCGCGACGATGCGGTTGGCGAGCGGCGGCTGTCTGCACTATCGCGGCTGCCATGGCTGCGCAATGGCCATATGCCGGATTGGCTGCGCGAAGCTTTGCTGGATCGCCTGAGCGATACTGACCGGGGCGAAATTTATCGCGCCATCGACGAAGCACTCGAAAGTGCGGAACAGGCACATCAAGTCAGCGGCGCCACCGACCGTATGATCCGCATCAAAATCGGGCGGGATACCGAGCCAGCCCGTCTCGGCGATTATGAACCGCGTCAGGATGAGTTGTTGCTGGAATTTCTGGAGCGCGGCGATCGCTGCGATTACCCGCTGCCAGCTGGCTTCGAGAATCGCTACCGGCGCCAGTCGAACAGGTTTCTGGCTGCGGGACGTAATCAGCGGATTGCCGTTATATCTCTGATTGCCGGGCTTTTGGCCTGGGCAGCAGTGCCTTCAACCGGCATGATAACCCCAACAGGTGCCTGGTGGCCGTTGCTCACTGTTAGTATTGGCGCGCTTATCGCACTCGCGATGGAGTTGGGACGCAATTTGTCTTGGCGCTATCCGCGTATTCAAAGGCCGCGCTTAGCGTGGCGTCGCACGCGCCGGCGCCCCGTATATGCTGAGGCTCAAAAGCAAACGCATACACAGGCTTATACGCCTGGAACGCGCTTTAGTGACCGGCTTTCCGATGGCGGCCATGGCCCTGAAATGGTGGTGGTTCCTGCCGGCCGTTTCCTGATGGGCTCACCTGATGATGAAGAAGGTAGGCATTCAAACGAAGGCCCGCAGCATGAAGTGGTCATTAAGCAGCCGTTTGCCGTTGGGATATACGCGATTAGCTTTGATGAGTGGGACAAGGCGCTGGCTGCTGGTGGTGTAACGCATAAACCTGACGATCAGGGCTGGGGGCGCGGCCGCCGCCCGGTTATTAATGTTGCATGGCATGATGCGCAGGAGTATATCACCTGGCTCGCACGCGAAACGGGCGAGACTTATCGCCTGCTCACAGAGGCTGAGTGGGAATATGTAGCCCGCGCCGGCACGTCTACCCCGTTTTGGTGGGGCAATGAAATATCAACAGAGCAGGCAAATTATAATGGCAATTCCACTTACATGGGTGGTGCTAAAGGCAGCTATCGCGAACAAACTGTTCTAGTCGACAGTTTTGATGCAAACCCGTGGGGACTATATCAGGTACATGGCAATGTCTGGGAATGGTGTGCGGACACTTGGCATGACACTTATGTAGGTGCGCCGACGGATGGCTCTATCTGGCATGACGCCAAAAAAGCGTCCCGTGTTCTTCGCGGTGGTTCCTGGTACGGCGATCCACAGAACCTCCGTTCGGCTGTCCGGGTCTGGGACACAGCGGTCGACCGGTACAGCAACAACGGGTTCCGTGTTGCGAAGACGTTACCGCTTAAACCTTAACAACCTTGGCTGTGTTCTGATTTGATGTTGCAAGGCGAATTATAGCTGCGTTAGGCTTATTTATATTGCCGTGTAGACTGGCAAAAACTTGCCGAATACTGGAGCAACATCAAATCAGAACACAGCTACAACCTTACGTCTTGTGCTCTTGGCGTTTGCCACATAGCACGGTCCAGGGTGTCTCGCCGAAGGCGAGTCGATTTTATTTTTTGAAGGTCGAGGTTCCCGCACGTTATAACCGCTTTTATTCTCAGCCTTGATGTTGTTGGCAAGGCAGGCCAGAATGTCATAAATGGAGACTTGGATCTAAGATCAACAAGCGCGGGGACTACGTTTGCGCTGGCATGAGAGCAGATCAAGCGTGGCAATGAATGCTCTGGCCGCAGGGTTATTTCCAGCGATGTTGCTAGCGGAGGAAGTGGTCTGGTCTTCAAGCTTCCGGCAGTGTCGAAAAAAACTTTTTTTGAGCACGGGCACGCCGCAGGGAGTGACGGCGTGCCCAAAGGCTCAGGGGATGTCACCAAACGTCATCACGCAGATCCAGCCCCGCCTGGATAGCTCCGCAATGACGTCCGGTAAAATGATTAATAAGGTAAACAGATTGCTTGATCACCCGTGTTTTGCGACTTTTCCCTGTTTTGCACAGACAAGCTGATAAAAGAGCGAATTGTATCGTTTGTACATAAATTGTGATTTGAAGTTTTATGTGTTTCGTCAAAGCCGGCCTGTCCGATGGCCGT
>CAWUIN010000115.1:0-8176 GCA_963922535.1 uncultured Hyphomicrobiaceae bacterium | reverse complement strand
GCAGAAATAAAATTTGGACGTCCTAACCCAACATTTTAAGTGATACAGACCACTAAGTATTCACGTGTTGTCTGAGGAAATTCGCTGATTGCCTCTAAGTCAAAACAAAGATCAAACCGCTTATCAAGGATCCAGATTACAGTTCCGGCCTGGATATGCTCGCCAGCAAATACGCCAACACCTTCTATCGGACTGTTACGGACGGTGGTTTTTACAGTCATCATGTTTGGATCTCACACTCTCGGATGCCGATAAGGTTGAACTCAAGTGTCAGCCAGGATGCCAAGGAATTTGTTTCGAAATGCATATCAGCTGGCAACTGGTTGAATTGTCATATGCGCGATCATTGATTTTCAGGCTTTAGTCAAATGCGAAATCTGCATCTGACACTTTGAATTATTTTGATTGATCCAGCTATCACGAGATTCCAGCCTGCTCCATATCCCAGTAGTGTCCCTAATGTCGAACATAATCAGAGGAAGGCCGGGCCATGCGCCCACAGAACCAGTGAATAACGCTCGCCGCACGTAACCGGCGTGACACGATGCAAAACAAAGCTTGGGAACAGCAGTCCACAGCCGATTTCGCGCGTGGTTGCACGCACATGACCGTCCGAATTCGTTTCAAGATCCCCGCCGCCATAACCTGAGCTTTCAGACAATTGCACGATTGTTGTCAGCTTGCGCCGTGATGCAACGGCGCCTTCACCAAGATCGATGTGCCAATCGAAAAAGCCACCAGGGGCTGTTGCATACCACGCGACCTGAGGCTTTTCAGCGAACTCATCAATTTTAAATGCGAAATGGCTGCGATTGGCCTTGGCCACAGCGGATAACAGTCGCTGGAAGACCCAGGCGTGCACGCCATCCTCATCCAGCCAGCATATCCTTGAACGGCGGGTATTATCTGCCCGCACACCACCGACAAGCCAGCCATCGCTGAATGTGGCTTCGTGAGCCTGGGCAATAATTATGTGACATTCCTGGCGAGTGAATATGCCAGGTATTTCAAGTGGTTCGATCACAGTCGCGGATCACTCTGCATGCCACGCTCGCCTGCCGCGGCTGCTATCGCTGGGCGGAAAATCATCATTCGTCAGTTATTCTTTACAGGATGCTGCAGGGTAATTTTTACCATTTGCCTGAGCTTGCGGCAGTTTCAATGTCACATCCAGACCAGCTTCTGCGACGGGCCCGAACAATTCAACCGAAATAAAATGCATCACTGCAGCCTACCCCATTGACTTGAGGCGCAGATGAATTGAAGTGCAGATCATTGAACGAACGCCGGCACCTGCTGGTTGCGTGGCGCTTCCTACATGGTTGCCAGAGAGATAATTAAGGCTGTCCATTGCTTGCCAGCGCATTGCCAGCGTTCATTCATGCCCACGTTATTGGTGACTTTATCGCGTTTGACAAACAAAACGTTTTGCTCAGACAAATAAACAAAATTGATTTATGCGAGACCACGAGACATGGATACCACGAGACATGGATGTTGATCATGCCCGGACACTGCTGGCGATTGTCGAAACCGGAAGTTTCAAGGAAGCTGCCAACAGGCTGCATTTGACGCAATCGGCAGTAAGTGCCCGCGTCAAAGCATTGGAGGACCTGATCGGCAAGCGCCTTCTTGAACGATCCAAGAGCGGCATTCAACTGACGCCGGCCGGAGCGCATTTTTATCGTCACGCAACCACGCTGGTCCGTGTCTGGCGCCAGGCTCTGCTTGAGGTTGCCATCTCAGACGATCACGTTGACCATCTCGCCGTCGGCGCGCAGATCAGTCTGTGGGAAGGCTTCCTGCTCAAATGGATTGCGTGGCTGCGCAATGCGCACACCGGCCTTGCCATCAGCGCCAGCGTTGGCGCATCGGGCGAACTGATGGATCGTATACTTGATGCCACACTCGATGTGGCTGTCGTCTACCGGGCTGCACAACGGCCAGGCCTGATCGTCGAACATATCTTCGACGAAGAGCTTGTACTTGTCACAAGTGAAAAATCAACACGCGAAATCCCTGGCCCGAAATACGCGTTTGTCAATTGGGGGCCCGAATTCGCCGGCGATCACGCAGAAACCTATCCATCAAACCTGCATGCCGGGCTGCAACTTGATCTTGGCGCCATCGCGATCAGCTATCTTTTCGACACAGAGGCATCCGGCTATTTTCCGCTGCGGGTGGCCAAACCTTATCTGAGCGATGGCCGGCTGCGGCTTGTGACGCGTGCACGGCGCTTCGTCTACCCGGTTTATATCGTCTATCCAGAGGACCGGGACGAAGAAAGCTTTGATCCTGTCCTGGCGGGGGTGCGGCAGATCGCGGAAGATATCGTTCCAAGCGTCGATTAACGGCTCCAAAGCCGCTCATACATCAAAAAAATTGAACTCAATGCGCAAAAATTTTCGTTTGTAAAAACTTTGATTGGGGCGCATATGCTACTGCGCGAGCCATATACGGTGCGCATACCATAGAATACAAAATAAAATGCAAGACTTGGAAGTTGGTTGCAAACAAAGCACCAGTTCCATTAAAGCTGCAGTGAATGAGGACAAAGCTGAAGAAGTCTGAGAAGAAGACTTTCAAGTCTGCTTGCCCAAAAATTAGATCAATTCATATGCAGAGATAGGATCGATCTCATGATTAAATCAGCGTTCGGCACAATCGTGTTGGCGATTATTCTCAGTGCGTCCGCAGCCCAGGCTGCAACACTGGTTAACCGTGATACGGCATCACACAGCATTATCATTGTCGAAGAAGACAACCGCAGGGAACTGGTCGTAGAGGCGGGGCAGGAGCTGACCGATATCTGTCAGGGCGTCTGCAACCTTTATATCGGCAATGATCCGGAGCCATACGACATAGCTTCAACCGACAAGCTTGAAATCTATGATGGCCAACTACTGTATCAGAGCGACACGCCGGAAGGCACCGTTCAGGAATAACTGGCGACCTGCGGCCTGGAGTATCATGCGGGCCGTAGACGACAAATAAATTTTGAACGCGTTCATTTATCTAAGCAGGTTTTATACGCCTAGAGTTCCCATCAAGATAAACGCTTCAATCTTAGTGAAAAATAGCCTTCGATATGCGGCTTTGGCCCGGAAAATTAAAGCGTTTATTGTAGTCGGAACCCTAGGCCGTGTCATCAATTACCGCGCGAAGCCGGATGCCGTTCACAAGAAGCGTACTTCACATGGCGGCGATGGCGCCTTGAATTTTCAGGCTAAAGCCGTCCCCCAAAATAAAAGCCGAACTAATCCAGCTGGAAGACACTCTGGGCCCACCCGGATCTGACGCTGCCATCAGATGTCGGCGTCGAAGCCACGCTTTTCCCCGGACTGGTGTTTTTTCGACGCACAGCCTGAAGCTTCTCATTCCCAGCGTTGCGCTCCTCGCTGCTTTGTTCATCCTGGCGGACATCGCGCAGCGGATGAACAGCCGGCAAGGGGGTAGGATTTGACGTGACCGCCTGCTGTGCTGCACGTGCCGGGCTTGATTGCTGGCGTTGCGCCGACAGCGCAGGCCTGTCGGACTGCGGGGGCGCCTCTGCGGCAGAGCGTTCCGTGAACTGCGACGCGCCTGGCTCCGCCCTGGAAACGCCGTCAACGCCGGTCACCGCTGAAGGTGCTGACAACCGGTTGTCTGGTTGAGCACCACTTTTTTCATTTTTACTCGAAAATTGCCCTGTCAATTCCGGAACAATTGTCTTGTTGCCGCCCCCCTCTACGGTACCGGGTTTTAGATTTCCGGCAACTCTTGAAAGGTTGTTGGGCGGCATGACCTGTTCCTTATCATGCACGTTTTCCGTCTCCGGCATCGTACCATCCAGCCCCTGGCGGTTAGGCCATGTTGCGTTTGCCGTCGATGGGCGATAGGAATGGATGGGTGCCGCAGAGTTCACCTTATCAGATGGAAGGGAAGGAGCAGTTTCTTTTGCATCCTCATACGTAATACGATGATGGCTGGCGGCCCTGGACACCGAAGGCTGTTCCACGCCCAAAGGCGAAGCAGAGCGAACAGAAGCCTGAGCAGCAGAGGCGCCCTCACCATGATCGTCTTTAACCCCACGCGGCAGAGGCGCAGCCTGTGGCATAAATCTGTAAGCACCAGTGTAATCAAAGCGCGGCTGAGCGAACTCCTCTGCTCTCAAGCGCTCTGGCATGCCACCCAAGCCTGCTGCAAAAACAGCCAGGGCGGTTGCAGACACCACTGTAAGAAACGCGCGAAAGCACGGGCGCAGCTGCCGTGAGACAACATCTGATGCCCGGCTGTAGATTGGCGTTTTTTTTGAACCATGCCTTTTCAACATCGTCTTACTGTGCATGTGTGACGCTGCCTCTGTCCAAACTTCATCTGGCAGGGATGCATGCCACGGTTTTATTTTTATATCTCAATAAAAAACGGAATTTGAGAATTATGCATTCCCAGCAA
Source organism: uncultured Hyphomicrobiaceae bacterium (assembly GCA_963922535.1). Lineage (GTDB taxonomy): Bacteria > Pseudomonadota > Alphaproteobacteria > Rhizobiales > Hyphomicrobiaceae > Tectiglobus. Next base: position 3,742 of record CAWUIN010000115.1, on the reverse strand, counting down.
GTTACATCTTGACTTTATACCGATTAACGATGCGTAAACTTCAAACTTAAATTTATAAATCCACTAACTATTTTATGATCGATGATATGTGAATTAAGTCTATCCTTGAGCGTTGCGAAGACTCTTGCTGTAGCTCATGGTAGCTATTCTGAAAACACATGGCTGTATATGGCTGTATCAGGTATGGCTGAATTTTTGCGATACGACCACGACAGACGTAAAATTTGCATAGGCATAGCAAAGAAGCCGGAGGTTTAATGGCGGACGCAGCTGTCTTGGAATGTGATGCGGATATGGCGCAGCAACCGGCAGTCATCATGTCGGGCGTCAACAAATGGTTTGGCGACTTTCACGTCCTGCGGGATATTGACCTGTCTGTCGCACGCGGTGAGCGGATCGTGATATGCGGGCCGTCCGGCTCTGGAAAATCAACGATGATCCGCTGTATCAATCGACTGGAGGAACATCAGCAAGGGCAGATCATTGTTGACGGCATTGAATTAACAAATGACGTCAGGAATATAGATAAGATCCGCTCGGAAGTTGGGATGGTATTTCAGAGTTTCAACCTGTTTCCGCATCTCACCGTGCTTGATAACCTATGCCTGGCACCGCAATGGGTGCGCAAAATACCACGCGCTGAAGCCGAAGCCCTGGCAATGGGATATCTCAACCGTGTTAAGATACCTGAACAGGCAAATAAATATCCGGGGCAGCTTTCAGGTGGCCAGCAACAACGCGTTGCCATCGCACGCGCACTGTGCATGCGCCCGCGGATTATGCTGTTTGATGAACCAACTTCGGCACTTGACCCTGAGATGGTCAAGGAGGTTCTTGATACGATGATTGAGCTTGCCGAAACCGGTATGACCATGCTTTGCGTAACTCACGAAATGGGATTTGCACGGTCGGTGGCTGACTACGTAATTTTTATGGATAAAGGCGAGATTGTCGAAAAAGGACCACCAACTGAATTCTTCGCTAATCCAAAATCTGAGCGGACTAAACTATTCCTCAGCCAAATTCTGGCACACTGATAGAATTTCAAGCGCATTATCGTATTATGCCATTTTACCACGACAGCATAAAAGATGGCCTTAAGCTGGTAAACTAACTCTAAGCATAAAGGGAGATCCACACATGCGAATCAAATGGACTATCTTCGCTGCCGCAGCCGTGGCTGCGGTGTCATCGTCAGCTGCATTTGCGCAGAAAACCGTCGAGACAATCAAGGCTCGCGATGAGTTGATCTGCGGTGTGAGCACCGGTGTCGGCGGCTTTTCCATTGCTGATTCCGAGAGCAACTGGACAGGCCTTGACGTCGATATATGTAAAGCTATTGCCGCCGCTATCCTCGGAGACGCCAGCAAGGTTAAGTATCAGGCGCTCTCGACGCAACAGCGTTTCACGGCTCTTCAGTCTGGCGAAATAGACATACTCTCGCGCAACACAACCTGGACTTTGACACGTGACACGGCGCTTGGTCTGAACTTTGCCGCTGTCACATATTATGATGGTCAGGGTTTCATGGTCCCTGAATCACTTGGTGTGAAATCTGCCAAAGAACTCGATGGAGCCACTGTCTGTGTGCAACCGGGCACGACCACCGAGCTCAACCTTGCCGATTACTTCCGCGCCAATAACATGAAGTTCACACCCGTTGTGATTGAAAATCTGCAGGAGCTTAACGCTGCTTTCTTCTCAGGACGCTGTGATGTTCTCACAACAGACAAGTCAGGCCTGGCATCCATACGCAAGAACGATGCCCCAAAAGGTAAACGCAACGATTATGTCATCCTGCCGGAAACCATTTCCAAGGAACCGCTTGGCCCGGTTGTTCGCCACGGCGACGATCAGTTTTTCGATATCGTAAAGTGGGTTGTTTTTGCTCTGATCGAGGCTGAGGAATTCGGCGTCACATCGGCAAACGCTGATGAGATGGCCGGCTCAACAACCAACCCGAGCATTCAGCGCTTGCTGGGAGCAACACCAGGCATGGGTAAGAATCTTGGCCTTGATGAAACTTGGGCGCTCAATGCTATTAAAGCTGTGGGCAACTACGGTGAAATCTGGGAACGCAACATTCCAGTGCTCGGCCTTACACGCGATTTGAACAATCTGTGGACTAATGGTGGCATTATGTACGCATCGCCAGTCCGCTAACTGCTCTTGTCTTAGGTCGCGCGTCAATGGCTATGAACGGCACGGCCTAAGCTCAGTTCTCACTGTTTACCTGCTGGTTGATTTCCACCCAGAATTATTGAAGTCAAAACTTTAGGCCAAGGAAGTCGACCGATGGCAGAAGCTTCTTCCCCCCCTAAACGTCTTCGCAGTATTCATGACAAAGAAACGCAGGCCCTGTTATTCCAAGTCGTATTTCTGCTGATTGTACTTGGCGCTGGCTACTTCCTTTTTTACAACATGCAGGCCAATCTGGAAAAGCAGAATATACAGACTGGCTTTGATTACCTTTCAAAAGAAGCAGGCTTCGGTATTGGTGAGAGCTGGATCCCATATTCACCCGAATCAAGTTATGGGTATGCGGTTATTGTTGGCTTTATCAATACAGCTGTTGTGGCTGTTGTGGGTGTCGTTCTTGCGACGACCATCGGGATTTTTATTGGTATTGCATCGCTCTCGACCAACTGGTTGGTCCGCCAACTGACAGGCGTTTACATAAATTTTCTTCGCAATATTCCGGCCCTGCTTCAGATTATTCTTTGGTACAGTTTAATCACCAACCCCCGGGTCCTGCCTCTACCGCGGGATTTCCGCGGTGAAGGCGGTCCTGAACCATTTCTCGGTATGATTTTCATTACGCGGCAGGGCATTTTCCTGCCTTCATTTGAAGCGCATATCGGCTGGCTGGGCGCCGGCATTGGCCTCATCCTTGGCATTACAGGCGCCGTATTCGTAGGCAAATGGGCCCAGCGGCGCATGGCTGTAACTGGACAACAGCTGCCTGCTTTCTGGATCGGTCTCGGGGTGATTGCAGCTGCTACCTTTACTGGCTGGCTCGTCATGGGAGCACCGACAGCCATCAGTTATCCCACCATGGGACGTTTCCGGCTCATTGGTGGCGCAACGATAACCCCCGAATTCATGGCTTTGCTGTTCGGCTTAACGATTTACACTTCCGCCTTTATTGCAGATATCGTGCGTTCAGGCATTCTCTCGGTCCCCAGAGGACAGATTGAAGCCGGCCGTTCGCTCGGATTACATGAATGGGTGATTATGCAAAAAATCATCCTGCCGCAGGCGTTGCGTGTGATTATTCCACCTCTCACAAGTCAGTATCTCAACCTGACCAAGAACAGCTCGCTTGCAGTGGCGGTTGGTTATCCAGACTTGGTCAATATTTCGAATACAACACTGAATCAGACTGGCCAGGCTCCCGAAGCCATTCTGATTATGATGCTCGTCTATCTGACGACGAGCCTGGCAACATCGTTATTAATGAACTGGTACAACAAACGCATTCAGTTGACGGAGAGATAAGAATAAAATTATGGCTTCCTCTCCATTAACATCAATGCTGAACCGACTTATCTGCTGGCTTCGCCGCAATCAGTATAAACTGCAGTTCGCCGATCTGTTAAACTGGGTTTACGCAAATATGTTGAGCTGGAAGCGCACGAACCTGATGAACTGGGAGATCGCTAGAGAAAACATCTGGACTCGAGTCACACCGGAGAAGTGGGGTAGCCCGAATCTGGATTAAATTAAAATAGGGGGGGGGGGG
>CAWUIN010000114.1:0-8197 GCA_963922535.1 uncultured Hyphomicrobiaceae bacterium | reverse complement strand
TCAGTATCATAGGCGTTCCAGGCACCGTTGGCTTTGTATCCAAGTGGTATCTCGGCGTTGGTGCCGTTAATGAAGGCTGGTGGCAAATTGCAGTTGCCATGATGATAAGCTCTTTGATTGCAGTCATTTATATTGGCCGCGTCATTGAGGTGGCATACTTCAAGCCTGTCAGCGAACGTTGTGGCGAAGCCAAGGAGCCGCCGCTCAGCATGCTCCTGCCAATCATTGTTCTGGCAGCCGCAACAGTGTATTTCGGCTTAGAGACATCCTGGACAGGCGACGTTGCAGGCAAAGCCGCGGAACAACTCTTGGGAGGGTTACAGAAATGAACCTGACCGGCTTGCAACCAGATGGCTTGATCCTGGCCGCCGTTCTCATTCCGCTGATGGCAGCCTTCCTCATTCCCGTATTTCACCACGCCCCCAATCGGCGCGAACTTGTAACGCTTGTGGCGGCCGGCGCACTGTGGATCGTCGTCATCGATCTTGTCCCGCACATCGTTGCCGGGGCGCGTCCGGAAGGCTTGAGTTTCGAAATTGTTAAAGGTCTCGGCATCGCATTTAAGGTTGAACCTCTGGGGATGCTGTTTGCCCTCGTGGCATCGACCTTGTGGATCGTTAATTCAATTTATTCGATCGGCTACATGCGCGGCAATGGGGAAACGCGTCAGACATCGTTCTTTGTCTGCTTTGCTGTGGCAATCTCTAGCACCATTGGTCTCGCATTTTCAAAAAATCTTTTTACGCTCTTTATATTTTACGAGATCCTGACCCTATCGACCTATCCCTTAGTTGCCCATAAGGGCAATGATGCGGCACGTAAAGGTGCCCGCATCTACATATTACTGCTGCTGGGCACTTCAATGGTGCTGTTATTGCCGGCCATTATTCTTACCTATAATTTCGCCGGCACGCTTGATTTTACTCCCGGCGGCATTTTGGATGGCAAGGTTGACGGTCTGTTACTGGCGACCTTACTCGCCTTGTTCGTATTCGGCATCGGCAAGGCAGCTTTGATGCCATTCCACTTCTGGTTGCCATCGGCCATGGTTGCACCGACGCCGGTCAGTGCCCTGCTGCACGCAGTGGCAGTCGTCAAGGCTGGCGTGTTTACTGTATTGAAAGTCGTGGTTTACATCTTCGGCATCGATCTGCTCTCTGAGAGTGACCAGACGGCGTGGTTGATCTATTTTACGTCGTTCTGCCTCATCACGGCCTCCGTCATCGCGATGAACCAGAATAATCTCAAAGCGCGCCTCGCCTACTCAACGGTAAGCCAGCTGGCCTATATTGTGCTGGGAGCGTTGCTGGCCAGCGCAGCAAGTGTGACTGGCGGGGCGATGCACATCGTCATGCACGCCGTTGCCAAGATTACACTTTTCATGTGTGCAGGTGCGATTTACGTGGCCCACCATAAAACCGAGATCGATGAACTGGACGGAATCGGCCGTCTGATGCCGGTAACAATGGCCGCGTTCTTTATCGCTTCGCTCAGCATTATTGGCCTGCCGCCATTTGGCGGGGTGTGGTCAAAGTGGTTCCTGGCGATCGGCTCCATTGATGCCGGCTATGGGTTTGCCGTTGCGGTTTTCATGCTTTCTTCACTATTGAACGTTGCATACCTGCTGCCAATTGTGTCGCGGGCTTTCTTTAAACCCTTACCTGGCGTGCCTGAGAATGAGCGGATTAGTATTAAAGAAGCCCCGCTGGCTTGTGTTATACCGATTTGCATAACCGCTGCCGGGTGTCTGCTGCTCTTCTTCTTTGCCGGCTATGTCCATGACTTGGTAACTCTCATCGATTTGCAACCACAGACGCAGTCGGAACTGCCAAGCCCTGGTGTTGGCTCGATTGCTGAAGGCATCGGGAGCAGTTCAACGCAGGGAGATCCGGAAAATGGCACGTAAGAACCAGGGCCCAGAGGCTCATTCCAAAATACCCGAACAGCTAAAGACCTGGAGCGATCAGGTCGACCAGCCTGAAAATGTCAATCGCATCATCAATGCGCTCTATACTGTATGTGCATTGCTCGTTGTCGTCGACCCCTTTGTACACAAGCATGGACCGTTCGAGATCGAGCACATATGGGGCTTTTACGTACTTTGCGGGACGATCACCTCAGTCGGCCTGGTGATTGTTGCCAAGGTATTGCGCGTTATTCTGATGAAGCCAGAGGATTATTATGATCAGTGAGCTCAACCCTGGCATTATCCTTATTGCCGGCGCCCTACTTATTCCCGTGTTGCCGAACAGCTGGCGCAATCCTTACATGATCGCCATTCCAGTCGCAGCTTTTGCCTACGTCCTTGGCCTGCCGATTGGAGAGTTTGGGAAAATTCAGCTATTCGATATGACGCTCACCACGTTACGCGTCGACAACCTCAGCCTTACCTTTGGCTATATATTTTTGATCGCCACGCTGATCGGCGTCATCTATGCCCTGCACATTGGCGATTCTATCCAGCACACCGCCGGAATGATATATGCCGGCAGCGCGGTTGGTGCGGCTTTCGCCGGTGATCTCGTAACGCTTTTTGTGTTTTGGGAACTGACCGCCATCGCATCTGTATTTTTGATCTGGGCAGCAAGAACGCAGAGGGCTTATGATGCAGGCCAGCGTTATTTGATCATCCAGATCGGCTCCGGTGTGATTTTGCTCGCAGGCATACTTATCTATTACCGCGATACCGGATCTATTGCATTTAACGCCATTGGTATTGAGACGCTCGCCGGTCAAATCATGCTTGTGGCCATCGGGATCAAATGCGCCTTTCCGCTGCTTCACAACTGGTTGCAGGATGCCTATCCGGAAGCGACCATCACTGGCACGGTGATACTCTCGGCTTTTACGACCAAGCTGGCCGTTTACGCACTCGCCCGTGGTTATGCCGGTACAGATATCCTCATTCCCATTGGCGCAATAATGGCTGCATTCCCGCTATTCTACGGTATTATTGAGAACGATCTGCGCCGCGTTCTGGCATATGCGCTGAATAATCAGCTGGGATTTATGGTTGTCGGCGTTGGGATCGGCACGGAACTCGCGATCAATGGTGTGGCCGCGCATGCCTTTGTTCACATTCTCTATAAGTCACTGCTTTTTATGGCTGTTGGCGCGGTATTGTTCCGGGTTGGTACTGCGAAAGCATCCGAACTGGGCGGGCTTGTGCGCGATATGCCGTTAACGCTTGTTTTTTACCTTATTGGAGCGGCTGCGATTGCCTTGCCTTTCTTCTCCGGCTTTGTCGCCAAGTCGCTCATCGTATCGGCAGCCTTGAAGGGTGAGCATTTCTGGGCCTGGATGACCCTGGTATTGGCCAGCGCCGGCGTATTTTTGATTTGTGGACTGCGGCTTCCCTACGTTATTTTTTGGCAGCCTACCAGTGCGCCTTATAAAGACAAAAAAGAAGTGCCTGTGAATATGCTGATTGCGATGGGAGCAGCCGCAGCACTCTGCATCGGGATCGGCGTGTACTACCACCCTCTTTATGCGATTTTACCATATAATGTAAAATATGCTCCCTACACACTGGATCACATCGTAACTCAGCTGCAGATCGTTGCGTTCACAATGCTTGTTTTTACCTTCATGCTGCGCCGGAATTTCTTTCCAACGGCTAAGAATTCGATCCTTATGGAGGTCGACTGGTTTTACCGCAAACTCAGCTATAATATCGCAGTGACTTTGACGCTTATGGCACAAGCAAGCTGGCGGATAATGATCAACAACATTGTGCAAGTGGCAGCTGATCTGGAAAAATGGATTAACACGCATCACTCTACAGGCAGCATTTTCGGGCGAACATGGCCAACAGGTAATATGGCATTCTGGGCAACGGTTATGCTTGGCGGCTACCTGATCCTTTTATATTTCCGCTAAAATCATACCGATCACGATACATCCATCCATTTGTGATTTGTCGTCCAAGCAGTGCGCTGACATATATGAAATGGTCATCGCAACCTGCAATTTAAAAAGCGGAATACTTTCATGAATGACATTAGTGATCGCCCAAAAGTAGAAAAATCCGACGCCGAGTGGCGCGAACAGTTAACGCCTGAGCAATACCGTGTTGCGCGCCAACACGGCACCGAACGCGCGTTCACAAGTCCGCTCAACGCTGAGAAACGCGACGGTACGTTTAAGTGCGTTAGCTGTGGTGCGCTTCTATTCAAGTCCGAAGACAAGTTTGATTCCGGCTCCGGCTGGCCAAGTTATACCCGCCCGGCCGATGAAGCCGCACTGACCGAGCACGATGATCGTTCGCACTTCATGCGCCGCACCGAAGTGCGTTGCGCTCGTTGTAACGCGCATTTGGGGCATGTCTTTCCGGATGGGCCCCAGCCAACAGGTCTGCGCTATTGCATCAACGGCGTTGTGTTGGATTTTGAAGAAAAGACTTAAGGCCCTGTCGTCCATTATCGCGCGAAGCCGCCTGTCTTCTCCCGGACCTGCCCACAATTATCCGTATCTCCCTCCTCACGGGTCGTTCGCACCTTTAGGGCCACGGTCAAGCTTGGCGTTTGCGCCAGGAGCATAATTGATGTCATGGACAAATGGTTGGATGCAGGCCCGTGGAAAGCACAACATGGCCTCACAGACCGTCGGAAAATTCATGATGCTTGCGCATTTTCAATAATATCCAGGATTTCTTTCGGTTCAGCGTTAGAAGGAAGGCAGTTAAAATTACCGCTGGTTTGCAAAGCAACATCAAGTTTTTGCTGAAACTCAACCCGATCAATCTCTATCGCACCAAATTGACGCAGATGATCCGTCACGAATTGAGTGTCAAGCATAACGAAATTACCATAAATCAACCGCGCACAAAGATAAACCAAGGCAATTTTGGACGCATCCCGCTCACGCGAGAACATGCTCTCGCCAAAAAATGCACCTCCAAGGGCGACACCGTAAAGGCCACCGACAAGACGCCCGCAAGGGGTCCAGACTTCCACGGTGTGGCAATAGCCCATCTGGAAGAGATCGTTGTAAAGGCTGCGTATCCGATCGTTAATCCATGTTGAAGTACGCCCCGGCGCAGGCCTTGCGCATCCATCTATAATGCCATCAAAATCGCAATCTATGCGAATATCAAGCGGAGCGCTGCGAATGGTGCGTGCAAGCCGCTTAGGAATAGATAACCGATCAAGCGGCAGCATGCCACGCGCCTGCGGTTCAATCCAGAAGAGCTGCGGATCATCCGCGCTTTCGGCCATCGGAAAAATTCCGCAGGAATAGGCCTTCAGCAAAACCTCGGCTGTAATTTCAAGCATCGGCATATCGCATGATACCATTGCCTCTCCTTGTAGCATTGCTGGTTTGCGCACAAAATCTGGCGCTGCCATCAATGTGGGCACTTGTAACTTTATCTCGATTTTATTTATAAAATTACTTATAAAAAGAATGCCATGTGCCATCTGCACCAATGGCAAGCCGCCAGTACCGATAATCGCCTGTCTCTTTCATGATCTTGTAATCCTCTCTTGGAATAAGCCGAAGAAGATGGACTTCAAGATGCGGCGGTAATTTATTGATCGGTACTTCCGCAAAATAAGGCCAGATATATAGCTTATTGTTTTCAATATCCGGCCCTTGCCGCACAACAGCATAAGGGCTTTGCAAAATATTAATTAAGATCGCCAAAATTTCACGGCCTTCACCATCAACAGAAAGTTTTCTCCAGTCCTCAATGGGCTCGGCTGCGCTGACTTCGCCAAAATCCGGTTTGAGTTCATTCATCTGGATTGGTTCGACCAATGCATCGATATCCCCGCGCAAAGCAGCATCAAGAATGGCCTCACGCATCGCGGCAACCTGTATTGGCAGTTTGTCAATGTCATCGTCGATTTGCAGGCCGGATGGTTGTTTAGGGTCGGCGGCCAATGCAACGTTAACAAGGCCGAGTTCCGGAAAGCTGTCGGCGGTATGGACAACCGTTAGTAATGTGATTAGCAATACAAAGGCAAAAGACTTGAAGCAGCGGCCGATGACAAGCATATCGAGGACTCCTCCATTGCAACTATCATACGATTTCAATTCTTTTACGATTAGTGCGATGTATGCAAGAAATAAAGGTCACTTTAAGCCGTGGCAAGAGGCCATCGCATAAGTGCAGGCAGCGCAGAAATGCTTGACTATATTCCTAATCCACTCGTTATCCCGATAGGCTTGGCTATTGGTTTTCTTGTTGCAGCGCCAATTGGTCCTGTGAACATTTTGTGCATCCAGCGCGCGCTGGAGCGTGGTTTTCTGGGCGGTGTGGCTGCTGGCTCCGGTGCCGTCCTGGGCGACGGCATCATTGCATTAAGCGCAAGCCTTGGTATCAGTGCAATTTCAGGGGCGATTGAAACCTATAAGGGGACAATTAAAATTGTTGGTGGCGTAGCGCTCGTCGCATTCGGCCTGAACTTGTGGTTCCAACCCCCTCAGATTATTGCCTCGGTCAAAACAACACGTAATCTGCCAGCGCGCGCCTACCTGCTCGATATTTCAAATACATTTTTTCTAACGCTTATGAACCCTGGAGCTGTGCTCAGCCTGTTTGCGATTTTTGGCGGCATCGGTACTTTTGTCGAATTGAGCGGCTACGTCGATGCCTTGCTGCTGGTTGCAGCCATCGTTGCCGGCAATTTGGCATGGTGGGTGTTTCTATCCTTTTTGACTGGCTATTTCAGCCAGCATTTCAAGGGTAAAAGCCTGAGCATGGTTAACAAGATATCCAGTTTGCTGCTGATCGCATTCGGAGGCGTGCTACTTGGCGAAATTATAGCCGTTCGGATGGATATGCTCGATAGCGTATTTTTTGCCTGATTGAGTACTACGCAACGGTTGCATTCGATCCTGCCGAAAACGACCAAAGTAGAACCGGCCTCAACGCACACCACGCACCTTGAGATGCACCGCGAAATATGGGTTAGCGCAACTTTCCGCTCCGTTAGGCTTCAAACCCCGCACTCGGGATTTTGCGTCGGCGCTCGATTGAGATACCAACCCCCTCAGCTTCGGCAAATATATCTGTTTTGCGCACTGTAACGCGCACGGCTGCCACCAGATCATTTCGTAACGCGAATGCTGCAATGTCTTCCGCCCATGTTTCAACAAGTTCGACGTGCTCGTCCGACGCAGCACGCCCGATAATGTAGGCAACCGTGTCGGCGTAGGAAACATAATGTCCGCTTTTGCGAACCAGAAACGGATAGTCCGGGACGGTTTCAATTTCGACATCGAACCGTACGCCTTGGCGACTACCGCGCTCAAAGTCGTGCACACCGATAAAAGCTTGCACTTTAAGGCCGTCAATAATGATACGATCTGGTGGTGTCATTGATCGAATTCCGTATTCTACTCCGGGTTTTATCCAACTGGCACTATCGATATGCAAGCTGCGTTATCAGATAGCATGGGCAAACGATACACCTTGCTTCCCGTGTCTTTGCAGGATGGAGGGATGTTGGCAAATGCTTCTAAAGCCTAGAACCTGCTGCAAGCCTTCTTGATCAATTTGGTTGCGACTTCCTGGACCTCACTTTAAAGGCTGTTATCATGATGGGAAATATGCACTGCGCAACAGGAGAGTGATACATGCAGAATTCCCGGCGGCGGGCGGCAGAGACGATAGCGGCGCAGGCGCTGCATTTCATCAACGAAAAGACAGGCGCCGTGGTTCCCGGAATCGAACCGGCTTCAACCTATGTCCGCGACGGCAATTATGAACTCAGGGATGCCTTTGTTTATTCACGTTACGGTAACCCCACAGCGGTTGCCGGTGAAGCGGTGATCAATGCTCTGTGCGGTGGCGCGGACGCTCTCTTGTTTAATACCGGGATGTCGGCCATTACCGCCGTTTTTGAAACCCTGCGAAACGGACAGCATGTTGTCGCGCCGCAAGTTATGTATCACGGCACCGCTGATTGGTTACGGCGCTTAGAAGAAATTCGCGGCATTGGCGTAACGTTTTTCGACCAAACCGAACCAGGTGCTCTTGAAAGTGCCATTCAGCCAGGCAAAACTGCTATCGTATGGATTGAATCGCCTGTCAATCCAACATGGGATGTCATCGATATAGCGGAAGCTGCGCGGCTGGCACACAATGCCGGCGCCATTCTGGGGCTTGATGCGACCGTCTCACCGCCGTGCACCACGGATGAGGCCGTGAATGAAATTCTGTTTTGCTGTCGCGCACCTTGCCGTGCGGCAA
>CAWUIN010000113.1:0-8300 GCA_963922535.1 uncultured Hyphomicrobiaceae bacterium | reverse complement strand
AATGAATGGGCGACACTGCCCGACCCTTTCCCGGAATGGCGCCGTGGAGAGGCTTAATCGCGATTCGTCATGATGCAAGTGTACTTTCCATGTGGCAGCTTACGGAGATCTGCCACATAGTTTCGGACAGCCTCTTCGTCTGCTTTCAGTTGTTGTTTTGAGTAGCCAAGTAAGGTCAATTGAGAATAGCAACAACTGTGGCCTGCCCTCCAAAAAATCAAGCCAATAAAACAAGCTAACAGATTACATCTTGAGATCCATAAGCAAACGAACTCGCTTAATATATCTCATATAAATTTGATAGTGCTTGCGTTTGCTCATAAATTTGCAATTTCCTTATTTTACTTGCTCTAATGCATCGCGTATGGTACATATATGAAAATGTGTGTAAAGTTCTCAACTTAATTGTTGACGTCTTTATCGTGAGGTGATGCTTCTGCCAAGCGTCTCACGGATTCAAGCTGAACGACGCCTGTTAGGGAATTGACGTATTCCTTAAGAGTATACCTCTCCTGATGAGCGGGAAATAACCCACTAGGGCATGTGGCAGTTTTATGCCAGCTTGAATAGTACGTTACGAGTACATCTGTTTCCTTCTAAAATTACAACGCATGTGCTTTGAAAGCAACATTTGTGCGTCTTATCTCAATTGTATGCTTTTATAGTACACAAAAAGGGATGCACCACTATGATAGTACGCCTTACGCTGTGCGCCGTGACATCAGCTTTTGTATTTTCCAGTCTCGCTCATGCAGCCGATCTTGGTGGTGAGTGTTGTACCGATTTAGAAGAACGTATTGCAGAGTTAGAAGCAACAACTGCTCGCAAAGGCAATCGGACAGTAAGTTTAACGGTATCCGGCTACGTCAATCAGGCTGTCATGTTTTTCGACGTCGACGGGCAGCCCAATGAGACCAATGTCTATGTCGGGACGAACGCCCAGGATACGTCCGTTGTGACATTTGATGGCAGTGCAGATATCAATACTGATTGGTCCGCCGGTTTCTTGATGGAATTTGAAATCGCCAGCAACAATTTGGCGAGCGCGAGCCAAAACGACAGCCTAACCAATGAGGGCGTTGGTATCAGTAAGGAGGCTTTGTACATCCGCTCAAAAACATATGGAACCATATGGCTTGGTACTTATGACGACTCGTTGGATGGCATCACTGAAATTAGTCTTGCCGGCGGCATGGGCTCAGGGCCTGACTTTTCCAACGAAACAGCTGCGTTTGTAACGAGTGATGGCACTACAACATTCACGGATGTCGGATCATCGATTGGCGAAGCCGTTGGCGACGGTGATACCCGTCAGGTGGTTCGCTATATATCGCCCACATTTGCAGGATTTGTGCTCTCAGCCACTGGCGGGGATGATGACTGGTGGGATGGAAGTCTGAGATATGAAGGCAAGTTTGGCAGTTTCAAGTTTGCAGCTGGTTTTGGCTACGGTCAAAATACAACCGACACCGACGGCACTAATGAAAAGCTCGGCACATCGGCGTCTGTTATGCATTCTCCAACGGGGCTCTACATCACCGGCGCCTACGGTCAGGACATAATCGGCGATGCCGTTGATGATCCAGACAGAGGGGGCAATAATGACACCGATACAATGTGGCTTGTTCACGCTGGCATTGAGCGCGAATTTTTCAAAATCGGGGCAACCAACATTTGGGGTCAGTATAACACAAATGATCGTGACGTCGGTCAAGCTTCCAATCTGGACATGTATGGCTTTGGGGTCAGCCAAAACATTGATGCTGCGGCAATGGAACTCTATCTTTACTACAAGCACTTCGATGCAAAAATCACTGATCAGGATGTTGGCGACCTTAACGTTGTTATGGCCGGCGGTATGATAAAATTCTGACGTAGAGACAAATGCATTCGATTTTTAAGGCGGGGTTGATCATAGTAACCTCGCCTTTTTTACTAGTTAAAATCCGTTTGCACCGTATCTATCTGCAAAAAACAAGGTTACTCGGTTTTCTTTGGCTGTGTATCACTGGTCGCACTCTTTGCGAGCTGTGCACGCATGCGATTACGAATTGCAATCATTAAATTTTTACGCGCTGCCGTGTATTTTGCATTATCTACTGGAGGACCGTTGTGAGCTTCTTTAAAACCAGCCAACGGAATTGGAAAAGCGATCGCTTGACCGTCGGCATTGCGTGACAAAACCATCAGGCCGCCACCTTTGGCCATGTCGTCGGTCAGCCCTTCCGGCGCTTCTATTTCGGCTGTACAACCGGCTGCATGGCAGAGGCTGTATTCGAATGATAATGGTTTTAACTCATCGTCCTTGACACGCTCTTTCTTTTGTGCGCGGGCCCACTGTTCCTTGGTGTAAACAGCGGCCTTAACACCAGGTCGTAACGCCATGCCCAGCGGCACCATAACCATAAGGCTCTGTCTCTTTTCACCTTCAACTTGGCGGATTGCAGCAGAGACGATCACCATTCCGGTGTTGCCACCGATACGTTCATGGTGCGTAAGGCAAATATTCTTGGTAATTGTCTGTGACTTTCCTGCCTTGTTAACGCCTGATAGCGATGTCTTTTCACATAACTTGACCCATGCGCTATGCGATACTTTTTGCGCATGCGCTATTCCGGAAAATGCAATCCCTGCAATTAATCCGGCTGAGATGGCCCCCTTAATGCTGCGTGGGCATATCTCGATCGGTCTCATCATTTTTTGCTCTCCTGTCTCCGATGCACATGATGTTCGCGTGACCACCAACCTCATGTGCATCGTAAATGCACAAAACAAAGCTCTTTGTTGCACACTGACGCGCGCATGTAATGTTGTATTGTTGCACCAGCATGCTTAAAGTTAACGTGCCATGGTTATTGGCGCTTGCTTATCGCACCCTGTAGTTTCATGAGTGTTATGGTATAACATTAATTAAAGGTAGGCGTTATGAATTATGTATTTAAGAAACGTTGCATATCAAGCAGCAAAGTTACCCTATACAAAGGTGTAGGATTTACCGCTGTTAGCATAGCTGCTTTGACAGCCACATTACCGGCGCTTGCACAAACCACTCTTCCAGGGATTGTTGTAACAAGCCCTAGTCCTATTGTGGCGCCGCCCTCTTCTGCCGCGCCATCGGAACCAGTGTCAACCGGGGATGTTTCTCTACCGCCAGGCACGCTGATAGTTGCCGAAGACACATTTGCTCCCGTCACAGTTGCAACCGAGCGTGAAGTTCTGGCAACTCAGGGGTCAACCGTGACCGATACTCTGGAGCAAAAGCCCGGTATCACCGGTTCAACCTTCGCGGCAGGTGCTAACCGCCCTATTATTCGTGGCCTCGACAATTCACGGGTCCGAATTCAGGAGAACGGCGTCGGCACGCATGACGTCTCAGCACTTTCAGAAGACCACGCTATACCAGTGGATCCTAACGCTGCAAAGCGTACTGTGGTTATTCGCGGTCCGGCAACACTGCGGTTCGGAAATCAGGCAATTGGCGGCGTTGTTTCAGTTGAGAATAACCGTATTCCATCTTTTGTTCCAAAGCACGGCTTTACCGCAGAAACAAAGGGCGGCATTTCCTCCGTCGATGACGGTCATAATGGCGCCTTTGCTGTAACCGCAGGAGCAGACGGCATTGTAGTCCACGCCGATGCATTCCAGCGTCGCGCAGAAAACTACGAAACACCGGAGGGCACCCAGCTGAATACTTTCGTTGAAAGCGATGGTTATTCTTTCGGTCTTTCCAAAGTGTGGAGCACTGGCTTTATTGGCGTTTCGTTTACCAACTTCCAAAGCCTTTATGGAATTCCAGGCGAAGAAGGTGTGGAAAAAAATACACGCATCGATATGGATCAAGACAAAATTCAGGCCAAAGGTGAGTTCCGAATTCGTGATTTTGGCATTGAAGCTATCCGGTTCTGGTTTGGCACATCTGATTATTTGCACGATGAAATAATTTTCGACGAAGATGAAAGCCAAGATATCGTCGGCGTGCGGTATACAAACCAGGAGACTGAGGGACGTCTTGAAATCCAACACCTTCCCGTTGGTACAACCTTTGGTGAGCTCACCGGTGCGCTTGGTGTCCAGGTCGGGGACAAAGAAACACATGCTTTCGGCGTTGACGAAGATGATATCGACGGCTTGCTAAATCCCGCACAAACACGCTCAATCGCCGGCTTTCTATTTGAGGAACTTAAGGTCAACCCTCGCCTCCGCTTGCAGCTGGCGGGCCGCATTGAGAGTGTTAAGGTCGAAGGTACGGGACTGTCAGATATCAGCGATGTCAACAATCCGACTGAATTCGCTGGCGAGCGCTCGTTTACACCGGCGAGTGGCAGTGTTGGCGCCCTTTACGAACTTCCGCTCGGTGTTGTTGCCAGATTGAATTACCAATATGTAGAGCGTGCGCCGGAAGCCCAGGAGCTTTACTCCAGAGGCGTACACGAAGCAACCGGCACGTTTGAAATCGGTAATCCGTTCCTGGAGAAAGAAACAGCAAATTCTGTCGAACTGGGTTTCAAAAAGGCGGATGGTAAATTGCGCTTTGATAGTTCTCTTTACTATACGCGTTTCGACAACTTTATTTTCAAGCAGTTCACCGGCGTGCAGTGTGGTGAGAACCTTGCCAGTTGTGGTACTGACGATGAACTCGATCAGATTTTGTTCCAGCAGCGCAAAGCAGACTTCTATGGCTTTGAAATTGCCGCCCAGTATGATGTTGCTCCAATATGGCGCGGCGTTTGGGGCATTGATGGTCAATATGATTTTGTGCGCGCCGAATTCGAAGGCGACGATGTCGCTCGTATTCCACCACAGAGAGTTGGCGGGGGCTTGTTCTATCGTGATGCTAATCTGTTTGCGCGCGTTGGGGTGCTGCACGCTTTCGAGCAAGATAATGTGAACGCTGAGGAAAATGAACAAACAACACCAGGGTACACGCTGCTCAACGCTGAATTATCGTACACGCAGGAAATCGGTTCGAACACGTTGTCTGGTCAAAGCACAGAGCTGACGATAGGCGTGAAAGGTGAAAATCTTGCCGATGACGATGTCCGCAACCATAGTTCGTTCCAGCGGCGGCAAGGCGTTCTGGAGCCTGGGGCAAGTGTTAAGGTGTTCAGCAAGATTAAGTTCAATTAATAAGCTTTTCTAAACTCCACGACGCACGACCTCTGCCGGAAGCGATACCAATTCAAGTGGTATCGCTTCCGGTCTTTGTCTGAGCAAAAAGTTTAAGCAAAAAAACATTTGGAAGGATCAGGAAATTGCATTTCAGGTTACCCTTTCGCCTGCCATTTCTGCTGGTAACTGTATTGCTTTGCCTTACACCTGGCACGGCGCTACCTTCTGATCCAAAGCTCAATCTTGAGCTGAACGATGCATCGACTGTTGGCCAATCTTGCCGGGTGAGCTTTCTAGTTCAGAACAAACTTGGCAGCCTTATCGAGGCACTGAAACTCGAACTGGTGCTGTTTGACGTTGATGGCCAGGTCAATCGTTTGCTTTCTGTTAATTTCGGTCGTCTGCCATTAAATAAATCACGTCTGAAGCAGTTCGATCTCAAAGGCTTATCGTGCTCGCAGATCGGCCGTCTCCTGGTCAATAACGTCACCGAATGCCAGGGCCAGGGGAGAAATTTGACACCGGCGTTTTGTACGGATGCGATCAAGACCTCGTCGCGAATTGCAATTACACTTAATTATTAATGAAATGAAAAGGCCGCAACGTGATCCCACTGCAAGCCCCTATCAACTTTTATCATTTTAATTTCAAACCATTATTGGCATTGCTTGAGCGTGGTGGTCCGATCGTCGCGATTATCGGTTGTCTGTCAGTCCTGGCGCTTGCGGTTGTGTTGCTTAAGCTCTTTCAGTTCCTGAGAAAAAGGGTTGGCGCCCAAGGACTTGCAGAGCATGCGTTACGCGACTGGTTTGCCGGCAACCGAAACAATGCCTTTCAGAGACTTGCACGATCGCGCAGATCATCAGCCATTGTTCTGCACCACGCCATGTCAGCCTTGCACAATGGGCACCCTGAAGCTGTTATTCGAGAAGACACGGAACGGGTGGCGCTGCAGGAATTAGCCGAGCTGAAACGCTATTTTTCAATCCTCGAAGCCACATCTCAGATTGCTCCCCTGCTCGGACTGTTTGGCACGGTGATTGGGATGATGTCAGCATTTCAGACCCTTCAGACTTCCGGAGCCGAGGCAGATCCGGCAGCGCTCGCAGGTGGTATCTGGGTTGCCTTGATCACAACCGCTGTTGGCCTTGCTGTTGCGATCCCTACAGCTTTTGCGCTTTACTGGTTCGAGGGCATGGTCCGGCGCGAGCAAACAATTATTGAATCAACGCTCACCAGTCTGTTCACCGAACGTCTGGCAAAGTCTGCCAGACAAGATGAAACGCAATCGTCTCCCGCCGCAACTCAAGGCGAGGGCTTGCATGCGTCTTAAATTTCAGATCTCGCGTCGGCAGGCCCTTAGCCTGACGCCGTTGATTGACGTAGTCTTTTTGCTGCTCGTTTTCTTTATGCTGGCTTCCACATTCGTTCGTTTTAGCACTGTGAAGATTGAAACCGCGGGCGCGGGGAACAGCCAAGCCGATCGAACAAAGCTGGCGCTTATTCATATCGGCAAGGATCGGGCGGTGCTGATCAATGGTCTTCAAGTGTCCGACGATCAATTATCTGCCGGCTTGGAAAAATTGATTGCAGATGGCAAAACCAATGCTGTGGTCGTTGTTCGAAAGGAAGCAAACGTCTCTGATCTGGTAAGCGGCCTTGCGCAGGTTCGTGCGGCGGGTTTTACCTCGGTACGTGTTGTTGATTGACGGGGCAGGAATGAGACTGAGGCACAATCAGCAAATCAAAAAGAAACAGCCGGATCTGACAAGCCTAATCAACGTTGTATTTCTAATCCTGATCTTTTTTATCGTCGCGGGTGTTCTACGACCATTTAATGACGATACAATCGAACTTGCGCAGCACTTCGAAGATCAAACCGGGGCCATCGTCGCTAGCCGTCTTATTGTCCGCCAGGATGGTATATTACGCTATCGCAACAAAACATTGCCGCTTGACCAACTAACAGGTGCACTCAACGCCGATCAAGATCTTGACCGAAGTAAGCCCTTTATTATCGTTGCAGACGCGAGATTGATGGCTGGGGTTCTTCTGAGTGTTACACGTGCGGTTCGTGCATCAGGGTTATCGGATGTGTCTATTCTCACCCAACGACAGCAAGCTTCGAGGGGGCAGCTGTGATTAAGAGTTTGCGGATATGGGCTTTATGGTTTTTTTTCCTGGGGTTGTCACTGCTTTTGCATTTGACAGGCACAATTGGCTTTGCAGCGCTTGCTCCTGGTGAAAAGGGACCGGCTGCCGGGCAACGGACGATATCAACAATTGACAGCTTAGAGGAAATTCTAGGTGCCCAGGAAGCCTCTGTTGAAGTCCTTGCCGAAACAGTCGAGGCGAATCCGGCACAGGAAACTGAGCCTGTTGAAGCTGTACCAGTGGTAGCAGAGGCCACCGCGTCAATCGAGGCGCAAAAAACGCAGCGGCAGGAAGATGCGGTTCCCATTACAGCAAATGCACCCAGCCTTTCACCAGTTATACCGATAGAAGAGATCGCAGCCGAACCGCCTGAAACACAGGAGACAGAGCGATCAGAAGAAGTTAAGCATCCAAAAAAACCCGCTCAGAAACAAGTCCCGAAGAAGGCAACTGCAAGTCAGGCTGCTAATAAGGGAAACTCAGATCGTGACACTGCTGGTCTGCAAAAGAGCGGAGCTGGCGGCACGCGCACAGCAACTGCCGGGTCTATTCGAAGTTACGGCTTGAAGGTGCGCTCAAGGATCGCTTCAAAAAAACCAAAACACGTCGGCCAAGGACGTGTAGTCATTTCGCTCGGTGTCTCAAAAAGCGGTGGCCTGCGTTACGTGCAACTCTCAAAGTCGAGCGGCAATTCAAAGATTGACCGTGCAGCCTTGCGTGCTGTCCGTAGAGCGGCGCCGTTTCCAAGGCCGCCCGCAGATGCCAGCTTGAAGCAACTACGTTTTGTCATACCATTTACATTTCGGTAGAAGGCACGGATAAGAGCCGGTGCCTTTGCATTTAAATTGCATAACATCCATCGCTCTTGACGAAAGACATAGCGGCGGGCTCTCTGAACGATGACTAGTGGTCTGTATCACTTAAAATGTCGGGTTAGGATCACGTCTCCCGGTTTGTGAGGGTGTCGGCCAGACTTTTGCGATGAGGCTGTGAAAGAAATCCCCACATCGGCGTGATTCTCGGGTATGATTCCGCCC
>CAWUIN010000112.1:0-8519 GCA_963922535.1 uncultured Hyphomicrobiaceae bacterium | reverse complement strand
ACGCAGGCGATGTGGTGCATCGCAAAAGTCTGGCCGACGCCCTCACAAACCGGGATACGTGATCCTAACCTAACATTTTAAGTGATACAGACCACTGGCTTAATCTTTGCCTCATGTATAATGAAATCAACCCCTACTTCGTTTTTGGCGCATAGAGCCTGCTGAGTAAGGCACTTGAAACCGAGTGAAATCGCATGATCGTGAAAGAACCAAGCTTCAAGTTCGGTATCGAGGAAGAATATCTCGTCGTCGACCTTGAAACCCGGCAGTTGCAGCCTGCGCCCCAAGCTCTCCTGGCGGCCATAGAAGCGGCTTGTCCGGGGCAGATATCGACTGAACTCATGCGCTCCCAGATTGAAGTAAATACCCGGCCCACCCGCTCATTTGCAGAGGCGCGTGCTGATCTTGCAAATCTGCGTAACGTCGTTGCGACAACAGCGCGCCAACATGGCCTTGCACCGATCGCCGCATCCTCTCACCCGATCGGTGGTTATCGCAAGCAGGAGACGACGCAAAACGAGCGTTACAGTGCATTGGCCCGCGATCTCGCAGGCGTCGGGCGGCGTCTGCTTGTATCGGGAATGCACGTTCATGTCGAAATTCCAGATAACGAATTACGGATCGATCTGCTCAACCAGGCGCGTTATTTCCTGCCCCACCTTCTTGCATTGTCAACATCATCTCCATTCTGGGAAGGAGAACAGACGGGGCTGCAAAGCTTTCGGCTTGCCATTTTCAATGGTTTGCCGAGAACTGGCCTGCCGGGCCGCCTGGAAGGCTGGGAGGCATACCGGACGTTTGCCGATATTCTGACCCGTTCAGGCGTTATCGACGATCTGGGCAAAATCTGGTGGGACATTCGTCCATCCGCCAAGTTTCCCACCCTGGAAATGCGCATTACGGATATGTGCACGCGCATTGACGATGCCATCGCGATTACGGCACTATTCGTCTGTCTGTGCCGCATGTTCTACCGTCTCAGACGCAACAATCAAAGTTGGCGGCTGTATCCTGTCCTTCTGCTGGAGGAAAATCGCTGGCGTGCCCAGCGCTATGGTATCAGTGATCGCCTGTTTGATTTTGGCCGCAGCGAACTTGTGCCGTTTCCCGAATTGCTGGCAGAACTCTTGGAAATAATCGAGGAAGACGCGGTGTATCTGAACTGCCGGAACGAGACACTGGCCGCCCGCGCAATTACGTCCAACGGGACAAGCGCCGACCGGCAGGTTAAGGTGTGGAATGCAGCATTACGTGATGGCTGTGACAACGACACGGCGCTAGCCTGCGTCGTGGATCACTTGATTGCTGAGACCATTGCGGATCTTCATGCCCCATAGGCTGAGAGGTGGGGAGGCGGCAAAGCCATTGCCGCGCGTCGTATGATTGACGCACTGTATCGCAGCATGTGGGCGGCTATCAACTTCACGCCATCATGGTGGGCTCGTTATCAGATTTAGGCCGTGCCGGGCGTAGACAGCAAATTTTCATAAGCCATTATAAGTTAAATCGAAATAATCGGGTCCCCCCTCGCAACTTCAAGTTCAAGCTGTTATGATAAAAACTGGCTGTTTGAATAGGTGCGGAATTGCTGCATATAAGAATGTATGCTTTTATTTTAGCATTATCCACAGTAGAACGCCAAGAGTTACAAGGCAGAGCGTTGACCTGAGGTTGAAAACATCCAATTTAATCGGCAGTGTGTAGTATTACCGGCTCGCGTCTATTGGGCCCACAAGCTGTGTCCGGAGCCTTATCTCATGAACGGAGCTAATATTACCGTGCGGCAGCGTGGATCGCTGTTCTGGAAGTTTTATATAACAGCCTGGGCGCTATTGGGGAGCGTTGCCGTCTTCTATATCTCGGTTGCGGCAAACCGGCCTGATTTTTTCTCTGTAATCAGTGGCAAAGCTGCTTTGCAGGCCAAACAAGCAGAATTGGAACAACAAACCCGCGATGCAGCAGCGCTAAACAGTCTACGCGACGATGTCCAAAACTTGAAACTAAAGCTGGACCTGGCACAGGTCCACCAGGCTGCTACGCCGAAGCCACAAACGCAACCGCAAAACAAATCCCGCCCCCCCTCTGAGCGTCAAACATTACCGGAAAATACTGATGAAGCCGAAATACCGCCGCTGCCAGACCGCTGGATGTTAAACGCGCGCAGTAAGAAGGCCGCCGCTATCGATGACGATAACACCACCGCAACCATTGTAATAAACGATAAGCAAACATCGCCTATTATAACAGGAAGCACCTCAGATGCCGGTCCGGAAAAGCCAGGCAAATTCACGTTAACACTCACTCCGAACACGCCTGTCGTTGTGTTTGGCGCGCCGACGGTAATAGCCGAGGCTCCATTCGAAGGCACACTCGCGGAACAATCTTTTACGGATAATACAGCCATTGTTATTTCAGCTGCAACTTCGCTGAGCGAACTGCGTTCGACCTGGCAGCGGCTTGCAGACCGGCATCCTGAATTACTTGGCACATTGCGGGCGCGCTATGATCTTACGGGACTGCCTGATGCAAAGTACCGACTGCTTGCGGGACCGCTGCCTGATCGCACTCGGGCAAACCGGTTATGTGCACAACTGGCAATGCAGAATGTCAAGTGCAGTGTCAGCAACTTTATTGGCAAAGTGCTTTAAGCCGTGTGCTCATTGACGACACGGCTTAAAATTACAAGAAACCTCAATTTGCCGCATCGGCGATGAAGACCTTAAACCTCAGTCAGGAAATTGAATGTCTCCGGAAGAAAAAAAACAGTTAGCCGCCAAACGCGCCATGGAATTCATTGAGCCAGGCATGGTGATCGGCCTTGGCACAGGCTCAACGACGGCAAAATTTATCGATTTACTCGGCAGCAGGGTCAAAGAAGGCTTTGAAATTCTGTGCATCCCGACATCGCAGGCCACACATCACCAGGCTGAGGCATTGGGAATTCCACTCACCATGCTTGATGAGAACCCGTTCCCGAACCTGGTTGTGGATGGTGCAGACGAGCTGGATGATCAATTGCGCCTCATCAAAGGCGGCGGCGGCGCACTGCTGCGCGAAAAGATCGTTGCTGCAGCTTGTGACGGCATGATCGTTATTGCGGACGACAGCAAGCATGTTCAAACCCTTGGCCGCTTTCCGCTTCCCGTCGAGGTTGATCCTTTCGGCCTGGAAACAACACGCAGGACCATCGCTGCCATTGCGCAGGAATTCGGCTTAAATAGCGACATTGTGCTGCGCAGGACCGATCAAGGCCAGCCCTTCAAAACGGATAGTGATAATTTTATTCTCGACTGCGCATTTTCCGAGTTGCCCGAGCCGGAAGCCCTTGCCATTATCCTGAATGAAATTCCAGGCGTTGTCGAACATGGTCTTTTTATCGGACTTGCAGATATTGCTATCATTGCCGGCGATGATGGTGTGAAAATTCTTGAGTTCTCAGAGGACGATGACAGCTCTGCTTAGTTTCCGACCGCTCTGCCGGCCGCCCCCGTATGAATGAAACTGGAGAAAGATGTCATGGCAACATTATATCATTTCTCGTCAGTTTGTTTCCGGCAGGAGCATTTGCGAGAGTTTTCGATGCGTTGCAGGCACATGGAGCCGGGATGAACACTTTTGATTATGATCTATTCGTTATTGGCGGCGGCTCCGGCGGCGTGCGCGCGGCACGCATTGCAGCCCAGCATGGAGCCCGCGTTGCACTCGCGGAAGAATACCGCTTTGGTGGAACCTGCGTCATCCGCGGTTGCGTTCCCAAAAAGCTCCTGGTGTATGCCAGCCGCTTTCGCGATGAATATGAAGATGCCGTTGGATTTGGCTGGACCTCCGTCGCTCCCACGTTCGACTGGCGCAGGCTGATTGCCAATAAAGACAAGGAGATTGCCCGTCTTGAGGATATTTACCTGCGCAATCTTGAGAATTCCGGCGTTACGGCCTTCAGAAGCCGCGCTGAACTTGTTGATGCCCACACCATAAACTTAATCAGTAATGGTGACACCGTAACCGCCGACAAAATTCTCATTGCCACTGGCGGCACCACCAATGTGGACAATCGTCTACCAGGTATCGAGCATGTGATTACGTCCAACGAAGCGTTCCACCTGGAGGCTTTGCCAAAGCGCATCGTCGTCGCAGGCGGCGGCTATATCGCGGTCGAGTTTGCCGGCATTTTCGCCGGCCTTGGTGCTGAAACGACGCTGATTTACCGCGGCGAAAAAATTCTGCGCGGGTTTGACGAGGATCTTCGCGATGCACTGACACAGGAATACGAGCGCCGCGGGATCCGAATTATCACCAATAAGGTCTTTACGGACATTGAGAAGAAATCCGGCATACTTCAAGGCACAATCACCGGCAATGAGGTGCTTGAGGCGGACCAGATTATGTTTGCAATCGGCCGCAATCCAAACACTCAGGGCCTGGGCCTGGAGAAGATCGGCGTTGAGCTAGGCTCCAAGGGTGAGATTAAAGTCACCCCCCAATCCCAAACCAGCGTGGACAATATTTACGCAGTTGGAGATGTGACCGATCGCATAAACCTGACGCCGGTTGCTATCAGCGAAGGCCACGCCTTCGCTGATAGTGTATTTGGTAACACACCGCGCACCACTGACTATGAGATGATCCCGACAGCCGTCTTCTCGACCCCGGAAATTGGCACAGTCGGTATGAGTGAACATGAAGCGCGGGTGGAATTTCCCAACCTTGATGTCTATAAGTCAAGCTTCCGCACAATGAAGGCGACAATGTCCGGCCGTCAGGAACAAATGTTAATGAAAATTTTGGTCAACGGCGACGATCGGCGGGTGGTCGGCTGCCACATTTTGGGCCCGGATGCTGGTGAAATCGTGCAAATGGCAGCTATCGCCATGCGTATGGGGGCCACCAAGGACGACTTCGACAACACCATGGCCCTTCATCCCAGCGCAGCCGAAGAACTTGTAACCATGCGCTCAAAGTGGCAGCCGAAGTAAACTCCGTTATGGCGCCTGCTCTTCTTCGCTGGCAGCCCGCCATGCAATCTGATCGCCGGCCTTCGGCAGGATGACCTGGCTGTAGTCTGAACGGTGTGCAAACGCCAACGCGGCATTCCCGCCGCGTTGCACAAGCTCAAAAAACTGGCGGTGCGTTCCATTCGAAAAAGACAGGACGGTGGACCCAGGCGCAAAACTGAAGTGGTGAACGGGAACGTCAAAAATTGCCGACCTGACATTGGCGATGATTTGCCGCCCGTTGATCGTGACGACAGCAGACTGCCAATGATGCGCGATCATGATCGGATAGATATAACCAGAACGGAACTGACCGATGCCGATACTGGCTCCGCCGCTATCGGCACTCTCGGCAAGTGCTTCGACAAGCTGGGGAATATCGCGTGGATTATCCAGGACATTAGACCGTGTCGTCAATTACCGCACAAGAGCCGGGTTGATGAACTAAAGCGTATGGCCGCTGTTAACCACAAACACATGTTTACCGTTTGTCAATTCAGCCCATACACCCCCCTCGCCTTCATTGGTTTTGCGTCCATCCAGCTTGTCCATGCGTGGCGCCGTGTTAACGAAAAACACCTACCAGCGGGACGCTGACAACGGGTTCAACGCACGCCTGGCCAGAATATAGCCTGTCTCAACCGTATTAAAAGACCGGCACATTCACCCTGTCATATTCAATCAGGCCAAGGTCGTTTCTTGTGAACTAGAAAATGACATTGTCGTGCACGATGCCGTGTGCATCGTCTTCATTATAGTATTCAATAACAACAAGATAAAACCGATTGTAGATCTTCTGCATGGCACATTCCCCGTAAAATGGGTATGCCGCCCCCGCAGGCGATCCTGTCAAAACTGGCGTGGAAACGGCGGCTTTCTGTTTTACAAAGAAAGCCTGTGGGATCGTAAACGGAAAAATAGGCGAATGCCAGGAGACGGCCTCTATTACGGCGCGTTTTGTAGCAGTTTGCGTTTGGCGCCATCCCCATTGATCCAGATCAATGCTGTTACAGTTGACCGCCGGTACCTCGATTATATGCCGGCTCGTACGTGAGCCGGGGTTTCACGCAGTCTGAGGACGGGGGATAACTTTACATGTCAAACGGAAATCTAGCCGTTTTTCTCGCGATTGGTGCCGTTCTTGCCGCTATCGCGTCTCTCTTCGCACAGGACGACATTTTCCAGGCGCATAGCCTTGTGATGGCGTTTGTGCTGTTTATCGGCCTTCTTGTTGTGATCGCCAAGGCGGACTACGGGACAACGCATTCGCGCCCGCCGCGCGATGACGGCGAGTTCTACATGGATGATGTCATTCGTTATGCCACTATCGCAACGATATTTTGGGGCATCGCCGGTTTTCTTGCCGGAGTGGTGATCGCCGCACAGCTGGCTTGGCCGTTTCTTAACATCGAGCCTTATTTGAACTTCAACCGCCTCAGACCGCTGCATACCTCTGCAGTGATCTTTGCATTTGGTGGCAACGCGTTGCTTGCGACCAGCTTCTACGTCGTCCAGCGCACCTGCCGCGCGCGCCTGTTCGGTGGAAACCTCGCGTGGTTCGTGTTCTGGGGTTATCAGTTCTTCATCGTACTGGCGGCTACCGGTTATCTGGTCGGGGCGACGCAGTCGCGCGAATATGCCGAGCCGGAATGGTACGCCGATCTGTGGCTGACAATCGTCTGGGTTGCTTATCTGGTGGTCTTTATGGGGACACTAATCAACCGCAAGGAGCCGCACATCTACGTAGCGAACTGGTTTTATCTTGCGTTTATCATCACCGTCGCGATGCTGCACATCGTCAATAACCTGGCCGTACCGATCAGCTTCTTCAGTGCGAAAAGTTATTCGGCCTTCTCCGGTGTTCAGGATGCGATGACGCAATGGTGGTATGCGCATAACGCGGTTGGCTTCTTTCTCACCGCCGGCTTCCTTGGTATGATGTATTATTTTATTCCGAAGCAGGCAAACCGGCCGGTTTACTCTTACCGCCTTTCCATCGTTCACTTCTGGGCGCTGATCTTCCTTTACATCTGGGCAGGCCCGCACCACCTGCATTATACCGCACTCCCGGATTGGGCGCAGACGCTTGGCATGGTGTTCTCTGTCATGCTGTGGATGCCCTCATGGGGCGGCATGATCAACGGCCTGATGACACTGTCCGGGGCCTGGGATAAGCTGCGGACCGACCCGATTCTGCGCATGCTGGTGCTTGCAGTTGCCTTTTACGGTATGTCGACCTTTGAAGGTCCGATGATGTCGATCAAATCGGTCAACTCGTTATCGCACTACACGGACTGGACGATCGGGCACGTGCATTCAGGCGCGCTTGGCTGGAACGGCATGATCACCTTTGGGGCGATCTACTACCTGGTTCCAAAGTTGTGGGCGCGCGATCAACTTTACTCACTGCGCATGGTTGACTGGCATGTCTGGCTCGCGACCATCGGTATTGTGATCTACGCTGCCTCAATGTGGGTCGCTGGCATTACACAAGGTTTGATGTGGCGCGAGTACGACGATCAGGGTTTCCTTGTAAATTCCTTCGTCGATACCGTAACAGCCATCCACCCTCAGTATGTAATGCGTGTTTTCGGCGGCTTGCTCTATCTGAGCGGCGCACTGCTGATGGCCTTCAACATCTACAAGACAATCAAAGGTGAAGTGCGCAAGGAAGCCCCAATGGGCTCTACCGGCACGGAACTCGCACCAGCCGAATAAAGGGAGACTCGAATAATGTCTATATTCAACAGGCATAAGGTCTTTGAGCGCAACTCAATGCTGTTGTTGGTTGGCTCTCTGGTCGTTGTCATGATCGGCGGCATCATTGAAATTGCTCCGCTGTTCTACCTCAAAAACACGATTGAGAAAGTGGAGGGGATGCGTCCCTACACACCATTGGAACTGGCTGGCCGTGATATCTATATACGGGAAGGCTGCTACGTCTGCCACAGCCAGATGATCCGCCCATTCCGCGACGAGGTTGAGCGCTATGGGCACTACTCGCTGGCGGCTGAAAGTATATACGATCACCCCTTCCAGTGGGGCTCAAAGCGGACCGGGCCTGACCTGGCCCGCGTCGGCGGACGCTATTCCGATGAATGGCACGTCGAACACTTGAAATCGCCGCGCAATCTCGTGCCGGAATCTATCATGCCAACGTATGCGTTCCTGCTCAAGCGGCCCTTAAACAGTAAGTCAATAGCCAAGCACCTCGAAGTTAACCGTACTGTCGGCGTGCCCTACACCGACGATATGATCAAGTTTGCGCTTGCAGATCTCAGGGCACAGGCAACGCCTGACTCCGACGATGTGGAGGCGCTGCGCACACGCTATGCGAAAGTTAACGCACGCGATTTTGACGGCAACCCACAAATGATCAGTGAAATGGATGCGCTTGTCGCCTATCTGCAGATGTTGGGCACCCTGGTGGATTTCGACAGCTACAAGCCTGAAGAAAACCTGCGATAGGAGGCATGGTTAATGGAATATGAAACCTTGCGGCAGATGGCCGGCAGCTGGGGACTTGTC
>CAWUIN010000111.1:0-8680 GCA_963922535.1 uncultured Hyphomicrobiaceae bacterium | reverse complement strand
GGCGCTGTCATGTACAATCAGGCGGTCGACAACTACCTGGACGAATTACTGTCAGCTGACAAAAAGCCAAATGACAAGCCGTACAAAGATGGCGCTGCCTACACGGGTAAAGAGCACATCTGGGATGAGGCTTTCGGCTACTTCGGCGCGCCAACTTACACTCTTAAGCTCAAACCGGCTGATGTTGTCGCGATTGCGCAACAGAAACCGGAAGCTATGAGGCTGGCTGACGTAAATGGTGATGGAAAGATCGATCTCAATACCGAAATGACCTTCGGGCCAGCGTACTACGCAGCGGGCTTTGATGCGTCATCGAAAGGCAAAACCACATATCTGCACACGATTACACAGGCATTTCTTGATGGCCGCAAACTGATTACCAGCGCCAAGGGTGAAAAGCTGACTGATGCCCAGCGCGCCAAACTTAAAGAGTATGCGGCAGTTATTGCTGACAACTGGCAGGCGGTTCTGGCTGAGACCGTCTACAAATATGCCGGCTCTGTTTACAAAGACATGACCAAGCTGAAAACCATCATTGAGGCCAACGGCGATACTTCCAAAGTCTTCAAGGATTACGTCAAGCACTGGAGTGAATTGAAGGGCTTTAGCCTGGCTCTGCAGACCGGCAAGGAAAACCTTGGCGAGACAACAACCGCACTCAACCGCCTGATCGGCATCGGTCCGCAAATGCTTGATGAAACCAAAGTTGTCTTTATCGATCGCAATGGCGATTACCTGCGCGACCAAAGCATGACATGGGGCGACTACATGGTACGCATGGCACGCGTGCAGAACCTGATGGCCGAAAATTTCGGTGTTAAGGCACGCAACAATGCCATATCTGGGGATATCGCTGAACTGGCCGCTCAACTGGGTGCCAGCAATAGCGCTGAGACAGACTAAAGCATTGCGCTTCAGGCCCATAGGATACAGCAGCGGCCAAAGCAGCTGTATCCCGCAGCGCGTGAGTTTATATAATGGACATTGTAACAGATTATCTTGACCGGCTTCTGGGCCCGCTTATCAATCCGCAGAAGCGTATTTTTGCAGGCTATCTTCTCTCATCTTTGCTGATTGCCCTTGCTGCCACAGCCGTTGCCAGCCGAAAACCGTTACGTCAGGCTTTTGCAGCACTTTTTGCAAAGCACATCTGGCTTTCCCGCTCTGCGATAGCTGACTACAAAATTCTGATGATTAATCAGGCAATTATGCTTGGACTTGCGCCGCGCCTGATCTCCAAACTGGCCATAGCCACACTGCTGTTTGAAGCTCTGCATATCTGGCTGGACGGGCGTGTCTTCTTATGGCCCAGCGCGCCTAAATGGGTTATTGCTGCACTTTTCACATCCTGCCTGTTCCTACTCGACGATGCCTCAAAGTACCTGCTGCACCGCGTCTTGCACCGCTGGCCACTGTTATGGAATTTCCATAAGGTGCATCACTCGGCTGAGGTCCTGACACCGTTGACGGTTTATCGTGTGCACCCGGTTGAAGCAGTTTTGTTTTCGCTACGCGCCGTGATTGTGCAGGCTATCGCCATTGCCGTATTTCTGTTTTTCTTTGGTGACCGTACAACGCTGGTGAGCATTCTGGGCGCCAACGTGTTCCTGTTTTTCTTTAATCTGGCAGGCTCCAATCTGCGGCATTCCCATGTCTGGATCTCCTACGGCAGGGTGCTGGAACACTGGCTGATCTCGCCGGCGCAACATCAAATTCATCATTCGCTTGAAGAGCGCCATTTCGACCGCAACTTTGGCGCTGTACTCGCAATTTGGGACCGCATGAGCGGCAGTCTTGAGGTTGCTAACCCTATAAATAAACCCTTCATCTTCGGTGTTGATGCAGAAGATGCGATGACCTCGCACTCACTGTACGCAATCTATTTAAGTCCCGTAATGGATGCCGCTCGCCAGATTATAAGGCATGTACAAAGCGTCTTTACTACGATGATAGCAACGAAACGCCGTTTATCTATGGCTGATCGTACAACCTTTAAAACATATGCCTGGATGGAGGAAACAGATGATTAGGTCTGAATATACCTACACACCAGAACAACTTGTCGGGATAGGTTTTCGCGGCTGGCTTGCAGGTTACGAATATCAAGATATCGCCTGCTGGGAAGAAGTTTGGAAGACTTACATAACCGCTCTAGGCCCCAAGCAATCTAAGCGTGCCGTGACAGATCTATCTTCCTGGGTTCGAACCGTGATACGAACGGCGTGCCGCCCAATAAAAACACTACCGCCTGGTTGTTGCAGATTTTGCGAAGATGAGCACTTGGCGATTTCCATCATTGCTTCTTGTCAACATAATCATTGCCCGGCATTGAAAGTCTGCGCGCGCACCTTGCTGGGATCATCTGATATCGATGCGATGTTAGATGAAGCGTCTGATTTTGCACGGTTGCTCACCGAAACTGGACAGCATCTCGAATTGTCATCAGCCCGCAACATCGCATGTTCGGGCGGGTGCCAATACTTAACTTCACGTCGTCATTAGGGAGATTTTTCATGACGAGAACACGAAACTTTTTAGGGTCTATTGCAGCTGCAGCCTTCGGCTGTCTGGCAGCACTGCCGGCTAGTGCGCATACCACGGCACAGGACGTGATCGAGACGTATGCCAATATCGCGCTCGCAAAGTATGAGGACTCCCTCACGACAGCGCAGGCTTTGGGAAACGCCGTTGACAAGTTGATCGCAGAACCAACTGCGGCCAATCTCATTCTCGCACGCAAAGCGTGGCTAGCCTCACGTGTACCTTACCAGCAAACCGAAGTTTACCGCTTCGGCAATGCCATTGTCGATGACTGGGAAGGCAAGGTCAACGCATGGCCACTGGATGAGGGTCTGATTGATTATGTGTCAGAAGACTATGGCACAGAGTCGGAAGAAAACAGCCTTTATACTGCAAACATCATCGCCAACAAAAAGCTGAAGATCGGTGGCAAGAACGTTGATGCTACAAAGATCACCAAAGCTCTGCTCGCAGATGTTCTGCAAGAAGCTGACGGCGTCGAAGCGAACGTTGCCACAGGCTATCATGCGATTGAATTTCTGCTATGGGGGCAGGATCTGAATGGCAGCAAAGCAGGTGCAGGCAACCGTCAGGCCACCGATTTCGACCCGAAGAAGTGTATCAACGGCAACTGTGATCGCCGCGCCCAATATCTGAAAGTTGCCACTGAACTCATGATAGACGATCTGACCTGGATGGTCAGCCAGTGGACCGCAGATGGTGCCGCACGCAAAGCGCTGATGTCTCAGGACGCATCAAAGTCTCTGACAGCGATTTTCACCGGCATGGGCTCGCTCTCATACGGTGAACTGGCAGGTGAGCGTATGAAGCTTGGCCTCTTGTTGCACGATCCGGAAGAAGAGCACGACTGCTTTGCGGACAACACACACAATTCGCATTACTACGACGTTGTCGGCATTCAGAACGTCTACCTTGGCCGCTACAAGCGTGTTGATGGCAGTATTGTTCAAGGTGCAAGCGTTTCTGATCTCGTAAAAGCTGCTGATTACACAATTGATAGCCGTCTCAAAGCTGCACTTGCTGACACAGTTGCTAAGTTCCAAGTGATGGTCGCACGCGCAGAGACAACCGAAGCGTACGATCAGATGATTGCAGAAGGCAACACATCCGGTAATCAGACCGTACAGGCGGCAATTGATGTATTGCTTGCGCAAACAAAAGAAATCGAGCGCGCTGTTGCGGTATTAAACATCAAGAAAATCGAGTTTGAAGGTTCAGATAGCTTAGATGATCCTTCAAAAGTTAAATAAGCTCTTGATGTAGATTTTCTACGCTCGGGCTATGCGCTCATACAGTGCATAGCCTTCATAATAGGCGGTAAACTTTATGGCTGGGCTTGGTTCCAACGAAACTAAAGTTATTCTCCTGACCGATGCCAGCCACGGCATCGGTCATGCCGCTGTCAAGCGTTTTTCCTCTGCTGGTTGGCGCGTGCTGACATGTTCACGCCATGCGTTCCCTCAAGATTGCTCCTGGGAAGGCGGTGCTGCAGATCATATTCAAGTTGATTTATCTGACTTGAAAACGATCAAAATTGCGATTGAAAAAATTCAGGCGCCTTTGATTACATCGGGCGGTCGTCTCGATGCTCTCGTCAACAATACGGCCATATCTCCCAAAGGTCATGGAGGGGTGCGGCTCGGTACACTCGATACGTCCCTTAAAACCTGGCAGAGTGTTTTCAATGTGAATTTTTTCGCGCCCATTATACTGGCGCGTGAATTGATCTCTTGTCTCGAAAAATCGCAAGGCTCAGTGGTCAATGTTACATCGATTGCCGGCGGGCATGTTCACCCATTTGCCGGTTCCGCGTATGCAACATCTAAAGCCGCACTCGCAGCATTGACACGTGAGATGGCTGCGGATTTTGGCAAACGCGGCATCAGAGTAAATGCGATTTCACCCGGTGAAATTGATACGTCAATTTTGTCTCCTGGTACTGAAAAAATCGTCGAGGAGCAAATTCCGATAGGACGGCTTGGCGAGCCGGAAGAGGTTGCGAAAAGCATTTACTTTTTGTGCACATCCCCATCCAGTTATGTGAACGGTGCAGAAATCCATATTAATGGCGGTCAACATGTGTAAACCAAGCTCCATCATATTGGTGCTGATTGCACTCATTTGTGTCGCGTCCTTTCATGATGTAACTCTTGCAGAAATGACCTGCGCAGCTGCAAGCAAAGAACGTCCAGGAGGCCAGGCTACTTCGCGCGGCAGCATCAATAACCGCAATACCTTTTCAAACGCTTCCGGTAATCTCTCTTTTTCTAAAGAATTTGATTTTAAAATTGGCAGTGCATTATTTGACAAGCTGTGGGTTTCATCTCCCGCCTCGACAAAATCCTCAGATGGATTAGGTCCGCTTTACAATGCACGATCATGCGGGCGTTGCCATGTGAATAATGGCCGTGGACATACACCGAAAGCAAATTGGCCTGATGACAACGCGGTATCGCTGCTGTTACGACTTTCCATTCCAGCGCAAACAGACGAACACAAGAAGCTGCTGGCTGCCGGACGCGTCAATGTCATTCCAGAGCCAACCTACGGCACTCAGTTACAAGACATCGCGATCCAAGGGCACGTAGGTGAAGGCCGGGTGCATATCACTTATGAAGAGAAAATCGTCACATTCGCCGATGGCGAAGTCGTTTCTCTACGCGTTCCCAAATACCGGATTACGGATCTTGGTTATGGGCCATTGCATCCTCAAACGCTTGTTTCGCCTCGCATTTCCCCTCAAATGATCGGTTTGGGGCTTCTCGAGGCTGTTCCGGAAAAGCAGATCCTTGCCTATGCCGATCCCAAAGATCAAAACGGTGATGGTGTATCTGGCCGTCCCAATCGTGTTTGGTCACTTGAAAACAATCGTTTGATGCTGGGACGTTTTGGCTGGAAGGCTGGCTCTCCCACCATACTGCAGCAAACGGCAGAAGCTTTTGCGGGCGATATCGGCATTTCAAGCGATCTCATCCGCAAGCCCTATGGCGACTGCACGTCAAATCAGGCTTTCTGCAGAAAAGCCCCGCACGGCGAAAACAGCAAACAACCTGAAATCAACCGTACCTTACTCAAGCTCGTTGCTTTTTACTCACGTAACCTTGCTGTGCCACGCCGTCAAAATGTACACGCTAGAGCGATCCAAAATGGCGAAGCACTCTTCCATAATATTGGCTGCGCAGCTTGTCATGTACCCAAATTTGTGACGGGTGAGGCATCTCCTGATCCTAATCTGCGCAGCCAAACGATCTGGCCTTATACGGATCTGCTCCTGCATGACATGGGACCTGGGCTAGCCGATGAACGACCAGAAGGTAAGGCCGGCGGTAGAGAATGGCGAACGGCTCCTCTATGGGGTATCGGACAGACCAAAGCCGTCAGCGGACATACTTTCTTTTTACATGACGGACGGGCAAGAAATTTAACGGAGGCAATCCTATGGCATGGCGGCGAAGCGCAGACCGCGCGCGACAAATTTTCAAAACTATCAAAGCAGGAGCGGGAACAATTAATAGCTTTTGTAAAATCACTCTGACAGATCAAAGTGAATACCACTCCGCCATTCAAAAGCTGTTTACTTTTTCGAGGATAGTGGCACTCCTAGCGTTAGCTTGCGCAGCGCCTGCTGTAGCTGCCCCGAAAGACTTTAATCATGGCAAGTTGGCTGAAACGGCAAAAACAAAATTTATTGTGCCGGGCTATCAAAAATTTGGTGCAGCGCTTGGTGATTTGAGTGCGGCATTATCAAAGCTGTGTGCAGGTCCAGCCAAGCCAGCACTGATATCAACACGTGAGGCTTATCGTAAAGTCATTGCCGCGTGGGGCACGGTAGAGATTATCAACTTTGGTCCTGTCGCCGAAGACAA
This sequence comes from uncultured Hyphomicrobiaceae bacterium, assembly GCA_963922535.1. GTDB lineage: Bacteria > Pseudomonadota > Alphaproteobacteria > Rhizobiales > Hyphomicrobiaceae > Tectiglobus. The sequence goes on along the minus strand of CAWUIN010000111.1, from coordinate 2,273 downwards.
CCGGTTTGATCGCATATTTTACTGGCCTGACCGCAAGGGACGTGGCCGGCGTCAAGTTTTACGGCTTCTGAAAAAGCGTGATCCAAGTGCATTGTCAGCAAAAAGCCTGTCCAAGAAAAGCGTTGCCGTGCAAGGACTGACGGCCCTCGAAATTATCCTGTCCGGGAAAACGTCAGAGCCTCTAGTCGCTGCCAGTGATAAGGGCTATAGCTGCCAGTATGCCCGCGCCATTGTCGAAAATATTAGCGCGATCAATATAGCAGTAATCGAGGAATGGACATCTGCAGATAGCTTTGCAAAGCTTTGGTCTAATCCAAGCCCAAGCAACCCCGTTTATATCTCAGGCACTGAAACCACACTGGAGCTTGTGAAAGCTTTGGATGTCGGGATTGAGAATGTGCGCGATAAACGCATTGCCCCAATCTTAGGCGTGGGCCCCAAGCGGCGTACGTCCCGGCCGGTTTTGTGGCGTAGTAAATCATCCATGACTTTGATCCACGCCAATATTGCAGCACTGCACAATCTTTTCTTTCAAGCCGGCATCTCCGATGCTTTCATTGGAAGTCAGCAGGATGAAACAGTTGCTGCAAAAAAATATATCACAAGCGTCAAAAAAGAATTCGATATGCCTTTAGAGATCGCCGCAGAGCTATTAGGGCACACTGATCCTTTCCGTGTACGCGAGGTCGAAGTTGAGATTGTTAACCAGCTGCTGGCGGCAGGCTTTCATCTCAAGGAAGTGCGCGTCAACAACATACCTGAGATTAAAAGAGCTGCGGGGCTTGTTGTCGGATTTAACGCATCCGATGGCGATTGATAGTCTGCTTTCACGGCCAAACATCTATCGCTTCAGGATTTGAAGCACGCGTTTCTTTAGCCGACTTTCTCAGCATGGTTATCCCAAACCCACTGAGTAGGTTGGTTTTGGTTGTTCTCAACCACAGCACCATCACCTGATGTCAACAAGAAATGGTCACCTGCAGGCGTGACGCCGGAGACATCATTTTGCCGGACAGTGCCTTGTACTCGACCACTTGCAATATCGAAAAAGGCAGCAACTCCGCCGCGCGCGCCCGTAATAGCAACCGTATCGCCTGTACGATTGACAGCCACTGAACTTATGTAGCCACGTAGTGATGCAGTCAGTTGGTTTGGCAGTTCAATCAATTCGGGTTGTTTTCCAAGTTGATGGCGCAGGACTAAAGGCATTCTGGCAGGCGCACCGCGTTGCAATTGTCCACCAACTATCACTGTGCGGGATGTGCCAACCGCCAAATGCCGAAGTGACAGTTTATGCTGTTTTCTTGGTAGCTCGTGCTTTTCCAAAAGATCCCCGGATTTTGTATTGATGTACACAAGAGCTGGTGACATGGTTGCAATATTCAGTTTTGTGCGGCCATGGCCGATATCGGGATGTGTTTCGATACCGCCAACCGCAATGACAAGCGTTTCTCCATCTGGCATCAAGGCAATATCATGGGGCCCAACGCCAAAAGCATTGAACTCTCCTATACGTTTATAGTCTCTAGTGGCATCATAAATCCCGATGCAACCGGTGCCTGTCTCAAAATCATTTTCGGTTGCATACAACAGACGGCCATAACGGGAAAAAACACCATGGCCATAGAAATGACGATCTGACGGGCATATAAAACGAATTGGCTGGCGTTTTTGATCAATCGAGAAGGCGACCGCAAAGTTACCCGGTCTGCGTGCAAACGCAACAACAGTTCGCGTAACAGGGCAGGCCGTCACATCATGCCCTCGCCCAGGCAGGCTGACAGCATTCACATCCGAGCCATCCCGACGAAAAATTGCAGTGGAAAATGCACCTTGAGGCGACTTGCGTGTTGCTGCAAAAAGCTCCTGAACGGGTTCAGCTTCGGCGCTCTTACATGGCAATGCAAATGCTAAAGCCAATGCGCTCCCGCCGGTCACAACGTTTCTGCGGTTGATCATAGAGATACATAAAGATCTTTTCGACATATCCATAATAGCGATAGGTCATTTGTGACTGAGATGTATTTAATGTCAGCTTTGACTATAGAGGTAATTGCAAAACTGTGCAAACAGCCTGAACTTCTGATTTTTAAAGGAATTTTTTGAAGCGTTCGCAGCCAAATCACGTCATGTTTGATTTAGCCAACAAAAACAACGCGAAGGCTGCGAACGATGCGATTGCTTGAATCATTAACACAATACTGAAATGCGTGCCACCCAAAGCCCCCACGATACGAGCGTCGACCTTGTGGTATTCGGCGTTGGTGCCGGGG
>CAWUIN010000110.1:0-8696 GCA_963922535.1 uncultured Hyphomicrobiaceae bacterium | reverse complement strand
GCAGGGCCTCAGCGACGAACAGGTCATCAAGCTTGGCCAGCAATTGCGCACCGGCGTTCCGATTGCAACACCGGTCTTTGACGGTGCAAAAGAGCCGAACATCGTTGATATGCTCAAACTTGCCGGTTTCGATAGCAGTGGCCAGGTCAACCTGTGCGACGGCAGGACCGGGGAACCTTTCGACCGCAAGGTGACAGTCGGCTATAAGTATCTCTTAAAGCTTCATCACCTGGTTGACGATAAGATACACGCACGTTCAATCGGCCCCTACAGTCTCGTAACCCAACAACCGCTCGGCGGCAAGGCACAGTTTGGCGGCCAGCGCTTCGGCGAAATGGAAGTCTGGGCGCTTGAAGCCTACGGTGCAGCCTACACGCTGCAGGAAATGCTCACCGTTAAATCGGATGACGTTGCCGGACGAACCAAGGTTTATGAATCAATCGTGCGCGGAGATGACGGCTTTGAGGCCGGCATTCCAGAAAGTTTTAACGTTCTTGTTAAGGAAATGCGCGCCCTTGGTATGCACGTCGATCTCATCGATTCAGAAGCCGATGCAGTTGAAGAAGAAAGGGAGGACGGACCACGTCCGCAACTTCCATCCGCCGCAGAGTGATTAAATTCATCTCTTGAAAGCATGAGTGGGCGCACGCGCCCGGTTGCCGCTATTTTGTTGACGCCATCAGACCGTTGACCCGCAGATGATTAAGCCGGTTGTCCGGCATTCAAAGTCGCAAACGGAAATGCCCGGCCGTTTGCCGAGGAGAAGCAAATGAACGAGATCACCAATCTTTTTAAGCAGCACCAACAATCATTACCAACATTTGACCAGATCAAGATCTCCATTGCAAGCCCGGATGACATCATGTCTTGGTCTTTCGGTGAGATAAAGAAGCCTGAGACGATTAATTACCGCACCTTCAAGCCAGAGCGTGACGGCTTGTTCTGCGCGCGCATCTTTGGTCCCATTAAGGACTACGAGTGCCTGTGCGGCAAGTACAAGCGCATGAAATACAAGGACATCGTGTGCGAAAAATGTGGTGTCCAGGTCACGCTTGCAAAGGTCCGACGCGAACGCATGGGCCATATCGATCTCGCAGCTCCGGTTGCACACATCTGGTTTCTTAAATCGCTGCCAAGCCGCATCGGTCTCCTGCTTGATATGGCTTTGAAGGATCTGGAGCGGGTTTTATACTTTGAAAGCTACATCGTGATCGAGCCTGGTGTTACGACTTTCGAAGAAATGGAACTGTTGACGGAAGATCAGTATAATCAGGCACTGGATGAATTCGGTCCGGACAGTTTCACCGCCGGGATCGGCGCCGAAGCAATCCGCGAAATTCTCTCGGCTATGGATCTGCCGACGATCCGCGATAATCTACGTCAGGAAATCGTAGAATCGACATCGGAACTCAAGCCGAAGAAATTGGCCAAACGGCTTAAGATTATCGAAGCCTTTATCGAATCCGGCAATCGTCCGGAATGGATGATTTTGACCGTCGTACCGGTTATTCCACCAGAACTGCGTCCGCTGGTGCCACTGGATGGCGGCCGTTTCGCGACCTCCGACCTTAACGATCTCTATCGCCGCGTCATCAACCGTAACAATCGCCTCAAGCGTCTGATGGAGCTTCGGGCTCCGGACATTATAATCCGGAATGAAAAGCGCATGCTGCAGGAATCGGTTGACGCATTATTTGACAACGGCCGCCGAGGCCGTGTCATAACCGGCGCCAACAAACGGCCACTCAAGTCACTTGCAGATATGCTCAAAGGCAAGCAAGGCCGCTTCCGCCAGAACCTGCTTGGCAAGCGGGTTGATTATTCTGGCCGTTCGGTGATCGTGGTTGGCCCGAGCATGAAACTGCATCAATGCGGCCTGCCCAAAAAAATGGCGCTTGAGCTGTTCAAGCCTTTCATTTATGCGCGTTTACAGGCATTACAGCAGGCTGCAACGGTTAAGCAGGCCAAGAAATTGGTCGAGAAGGAAAAACCCGAGGTCTGGGATGTTCTCGATGAAGTAATCCGCGAACATCCAGTTTTGCTCAACCGTGCACCAACCCTCCACCGTCTTGGCATTCAGGCCTTTGAACCAGTTCTGATTGAAGGCAAGGCGATACAGCTGCATCCTTTGGTTTGCGCAGCTTTTAACGCAGACTTTGACGGCGATCAGATGGCTGTCCACGTTCCTCTCTCGCTGGAGGCACAGCTTGAGGCACGCGTCTTGATGATGTCGACCAACAACATTCTGCATCCGGCAAGCGGCGAGCCGATCATTGTGCCGTCGCAGGACATCGTCCTGGGCCTTTATTATCTCTCCCTGATTAGCGATAATCAGCCGGGTGAGGGGATGATCTTAGGTTCGGCCGAAGAAGTACGCCACGCACTTGATGCCAAGGTTGTCGGGCTGCACGCGAAAATAAAAGGGCGCTATATCACCGTTGATATGTACGGTAACGAGCTTGTTCAGATCCAGGACACAACACCAGGCCGAATGTTGCTGGCCGAGTTGCTGCCAAAACGTCCTGGCGTTGAGTTTGATTTGGTCAACCAGCTGCTGACCAAAAAAGCAATCTCACGCATGATCAACGCCGTTTACCGTTCTTGCGGCCAGAAGGAAACGGTAATCTTCTGTGATCGCATTATGGCGCTCGGGTTTAATCACGCTTTCAAGGCCGGCATTTCGTTCGGCAAAGACGATATGGTGGTGCCGAACACCAAAACCGAGATCGTTGAGCAGACCAATAATCTCGTGCTGGAATTCGAACAGCAGTACAATGACGGCTTGATTACCAAACTTGAAAAATACAATAAAGTCGTCGATGCCTGGTCGAAATGTACAGACCAGATCGCCAAGGAAATGATGGACCGAATTTCCAGTGTCCAGAAGGACGATGCCGGTCGGGAAAAACCGATTAACTCGGTCTACATGATGAGCCACTCGGGTGCGCGGGGCTCGCCGACCCAGATGCGCCAGCTGGCAGCGATGCGCGGTCTGATGACCAAGCCTTCGGGTGAAATTATTGAGACGCCGATCATCTCTAATTTCAAGGAGGGGCTAAGCGTTCTTGAATACTTTAACTCGACTCACGGTGCACGCAAGGGACTGGCCGATACTGCTTTGAAGACAGCAAACTCCGGTTACCTGACACGCAGGCTGGTTGATGTTGCCCAGGACGCAATTATCGTTGAGATTGACTGTGGAACGGACGCGGGCATCAATGTGCAGGCGGTCGTCGATGCCGGCCAGGTTCTTGTCACTCTTGCCAATCGCGTTCTGGGCCGGACTGCGGCGGAAGATGTCAAATGCCCTGAAACGGGTGAACTCATCATCGCATGCGGTGAGTTGATCGAAGAACGTCACTCCAACGCAATCGAACAAGCTGAATTGCAGGAAGTCCGTATTCGATCCGTGTTGACCTGTGAGACTAAATCCGGCGTTTGCGCAAAATGTTACGGGCGCGACCTTGCCCGCGGCACCCGGGTTAACATCGGCGAAGCCGTGGGTGTTATTGCTGCGCAATCAATCGGTGAGCCGGGCACTCAGCTGACGATGCGGACCTTCCATATCGGTGGCGCTGCACAGGTTGCAGACACATCGGTGATGGAATCAAACTTTAACGGGACGGTGCGTATCAAAAACCGCAACCTCATCAAGAACGGTCGCGGAGAGCTCGTCGCCATGGGCCGATCGATGGCGATCACGATCTTCGACCAGACGGGCAAGGAACTGGCGACGCAGAAAGTCAGTTACGGCGCGCGTTTGCTGGTCGACGATGGCGACACGGTCACGCGCGGCACACGGCTTGCCCAGTGGGACCCTTACACGCGCCCGATCTTGACCGAGGTGAACGGCTTCGTGAACTACGAAGACCTTGCCGAAGGTGTTTCGATGCGCGAGCAGACGGACGAAGTCAAAGGGACCTCGAACCGGGTCGTGATCGACTGGCGCGCCTCTCCGCGCGGGCTTGAACTCAAGCCGGCAATCGTCATCAACGATAAAAACGGCAAGCCGATCGAAGTTGCGCGTGGCGGCGATGCGCGCTATCTGCTGGCAAATGAGGCCATCCTCTCCGTTGAGCCGGGCCAGCAGGTGAACGCTGGTGACGTGCTTGCGCGTATTCCGGTTGCATCGGCTAAACAGAGCGACATCACCGGTGGTCTGCCAAGGGTTGCGGAATTATTCGAAGCACGCCGTCCCAAAGATCACGCCATTATTGCTGAGATTTCCGGCACGATCGAATTTGGCAAGGATTATAAGAACAAGCAGCGCATCTTCATTCGTCCGGCTGCTGAGGACGCTGAACCGGTGGAATATCTTATCCCACGCGGTAAAACGCTGGCGGTTCAGAACGGCGACCACATCGAAAAAGGTGACTATATCTATGATGGTCACCCGGCTCCGCACGATATCCTGGCCATCAAAGGGGTTGAAGAACTGGCAAACTATCTGATTAATGAGATCCAGGATGTTTACCGTTTGCAGGGCGTGACGATCAACGATAAGCATATCGAAGTCATCGTACGTCAAATGCTGCAAAAAATTGAAGTCATCGATCCCGGTGAAACGGATTTCATCAAAGGTGAGCAAATCGACCGGTTTGAGTTCCAGGAAAAGAATGAAAGGTTTCAGGCCGAAGGCAAGCGTCCGGCGACCATGCAACCCGTTCTGCTGGGCATCACTAAGGCATCGTTGCAGACGCGCTCGTTCATTTCTGCAGCTTCGTTCCAGGAGACGACACGTGTCCTGACCGAGGCCGCAGTCGGCGGCAAAGTCGATACGCTGGAAGGGTTAAAGGAAAATGTGATCGTCGGCCGCCTTATCCCGGCAGGCACCGGTGGCATGCTGCGCCGCGTTCGTCGCATTGCAACACGCCGCGATGAACTTATTGCTAAAGAACGCACCAAAGAAGAAAAAGCTCTGGAGAGCGCAGGCAGCAATACAGACAACGTTCAGAGCCACGCCGAAGCTGACGAAGCAGCATCTTAACGCCCGTCACGCCCGGCCACTTGCGATTGCACCAAATCGCAAAACTGAGTTGGAAACCGGGGCAATCCTGCGCCGGTTTTCAATTGCTACTTAGTTGGTTCGGTTCTTTCCACGCAGGCAACGATGAAACAGTGCATTCAAAATGCTCTAGAGCGTTCATTTTCACATTTTAGGAAGGGCGTCTTGGCGGTCGTCATCAGTTGAGCCATAGCACTTTGAGGATTCGTAAAAACCTATTATCGCATGACATTTTTTTTAAACTGACGCCATTCAGTTGTTGACCGGCGGAGGATATGTGTATATGTTTCGCCAATTATAACAGTGGGTCGTAGGTTTTTCAGGCGCTTAGCGCGTATTCGCCTAAACACCACTGTTAAAATAGCAGACAAATTTGAGTTTATTATCGATAGCCCTTGCTTTCGATTGGTGAGCAAATGGTCGGGCCGCAATACAGCGATGTCCGGCCGTTATGTTTTAATTCATCCGTGCGTTGCGCGGTTAGGCCAGGGAGCCGGATGGCGAATGCCAACGATACAACAGCTAATTCGCAAGCCGCGTGAAAAGCAGATCAAGCGCAATAAGGTGCCGGCGATGCAGGCGTGCCCGCAAAAGCGTGGTGTATGCACCCGCGTCTACACGACGACACCTAAAAAGCCAAACTCAGCCTTGCGCAAAGTGGCAAAAATCCGTCTGACCAACGGCTTCGAGGTTATTGGTTACATCCCGGGTGAAGGGCACAATCTGCAAGAGCATTCCGTTGTGCTCATTCGCGGCGGCCGCGTGAAGGACCTGCCTGGTGTGCGCTATCACATTATTCGCGGCGTTCTCGACACCCAAGGCGTTGCAGCCCGCCGTCAGCGGCGTTCTAAGTATGGAGCCAAACGGCCGAAGTAAACAACTAAAGCGCCGCCAGATTAAGTCAGGCGGCTGGAATTCGCGGAGCGGCACAGCATGGCTGCACTGTTTCGCGCACTAAATGTAATCCTGAGAAAGCTGAACGATGTCTCGACGCCACAGAGCAGAAAAGCGGGAAATTAATCCGGATCCGAAGTATTCGGATATGGTTCTCTCAAAGTTTATGAATGCCATCATGCGCGACGGTAAGAAGTCAACGGCAGAGCGCATCGTTTACGGTGCGTTTGATCGCATTGAAGAGCGCGCCAAGCAAGATCCCATTCAGATGTTCCACTCTGCGTTGGAAAACGTTATGCCATCCGTTGAAGTGCGTTCCCGCAGGGTTGGCGGCGCGACGTATCAGGTCCCTGTGGAAGTCCGCGCTGAACGCCGTCAAGCTTTGGCCATTCGCTGGATCATTAATGCTGCCCGCGCACGCAACGAAAATACGATGGTTGATCGCTTGTCGGGAGAGCTTCTCGATGCAGCCAGCAACCGCGGAACCGCCGTTAAGAAGCGTGAAGACACACACAAGATGGCCGATGCAAACCGCGCATTTTCTCATTACCGTTGGTAGGCGAACGCTCCGGAGACGATCATGGCACGCGAATACGAAATTAAAGACTACCGCAACTTCGGCATCATGGCACATATTGATGCTGGTAAGACAACAACAACCGAACGTATTTTATTCTATACCGGTAAAAGTCACAAAATCGGTGAGGTCCATGACGGGGCTGCAACGATGGACTGGATGGAACAGGAGCAGGAACGTGGCATCACGATTACGTCTGCTGCCACCACCACATTCTGGGATGGTCGGGATGGCCATCGCCGCCGTCTGAACATTATTGACACTCCAGGCCACGTTGATTTTACGATTGAGGTTGAGCGTTCGCTACGCGTTCTAGATGGAGCGATTGCTCTCCTTGATGCAAACGCAGGAGTTGAGCCGCAAACGGAAACCGTCTGGCGTCAAGCTGACAAATATCACGTTCCGCGCATGATATTCGTCAACAAAATGGATAAGACCGGCGCTGATTTCTATCGCTGCATCGATATGATCAAGGACCGTCTCGGTGCCAAGCCGATCGCTGTGCAGCTGCCTGTTGGTTCTGAGAATGAATTTGCAGGCGTCGTCGATCTCATCGAAATGAAAGCCCTAATCTGGCAGGCGGAAGAGCTTGGCGCAAAGTGGGATGTTGTTGATATCCCGGCGGATCTCGTCGACAAAGCACAGGAATGGCGCGATGCGATGATCGAGGCCGTCGTCGAAGCCGACGACGATGCGATGGAAGCTTACCTCGAAGGTAACGAACCTGATAACGATCAGATTCGCTCCCTGCTGCGTAAGGGCACATGCAAAGTCATGTTTCACCCCGTGTTATGCGGTTCAGCATTTAAAAACAAGGGTGTGCAGCCACTTCTCGACGCGGTTGTCGATTATCTGCCAAGTCCGCTTGATGTGCCTCCCATCAAGGGTATTAACCCGAAAGACAATTCGGAAATTGTGCGCATCTCCTCTGATGGCGAACCGCTTTCGATGCTGGCATTTAAGATTATGAACGACCCATTCGTTGGCTCGCTCACATTTGCACGCATCTATTCAGGCAATGTTCAATCCGGTGCTTCACTGATGAACACCGTTAAAGAAAAGCGTGAGCGTGTTGGCCGTATGCTTCTTATGCACTCCAACGACAAGCAGGAAATCACGGATGCTTTCGCCGGAGATATCGTTGCACTCGTCGGTATGAAGGAGTCGACCACAGGCGATACGCTCTGCGATCCTACTAAACCGGTTATCCTGGAACGCATGGAATTTCCTGAGCCGGTTATTGAAATTTCGATTGAACCGAATTCCAAAGGTGACCAGGAAAAGATGGGGATGGCGCTCAGCCGCCTTGCCAAGGAAGACCCGTCTTTCCGTGTAAAGTCTGACGAGGAAAGTGGCCAGACCATTATCGCCGGTATGGGCGAACTGCATCTGGACATCATCGTCGATCGCATGAAGCGCGAGTTCAAGGTAGAAGCGAACATTGGCCAGCCTCAGGTGGCTTACCGTGAAACAATCTCGCAGAAGGCCGAGATTGACTACACACACAAGAAGCAGTCTGGCGGCTCCGGCCAGTTTGCGCGTGTGAAAATGGTGCTCGAGCCCAATGAGACCGGTGGCGGCAACGTATTCGGTTCTGAAATTGTCGGCGGCGCGGTTCCGAAGGAATATATCCCTGGCGTTGAAAAAGGCTTGCAATCTGTCTGGAGCTCAGGCGTTTTGATCGGCTTTCCATTGGTCGACATGAAAGTCACGCTGGTGGACGGTGCATATCACGAAGTGGACTCTAGTGCGATTGCTTTTGAAATCGCATCGCGTGCGGCTTTGCGGGAAGGCTGCCAGAAAGCTGGTTTAAGACTGTTGGAGCCGGTGATGGACGTTGAAATCGTAACCCCAGATGAATTTGTCGGCACCGTTATCGGCGATATCAACAGTCGGCGCGGTCAGGTGCGTGGCCAGGAAATGCGTGGCAACGCGACGGTCGTGAGTTGTTTTGTACCGCTGGCCAACATGTTTGGTTACATTAATACATTGCGTTCTTCGACGCAGGGGCGCGCTTCCTATACAATGCAGTTTGCCCACTATTCGGAAGTGCCGCGCCAGGTCGCCGACGAAGTAAAGGCCAAATACGCTTAGGACGAATGAACAGGGTTAGTTCAGCCGGGATGGCTCCGGCTGATTATCAGGATAACGAGACAGGAGCCAAAAGACATGGCCAAGGAAAAGTTTGAGCGCAATAAGCCGCACGTGAACATCGGCACG
>CAWUIN010000109.1:0-8833 GCA_963922535.1 uncultured Hyphomicrobiaceae bacterium | reverse complement strand
TGGCGGGCGTGTGCACCAGCAATCAAAGTGAGATTTCATGCCCTCGCGCGCCGATCATCACGGCAAATACACCACACACTGCGAGAAAAATCTGGCGCGGTCAGACAACGTCAGCAAGGGGGCTAAGATGGTGAGTAATGCGTGTGTATAGTGATGCTCGACAAGGGCCAACTACGGACAATAGACCTTACCGATCAGCAGGCGTTGTTGGTGGGGCAAATGGGTGCCGGTCTAACGTCCAGCCAAGAAAAATTTGTCCGCCGTCTGCGTCCCTTGGGCGGTGTTCAAGCGCATTGCGCAAGCCGATCATTGCCGGTCCTAAGCGGCTTCGAAATCCTTCGGATTGACCAGAAAAGACTGCCTCGATCTCACCCCAAGCCTCGGACTGTTGCGAGGCATCGAGTTCGGACAAAAAGACGATCATCTGGCGCCAGGCGTAAGCGGTGTTCTTGAGCATTTGCAGTTGAGCCCGCCAATCACGATACTGAACTTGCTGGCGCTGACAGATCCATTGAAACGAGCGGCATGACAGATCGCCAAAGTCCAGATGCGCCAAATCCAGCGTCGCCAAGAGGATGGCAAGGTTATGCGTGGTCAATATCAACTGCTGTTCGATGATCAGTCCATTGCTTGCAACGGACCAGTTGCTGTGTCGACGACCCGTTCTCTTTTCGCAGTAGGCCCCCCCAGGTCGACGCGCGGCAATTCCTCTGGAAGTTCGTAATAGCGCCCGTACAATGTGCGCGCGTAACGTGAAATCGCGATTTTAGCTGCCCGCTCAAAGGTCTTGGTGAATCTTCCAGTGAAAATGTCGGCTGCGATTTCGCGCGTGAACGGCGCATCGATCTGTGCGGTTTGGGCAAGATGCTCCATCTCATCGATCAGTGAATTTGGCAATTGCACATGGGGAAAATACGTGAGACTTAGCCCCGCGATCTCGTTCAGCACCTCACGAGCGACTACGGCATCCTTGAGCGAGCTCTCGCGCCGCTCGACCAAGGCCTGCCCCCAGGGTAACTCCTCAAGCCGCACCTGACTTTGCAGGTCAAGCAAGAGAAGGGACCGTCGCCGCTGAAACGAGCGGTACAGGCTCGAAAACACGGCTCGCTCCGCCCGATTCGTCAAACCACTGGCATGCACGTTCGCGGTTATCTGCGGCAGTACAACAGCAAGGACTTCAGGAGATGAGATCTGGCCATCTGCAATCAAGTCGGCAATGGGAGCAATTCTCGCAGAGCGGACCTTTCGGGCAAATGTTGCAGGTAAATCCGCACCAATTCGAGCCCCCGGGCGTGACTCGTTTTGAGCAATGGGTGCTGTGGTCGCCTCTATATCGTCGATACCGGCATTATCCTCCAAATCTGCCACCCGCTTGATCAGCACCTCAGCAAGTGCGTCCAGCCAAACCTTAACGTTCTGGCGTGCCTGTTCTGTGCGATAGGCATCTCGGTCGGAGCCCGAGCCGTATTTCGCGGCGCGCCGATCGACAACCAACATCACGTACCCCTGCTCGCCAATGGACAAAATCTCTCCATTCAAACGTCGCTCCAATGCACTTCGGCAACGTTGAAACGGGCCATCACTTCGACGCCAGCGTCGTGACATGTGCTGGCCATCCGCGTCCCTGTAATCTTCCATCCATGCTTGCGCCCGGCTTTTCCAATCCCGGGACGCCGGTTCGCTCAGTAGATCAACCAGCCGGTCATAAAGCGGAATTCAGATGGTCAGCGTTGCGTTTTGTTGCAAGACATTGCGCGAAGGCTTTGCCCGCCGTAGCGCGTCCCGAAGCTGACCAACGGTTCTCACATGGACACCATCATACCAGGGTGCAGCAGTCACAATGGGAAAGAAGCGCAGCCGATCAAAGTACGGTGTAATTTCGTCCAAAATTATGTCTGCACCCAACGGCGCAGTTTCTCTCAGCAAAGCAACGCAGAGCAGAGCCGTCTCTTCGGGTGTCTCCGCATCAAATCGGCCGCTAAGAGCCAACTCGCCAAGGTGTGCAAGCCCGTCATCACTGAGATGCCATGCATTCAACGCGGATCGTATCCGGGGAATGTCGCGAAATGAAATCCCCATTTCCTGGGCTAGTGCGCGTTCATGTTCGCGCAACTCGCCGCCGGCAGCAAAAGCCCCCGTCGCAAAACCGCCTCTTTCCACTTCCGGCATCGCCCAGACCGGCATTCCTGCAACCGGGGTCCGCGAGCCAATGGAAAGGTCGCCGGTTGCCATACAAGCCAGCACGTCGCGCCACTTGTCGGAGCGCTCGACATTTCCCGCTTTGAGAGCTTTTGCAAGTTGGAAGAAGGCATACTGGTCGCTAATTCGATCGTTCATGACTATCCGCTCAATCGATTGGGTCCGAGGGCGGGAGTTGCACCCGCGCTCGCTGGGTTAAAAGCCCAGTGCTTTGCTGCTAAGCTACCTCGGATCAGTATCCCTTGCGAAATAGCATAATCTGCTACCTCGAGTACACAGCACTCAGCGCGTGCTGTCGCCATTGCCGGCCGTCCAGGCGTAGAAAATCGCCGGCAATGGACTGAACCGATTGCTCTTGCAGTTCGGCTATTGCCAACACAAACGCGAATGACTGCTCCGGGTCAGTTTGAAACATCGACATTGGCCAATGGTGCGGCAGATGTGCATCACTAAACGGAAAAACTCAGGCCACGGAACATCAAACGTCAGCTTTGGCTTCAACTTGGTTAGTAGCTGTGAATAATAGCGAAGTGTCATGTGAGCAGAATTTGGCGAGCTGCGGTGTGAAAGCTCACGTTGGCAGCAGTATCCGAGGAGGCGACATTGGGTGTTGCGGGATTCACAGGGCAGTTGTAGAAGACGATGGTGTCTGCAGTTAAGGGAATTACGGTCACAACTGAAGTGCCCGCAACTCACCTCCGCAAGCGAGTGCGCTTGCGCTAATAGCGCTGACATATTCTTGGCTTGCCGTAATTTCATTGTCATTGTGCTTGTTTAACACCATGCTTGAAATTGCATCGTCTCACGGGAGATATCAGATGTCTTATCATGGTCTTGTTTACTGGAATGAACTCAACACCTGGGAAGCAGGCAAAGCTATGGCCTATTACGGGCCGATTATGGGTTGGACCTTTGATGAATTTGAGACAGCCGGCACTGATAATAGACGGCCGTATTACATTGCTAAAAAGAATGATAATCCCGTTGCCGGCATCTTCACAATGTATAGTCCAGATTTCGACGGTATTGGCGAACACTGGTTCACCTATCTGGCAGTCGATGATTTGAAAGCTGCTATGAACGCCAGCAACGAAGCTGGAGGCAAAATCTGCCGCGAACCGTTCGACATACCGAACTTTGGAACAATGGTCGTGATCCAGGCAGTGGGTGGGGCTTTTCAGGCATTCATTGAGCCGGCTCCAATGCCTGACGCCAAAAGCTAACAAATTTTCAAAGGACAATTAAGGAACAGCTCAGCTTGATGGTGTTGTGCCAATGGTACTGCGGGCAAATTCAGTAAGCGGGCATATCGGTAACAATCAGGCATTGACGATGCGATCACGTGTGCGGAACCAGTCTGGGAGAGCGTCAAGAACGGACGCGCAATAATATATTGGAAGATCGATTGATAGTTCGCGCGAGTGTTCCAGAGGACGCGAATCCGTTAACGAAAATACTCAACGACATTATCAAAGTTGGTGGCACGACTGCAATGGAAGAGCTGTTAAGCCAAGCTGAATTTGCAGATCGTTTCTTGCATGGTCCTGATCATATCATCTGCAACGTCGCGGAAGATACGATAACGCGGCAACCCTTGGGTTTTCAAGTTTTGCTGCAGCGCTCCGACCTGCCGGATGCATGGGCAGATATTGCGACTTTTGCACAGATGTTGCCCAAAATTGCAGGTGTGGGCTCGGCGCTGTTCGCTGTTACACGCACAAAAGCCAGCGAGTTTGGCCTTCAAAATATCAATGCAACGATCCGCGCAGACAATCACGGCGGTCTGGCGTATTACACAAAGATGGGCTTTAAGACATACAAGACTATTCGTGCCTTACCTCTCAAAAACGGAATGTCCGTAGACCGCATTTTTAAGCGCTATGAATTGGACTGATAAGGTGCGCGAGATAATAAGAAGGAATGTAGACCTTAAGGGATATGAAGCTTTAGGTTTTAGCCGCAGTCAATTTTTATTGTAACTCCCAAGGTGCCCTTGTATTTTGCATCAGCTACTCGCAAAACAGGCCCTGGCGTTGAGTAAGACGACAAGAACGGCCAAAATCGTCGCTCAGCTCGCTCTCAGAGCATTTTTATGATGAGTACCTTGGGAGTTACTTTTTATTCAAATTATAATAGCGCCGTGAACTGGGGTAGTCTACCCCCTAACGCTGGCTTCGGAGTGAAAAAACATGGTGCCGCTATGCAAATCATAATTCCTACCCTGCAGACCGAGCGCCTTACCCTTCGACCCATCGCTTCTAATGACTTCGTCAAGTTCGAAGCCTTCTTGGTGTCGTGGTGTTCTGACATAGCAACCAAAGTCGAGGGCCAATATGAAACGAACGGTCAGCCTCATTTTCGACTACCCGTATCCGGCCGAACAGGTTTGGAAGGTCACAACCGATTTGGCCCTTTTGGAAGAGGTAATGTCCGGCCTTATCGGTTTCCGCGCCCTTCCAACTGGGCAGATTTTCGAGGGACAACGAATCAAAGTTGGTGTTTCACTGTTTAATTTCTTTCCCTACCAGCCGTATGAAATGGAGGTCGTAGAGTTCGATCCAAACAGACACTACTTCAGGTCACATGAGCGAGGTGCGGGGGTTCGATCTTGGGAGCATCAGCTGAAGCTAGACGAAACACAGTCGGGGTGCCGATTGCTCGAAACCGTAGAAATCGATGCGGGCATCTTAACGCCTGCTTTCAAGGCTTGGGCAGCATGGGTGTACCGAAGAAGGCACCTACCGCGCCTGAACATTCTTGCTCGCCTTGCACGTGAGAACATTTGATAAAATTCGGCCTGATAGCGCGGTCAACCATCGTGGGTTCGCATACGAACGCTCGAGTCGCATGGCAGAAGGCGCGACCGAAATTTCAGTGTTAATCAGCACTAGCTAATCGCGGCAAAGCCGTTTGCAGACAATCATCCGCCATCGCCATCGTTTAGGGGATGTTACGGCCGCTTGGGGCCATTTGCGATCCAGGTGCCGATAAGGCAATACGGCACTGCACACAGCAGCTTAGGTGGCGAAAGCGAAAATACTAAGCCGCTCCGGCCAGGGCATTATTTGGGTTTTCAGCGAAGTGCCGGAAGAAGCAAACAGCGAATACCTATTTCACAGAAATTTTGTAAGTTACGGCACCATCATTGTTGCAGAATCGCGAGGTCGGCGAGGTCCTGGTTTCGTTGGGCAACGCGGCGTTGATAGCTGGCGTCATTTTTTGTGCAAATCAGGCTGTGCGGTGAGCCGCGCCGCAGGGTCTCAAGGTCAAGATCAGCTTTGGCGCGCCGGATGATGTTTTCAATGCGGTCGCGGATATCCTGTCTGGCGCGCAGCGTCCAACACTCCTCGCTTGGATTGGCGAGGAACGAGGATAACTCCGAGCTATATTGGCATTTGCAGCTGATTTTGGCAGGGCGAGCCCAATCTTTTGGTGCTTCCAGAGGCTCGCCAATACGATTTTCGAGGTGGACAATACTGGCACGACGGAGACGATCTAGAGCAGAGCCGCCACGCTGTCCCGATTCCACTAGGCGCTTCACGGCAGAGACAACCATAGCATCGAACCCGAAGTAGTTAGGCCATGCGAGGACATGATCGGCGGCGCGCCTGGCCAAGTCGTGATCGGCGCGATCGAGAACTGAAACGATATTGACAAGGCTGGTGGTGCTGGGGCTTGCCAGTCGCGGTCGGTTCCGTTTATCCTTTGGCGCTTTGTTGGGATCGCCGGGAAGCGCTGCAACCAGGGACTGAGCCGCGGGCTGCAGCAGGGATGGCGCGTTGGCGAAACCATCCTTCAAGGCATCGCGCAGCAATGCCGCGCACGCGTCAAATGCCTCGATGCTATGCGCGGCGACGATTGATGCAAGCCAGTTCGCGGCAGCATCGTCCGGCAGCAAAGCGATCGCTTCAAGGAGGTCGGCATTGTCTGCGGTTGCGTGCGCCTGTTGCGCCGCCAACCGCTTGAGCATTTGCTCGATGAGAGCCGGTTCTGCAAGGCGCGCCAGCAAGTGCAGCATCCGCCCCGTTTCGGTCGGTTTCGAGCCGCTTGCGCTAAACCAGGGCTCGGGTTGCCAGCTTTCAAGCATGAAGCCGGCCAGGTCTTTCGCCTGCTGTTTTGCTGTGTGTCCGTTCTCGGGATCGCCAGCCTGCCATTGATTAATGAGATCCTCAAGGTAGGGCAGCGTTCCTGAAAGCCCGGCCTGATTGATAACCGCGAGCAACCGGTTGCTTGGCCAGATCACCAGGGCAGCCCGCACATATGTGCGCTCAAAAGAAGCGCCTGCGTTGCCGGTTGCCTCGTGAAAATGTTCTTCGTCCGGCTTCATGTCTTCGAACGCATCGGGCGGCGCAAATTCATCGTCTTCGACCGGTAGATCACCGAGCGGGACTTGGCTGTTGTCCAGGCGCCGCCATTCTGTCAGCGATGCACCGCCATCGAGAACTTCGCCTTCCTCAAATTCGTCACCATCGTCCTCATCTTCGTCTTCCTCGGAATACCAGGAACGATGATATCCGCCAGTGTACTCGGCGGTGCCGCTTTCCCATATCTTGAGCAATGCGAGATGGAGATCACAGCCAGCGTCCGGCACTGCCGCCGCAAGCACCTTGGCAACCGCTGCGTCGGTGCCCTTTAATGCGTCAAAGGACAGTTCGGCGGGTGTGTACGCATGCTGCAAGGGATAGACAATCTTTTCAGGTTGACTGTCGATCTCTAATTCTATGTCAGCCGCTTCACTTGATGGCATGGGCTTGGTATCGGCCCAGGCCCTCAGCAGGACCGCGGCTTGTTTCGCCTCTGCCTCGTAGGCGGGCGGTGCCGGCGCATCGCCGCTGCCCGTGCGCATAAGATTAAAGACAAGCGTCAGCCGGCATCCGGCTGTGACCGGCAGCACCTCGTGCACGCAGTCGGCATAAAAAGCCGCGAAGGCGATCTCCGCCGGATCGTTGCAACTCAGATTGAGCTTTGCTTCATGCTCCTTGTGGCGCACGACAAGTTCACCGCCCTCGGACTGCGATGGCAGCGAAATCACCATCGTTGCGAACATACCGGGCGCTTTTTCGGTGTCCCTATGGCTGAGGAAGAAACTGCCTTTGTCGTAGACGAGCATTTTATAAAGTTCAGCCGTCACGTTACCATCAACGCCAAGACCCGCAGTGGCTCTCTTGACGATATCTGAGAGCGTTTTGGGCCAATGCTTGCCGCTGATGGTGATGCGGTCCGCCTCAATCTGCCAGGTGCGGCGCACGCTCGTATCGAGGATCGTTTCCGGGCCGCGTCCGTAGGGAGCACGTGTGGCGGCCTCGACGAGGTGCTTCATCTGCTCGGGTAACAGCGGCAACGCAATCCGCCCGACACCTTCGACCTCAATGCTCGGCGCCAGAAAATCAGCGCGGCCTGCCGTGAAAAAGTCACCCGGCCGGTCAACGCTGCCGAGAATGCCGGCGATTTCCTGCGTTATGCCCACTGTTGCCTCCCGCCTTGTTCCGTTTCTTTTGTTTGCGCTTGCGACGCTTTCGGTTGGGCCCGTTATCTTTCGCCTGCGAGGGTGCGATTAGCTCGAAACTTTCGCCGAACTCTTTGACAACCTGACGGCACATATCTTCGCATTGCTTCTCGTTCGGTCCGAAGGCCGCCGCGCTTTAAGCCCAGTCCCGATTGCGGATAAAGTCGCGTTCCAATTTCTGCGCGCAGCCTGCATACAGACCAATATCATTGACCGGACCTGATACAGCGCACCCGGCACACTCGCCCTCCCAACATACGAAGCCGGGTTCCATCTGCTCGATGATGCTTGTCATCCGCTTGTTTTGCCATTGAAATAGGTGAATGGGAAATAGAAGGAATGACGCTTAAGGATAAACACCCCATGCCTCAACGAGGACGTACTTCTTTCCGGTTTTCCTGATCGCACAGGATATCGTCCAGCCCACGCGGCACAGCTTGGTTGCTTTCACCGGCAGTGTGATGGGCCCTACTGCACTGTCATCGCCAAAGCCTTTAAGCCAAATCTTGCCCGGCATGACACGCACGATATCGAATTGATCCTGGATGTCCGTATCTCTTTGGGAAAAACTGCCGAGTGAAAGGTCATAGAGCAGATTAGAAAGACGCGCTGCTTGCGGTAAATCGCGCGCTGCATCGGCACCATGCTGTATCGCGTCCCAGCTCTCTTCAGGTGTTGCATATTCCTTTTCAGCCATCCATTTTGCAAGGTCTTGAGTGACTGTGCCAGCTGCACGCAGCAGTACTTGATCTGCGACCACTTTACGAACCATGAAATAGCCGAGAAATTCATAGATATTTGGCAGTATATGGTCGGGTCCAAAAATCTCGCAGAATTCCTTGTGCTGATCACCTTCCGCGTCTTGGCAGGCTTCCCACAAAGCCCTTTCATCATCATCTAATGATTGGTACGCATAACCATCAAGGCTGTGTCCGAGCAGTCCGATCACGGCTTTACAATGATCATAGTCGTTTGCAGAAAGTTTCGCATGCTGCTCAACAAGATAGGCATCAAATACATCTGATATGGTCGGGTTCGCAATGGTAAGGGGCTCGCCAGTGCTTTGATGAGAGATATCCTGCACGTTCACCTCCAAGTTGTTTCCACATCGTTAATTCCAATCTCTTT
>CAWUIN010000108.1:0-8956 GCA_963922535.1 uncultured Hyphomicrobiaceae bacterium | reverse complement strand
CTGGAATACGCAGGGATATCCCGCGCAGGATATCGACCGGCCCGGCCCGGCTTGGCAGAGTGAGTTCAACGTCCGTTAATTCGACGACAGGCTTATGATCCACTTGTTTTCGATCCACTTGTTTTCGAACCACTAGTTTTCCATCCACTGGTTTTCCATCCACTGGGCGCGGGGGCATGTTCCGGTTCGCTTGATTGCCAAATCCTGGCATATTGTCGCATTAATACTGCATTATGACGATAAACGAAGGCAGCATGCAGATTTCGTATGATATTTGTGTATGCTACTTAAAGAGCGTTATCGGGAGTTACGGAAATGGAAACGCTATGGACCAGATCAATGTCCAAGATTTGGCGGCTTTATATCCTGGCACTTATTATTGCAATGGCAGCCGGAATGCCATCAGTCGCTGCAGATGAAAAAAAAGCACATCTTGTTGCCTTCGGCGATAGCTTAACGGCTGGGTACAATCTTCCTCCAGGCTCTGATTTCGCCAGTCAACTTGAGGCCGCGCTTATCAAGGCCGGTTATCGTGTGCGCATTACCAATGCCGGAGTTTCCGGCGATACGACAAGCGGCGGTGTTACACGCTTCGACTGGGCCATATCTGAGGATACGGACGCGGTCATTCTCGAGCTTGGTGCCAACGATGCGCTGCGCGGCATTTCGCCCGCAATTGCCCGCAAGAACCTTGAGACCATTATTGAAAAATTGAAAGCGCGCAATATCCCTGTATTGCTAGCCGGCATGCGGGCTTCAGCCAACTGGGGGGCAGACTATGTCAAACAGTTCGACGTGATTTATCCTGAACTTGCAGCCAAGCACAATGTCTTGCTCTATCCATTTTTTATGGCAGGGGTCATCGAACGGCCTGAACTCAAGCTGAGTGATGCGCTGCACCCTAACGCGCAAGGTGTTGCGGAAATCGCACGCCGGATTCTACCATATGTTGAGAAACTGCTCGACCAGGTGCAGGTTGCAGATTAATTCAGGCCGTTTTATTTCCCGTTAACGTTGAGCGTAAGCAGCTGAAAGAGGCCAGTTTTAAACTGTAACAGTGCTTCAAGCAAAAATGTCAAGAAAAAAGTTGTCCACGGGCTTGATATAGGTTATGGGTTAGTTTCGTGAAGATCTGCAGATCTAATAACTTGTTCTGACGTTCCACGCGAAAGACAGTCGTCAAAAAGTACTTTAATTCCATGAAACCGTAAATTGCGGAGCTGACGGGCACGATAATCCAAAACTTAAAAGCGTTGGAGATACAGTGTCACGTTTACTAGGGGTATAGCTCAGTTGGTAGAGCGACGGTCTCCAAAACCGTAGGTCGCGGGTTCGAATCCTGCTGCCCCTGCCAGCATATATACGAAGGGCGAAAGCTCGACATGGAAGTTAAAGTTCATCGTGGAGTAGCGCCATGGCAATTTACATCTGCTGTCTACTGATTAACTACAATCTTTAAAACCTATGTGAATTTAATAAATGAAAAGTCGGTATGATGGCAATATATAATCCATTTCAGTTCGTGCAGGAAGTGCGGCAGGAAACCGCCAAAGTGACATGGCCGACGCGCAAGGAAACATGGATCACTACGGTTGCTGTTCTGGTGATGGTTACGATTTCGGCGTTGTTTTTCATGATTGCAGATCAACTTTTGGGATATGTGATCTCTTTGGTTTTGCAGATTGGCCTTCCAGCGTCATCATCTTAAGCGGATTACCGAGATTCAGGGCGTGTCATCAGTGAGTACATTTCCTTCGATCTGTGAGGCTCGAGGCTAAAGCTAGCTTGGCAAAACGGGGCAGTTTTTATCAATCAGAGCACAAAAAATTCTAAGATGCCGGCATCCATTCGCGTTGATGCTGTAAAAAATAAGATGAAGTCTTCATGCCCGCTTTACGCGATGAAGGTCAACCGACCCTAGTTAAAGACAGGACGAAATAAAATAGCATGGCGAAGCGCTGGTATATTGTGCACGCTTATACGAATTTCGAACGCAAGGTCGCCGACGCCATAACGGAGCGTGCGAAACAGGCTGGACTTGAGCACCTTTTCGAACAAATCGTTGTTCCCACCGAAGAAGTGGTTGAAATGCGCCGTGGCCGCAAGGTCCAGACGGAGCGTAAATTTCTTCCGGGCTACGTGCTGGTAAAGATGGAGATGACAGACCCGGGCTTTCTCTTGATCAAGAATACTCCGAAGGTCACCGGCTTCCTTGGTGTGGACAATAAGGCCATGCCCATCTCGGAAGAAGAGGCAATGCGCATTCTTAATCAGGTCGAAGAAGGTGTCGAACGACCTAAGCCGACGATAACATTTGATATCGGTGAACAGGTGCGTGTTGCGGAAGGACCGTTTGCTTCATTCTCCGGGCATGTTGAGGAAGTCGACGAGGCACGGGCGCGGCTCAAGGTTGCTGTGTCAATTTTCGGGCGACCAACGCCGGTTGAGCTGGAATTTGGCCAGGTCGAGAAAATCTCCTGACACCGGTAACTTGAGACGCTGTCTGGAGATTATAGCTAAGGCTGGCCCGCATAAATGACTGGGCCGTGATTAATGAAACAAGGCCCTTATAATCTGCCGATCTGCCCTAACGATGTTCGCGGGAGGACTGCTGCCGGTCCGATAACCGCTAACCCTTGAGACTTATCAAAAGTCTCTGCTGTGAATAGAGGACCTTAAGCTAAGGGGAAAGTAAATGGCAAAAAAAATCGATGGCTATATCAACCTGCAGGTTTCTGCAGGCCAGGCCAACCCGTCCCCGCCGATTGGGCCGGCACTGGGCCAGCGTGGCGTTAACATCATGGAGTTTTGCAAGGCGTTCAACGCTAAGACAAAAGATATGGAGCAGGGAACACCAATCCCTGTCAAAATTACGGTGTTTGCTGACAAATCTTTTACTTTTGTTATGAAAACACCGCCAGCGACATTTTTCCTGAAAAAAGCGGCAAAAATCAACGCGGGCAGCAAAGAGCCCGGTAGAAATTCCGCTGGTCAGGTGACGGTGGCACAGGTGCGCGAGATCGCCGAGGCGAAAATGGCAGATCTTAATACAAACGATGTTGATCAGGCAGCCAAAATCATTGCTGGTTCCGCACGGTCGATGGGTCTTGAGGTGGTGGATTAAGACTATGGCAAAAGATGGAAAGCGCATTCGCTCCGCGCGCGAGACGATTGATCGCGATAAGCAGTACGAGCTGGCCGAAGCCGTTAAAGTGATCAAAACCTCGGCAAATGCAAAATTCGATGAGACCGTCGATGTTGCGATGAACCTTGGCGTCGATCCCAAGCATGCCGATCAGATGGTGCGTGGTGTCTGCAATCTTCCCAACGGTTCCGGCCGTTCGATCCGCGTCGCGGTTTTTGCCCGTGGCCCAAAAGCCGAAGAGGCAAAAAACGCAGGTGCAGACATCGTCGGTGCGGAAGATCTGGTCGACGAAATCCAAAAAGGTAACATCAACTTCGACCGCTGTATTGCAACACCGGACATGATGGGACTTGTCGGCCGCCTCGGCAAAGTGCTAGGCCCGCGCGGCCTGATGCCGAACCCGCGTGTTGGAACGGTGACCATGGACGTCACCGAAGCTGTTAATGGTGCTAAAGGCGGGGCGGTTGAATTTCGTGTTGAAAAAGCGGGGATCGTGCACGCCGGCGTCGGCAAAATCAGCTTTTCCGAGGACCAGCTGGCGGAAAATATCAAGGCGTTTGTTGAAGCCGTCAATCGGGCCAAGCCGCCGGGCGCAAAGGGCACATACATCCGGCGCGTCTCAATCAAGTCGACCATGGGGCCTGGCATTAAAGTTGACAGCTCAACAATTGCGTCAGATCTGAGCTAACTGCGGCACTGTTTTTGTGCGGTAAAGCCAATGGTTTCGCTCCCTGAGGTTTAGCTGCTCGACGGTGCAAAATGGAGAATTCCGGGCTTGCCCGGATACTGCGGCCGGTTGGTAACAACTGACCGCAACCTGTCCAAGACGGTGGGTGCTGGGGGTCTCAAGGCCGCTGGCTTAAACCACATGGCCCGCAAGAGACGGGGTGAAACTGAGATCGCAAGGCAAGGCCTCGCTTTGTTTGGCGTCACCGGCAGCACCCTGGGACAGGCTTTGCCTTGAAACCTTCTGTTTCGAGGCATGTGCAGCCGGTAGTTCGCATTCTATCTCAGAGTGTGTCTGCCACATATTGGAGAGAAGCGGTGGATAGAGCCCAAAAAGGAGTTGTGGTTGAGGAACTCACCCACATCTTTGCTCAGTCCGGTTCGGTTGTTGTTGCGCAATACGCCGGATTGACAGTCGCGCAATTGGAAGACCTGCGGGCACGCCTCCGGGCGGTCGGCGGGAAGTTCCGCGTTGCGAAAAACCGCCTCGCCAAGCTTGCGCTTGAGGATACGACCGAAGGGGCTGGACAGGACATGTTCGTCCTGCCAACCGGAATCGCCTTTGCAGGGGATCCGGTCGCAGCACCCAAGGTGGTGACGCAATACGCCAAGGAGAATGAAAAATTCATTATCGTTGGCGGATTTATCGGGAGCTCCGTTGTCGATGCACAAGGTGTCGAACAACTCTCGAAAATGCCGTCCATTGAGGAGCTTCGCGCCAAGCTCCTTGGTGTTCTGAACGCGCCTGGCAACAAACTGGTCCGTACGCTCAACGAGCCGGGCGGCCTGCTTGTGCGCCAGTTGTCAGCGCCTGCGCAGAACCTGTTAGGGGTTTTGCAGGCCTACAAAGCCAGCCAAGAGGCGTCCTGAGATGTGCCGGAAGCGGCACTAGGAAATCCAAAACAAAGCTAAAGGTCGAAATTAAATGTCTGAGAAAATTGATAAAATCTACGAAGAATTGTCCAGCATGACAGTTCTCGAAGTTGCCGATCTTGTCAAGGTCCTGGAAGACAGGTGGGGCGTTTCTGCTGCTGCTGCGCCGATGGCGATGCCAATGATGGGCGCCATGCCGGGTGCAGCAGGCGGTGAAGAAGCTGCCCCTGCAGAGGAAAAGACTGAGTTCACGGTTATTTTGAAAGCCGCCGGCGACAAGAAAATCAACGTCATCAAAGAAGTCCGTGCGATTACCGGACTTGGCCTGAAGGAAGCCAAAGAGCTTGTTGAGGCCGGTGATAAAGCGGTTAAGGAAGATATTCCAAAGGAAGAAGCTGAGGAAATCAAGAAAAAGCTCGAGGATGCTGGCGCAAAGGTCGAACTGACCTGATTGTTCAGCATCGCGAAAGGGGAATGGCATGCGCCATTCCTCTTATGCAACTGCCAATCTGACCGTTTGACGGTTTTTCGAAGTTGCCTGCAGGCGCTCTTTGTGTCGTCGGGCAATTTTCAAAAGCCGTTTCCGGAACCTGAATGCTACCGGCTTCGACAGCCGTCTCAGCTTCAGTTCTGCCGCCAACACAGGGCGCGGGCCGCCGCCCCCGCATTTCATATGAGGAGCCTATATGAACACAGTACAAAATCATGGATCCTTCACTGGGCGCAACCGCATTCGCAGACAGTTCGGACAAATCCGCGAAGTTGCCCAAATGCCAAATCTTATCGAAGTGCAGAAGAGTTCCTACGATGACTTCTTGATGGTTAAGGAACCGGAGGGGGGGCGTCCTGATCTTGGCCTGCAAGCAGTTTTCAAATCTGTTTTTCCGATATCCGATTTCTCCGGTCGTTCCACTATGGAATTTGTTCGTTACGAATTCGACCCGCCCAAATACGACGTCGAAGAGTGTATGCAGCGCGATATGACTTACTCCGCGCCGCTGAAGGTCAAGTTGCGCCTGATTGTGTTCGACATTAATGAAGAAACCGGATCGCGCTCCGTCAAGGACATGAAGGAGCAGGATGTCTATATGGGTGACATCCCTTTGATGACGACGAATGGAACGTTTGTGATCAATGGCACCGAGCGGGTGATCGTCAGCCAGATGCACCGTTCTCCAGGCGTGTTTTTTGACCACGATCGTGGCCGGACGCACTCCTCGGGTAAACTTTTGTTTGCCGCACGCATCATTCCTTATCGTGGTTCCTGGCTCGACTTTGAGTTTGACGCCAAAGACATCGTCTATGTGCGCATTGACCGCCGTCGCAAAATTCCGGTGACGTCGCTGCTTTATGCGCTGGGGCTTAATGATGAGGAGATGCTGGAATTTTTCTATGAAAAAATTGCGATCAAGTCCTCCAAATCCGGATGGCGGATGCCGTTCGTGCGCGAAAAGTGGCGTGGAACCGCGCCAAATGCCGATTTTATCAATGCCGATACCGGTGAAGTGGTGGTTAAGGCCGGTGAAAAAATTACTGCCCGGCGAGCACGCGAATTGAGCGAAAACGGCTTGCAGGAAATTCTGGTCTCCTCCGAAGAATTGGCCGGCCGTTATCTGGCGGAAGATATCGTCGACATGAATACCGGCCGTATTTATGGCGAAGCCGGTGCAGAACTGGACGCCAATCTGCTGGCAGAACTCAAGGATCAGGACGTCGAGCAATTCGATATTCTCGATATTGACCACGTTCAGGTCGGCGCGTTCATACGCAACACGCTGAAACTCGATAAAGCCTCCAACCGTGAAGAAGCTTTGATGGATATTTACCGGGTGATGCGACCCGGTGAACCGCCGACGCTTGAAGCAGGCGAAGCGCTGTTTCACAGCCTGTTCTTCGATTCCGAGCGCTATGATCTCTCAGCAGTCGGGCGCGTAAAAATGAATATGCGCCTGGAACTGGACGCCGAGGATACCGTCAGAACATTGCGCAAGGAGGATATTCTGGCCGTTGTCAAGACGCTGGTTGACCTGCGTGACGGCAAGGGCGACATCGACGATATCGACCACCTCGGCAACCGCCGGGTGCGCTCGGTCGGCGAACTTATGGAGAACCAATATCGCGTTGGGCTGCTCAGGATGGAACGGGCCATCAAAGAACGCATGAGTTCTGTCGACATAGACACCGTCATGCCGCAGGATTTGATCAATGCCAAGCCGGCGGCGGCTGCCGTGCGCGAATTTTTCGGCTCTTCACAACTCTCGCAGTTTATGGACCAGACAAACCCGCTTTCGGAAATCACCCACAAGCGACGCCTATCGGCGCTTGGTCCCGGTGGCCTGACCCGCGAACGTGCGGGCTTTGAGGTGCGCGACGTTCATCCAACGCACTATGGCCGGATTTGTCCGATCGAAACGCCGGAAGGTCCCAACATCGGCCTGATCAACTCGCTGGCAACGTTTGCCCGCGTCAATAAGTACGGGTTTATCGAAAGCCCATACCGCCGTGTGCGCGACGGCCAGGTAACCGATGAGGTTATCTATCTGTCCGCAATGGAAGAGATGCGCCATCATGTGGCGCAAGCTAACGCTGCGGTCGACGCTGACGGTATGCTGACCGGCGAACTTGTAACCTGTCGCTATCAGGGCGACGTTTTGCTCGTGTCGCATGAGAAAGTCGATTATATCGACGTTTCGCCAAAACAGCTGGTGTCCGTTGCCGCCGCGCTCATTCCGTTTCTCGAAAATGACGATGCGAACCGCGCCTTGATGGGCTCGAACATGCAGCGTCAGGCCGTCCCTCTTGTCAAGGCGGAGGCCCCACTGGTCGGCACCGGTATGGAGGCCGTTGTCGCACGTGATTCCGGCGCTGCGATCGCGGCACGGCGCACAGGTATTATCGATCAGGTCGACGCAACCCGTATCGTAATCCGCGCAACTGAGGAAACCGATCCTTCAAAGCCAGGAGTTGATATCTACAGGTTACGCAAATTCCAGCGCTCGAACCAAAACACCTGCATTAATCAGCGTCCATTGGTCAACGTCGGTGACAGCGTGCAGGCCGGTGAAATCATTGCCGATGGCCCATCAACCGATCTTGGCGATCTGGCGCTTGGCAAAAATGTGCTTGTCGCGTTCATGCCTTGGATGGGCTACAACTTCGAAGATTCGATCCTGTTGTCAGAGCGGGTCGTGTCCGAAGATGTCTTCACTTCGATTCACATTGAGGAATTCGAAGTCATGGCACGCGACACCAAACTCGGGCCGGAAGAAATTACCCGCGATATTCCAAACGTTTCAGAAGAAGCGCTCAAAAACCTGGATGAAGCGGGCATTGTCTACATTGGCTCCGAGGTTCATCCTGGCGACATTCTGGTCGGCAAAATCACGCCAAAGGGCGAAAGCCCGATGACACCGGAAGAAAAGCTTCTGCGTGCAATCTTCGGTGAAAAAGCATCCGATGTCCGCGACACCTCGCTCCGGCTGCCGCCAGGTGTTGCCGGCACCATTGTGGAGGTGCGCGTCTTCAATCGCCATGGCGTCGACAAAGATGAAAGGGCCATGGCGATTGAACGCGAGGAAATCGAAAGCCTTGCCAAAGACCGTGACGATGAAATGCAAATCCTTGATCGCAACGTCTATGGCCGTCTGCGCGAAACGCTGCTTGGCAAGGAGGTTTCCAAGGGACCTCGCGGCGCACGAAAGGGCACGATTATCGACGAGGAAATCCTTGACGATATTCCGCGCAGCCAGTGGTGGGAGATCGGCCTTGCGAACGAACAGGCGCAGGGCGAAGTCGAAGCCATCAACAGGCAATACGAAGACGCAAAGAAAAGCCTTGAGCGGCGTTTCGTTGACAAGGTTGATAAGCTGCAGCGTGGCGATGAACTCCCACCTGGCGTCATGAAAATGGTCAAGGTTTTTGTTGCCGTAAAACGCAAGCTGCAGCCTGGCGACAAAATGGCAGGCCGTCATGGGAACAAAGGGGTTGTCTCACGAATCGTCCCGCGCGAGGACATGCCTTTCCTGGAGGACGGAACACCGGTCGATGTTGTGCTTAATCCGCTTGGCGTGCCAAGCCGCATGAACGTCGGCCAGATTCTCGAAACCCATCTTGGCTGGTCGTGCCGTGGGCTGGGCAGGATCATCGATGAAGCCATGCAAAGTTACGAGGAAGCAAATGACGTGGAGCTCCTGCGTCAGCGGTTTGCGGATA
>CAWUIN010000107.1:0-9086 GCA_963922535.1 uncultured Hyphomicrobiaceae bacterium | reverse complement strand
TGCGTGAGCTCGAAGAAGAGAACACCTAGCTCAAGAAGCTGCTTGCCGAAGCGATAGTCGACAACGATGCGCTGAAGACGCTTTTGGGAAAAAGTACTGACACCTGAAGCCCTTCGCGCGCAAGCTTGGCTCCGAGCATCCGGTAGCCATGTTGCGATAGGTGTGCGTGACGCGCATAGGGTTGCGCGCATCCGGCAAACTGTTTGGCGATCACGTCGGCGAGCCGCAAGCGCCGCGCCGTCTCCCTGAGCACGATCAGCCCACCGTTCGACGACAGGTTGCCGGCATCGTGACTGGCGGTGAGAGGCTTGGTATCGACGGGCGTGAGCCCCAGCAGAAGTGGTGTGATGGTTATTGGCGCGAATGCTCGGATGATTTATCAGCACGTCATGAATAAAACGGGCTAGTTGAACAGGACAGCGTGGTGCTTTGTGGGACTGATAAACGAATAAAAGACAGTGTTCCTGCCGGCGTTCCTGCGCGTCACCGCCTCATTCAGCAGCTGCTGGCCGCAACAACCCGGCATACTCCATTGCGGCGTCCACCGCACGTTTTGTATGTTCAGAAACTGGCGCCAGCGGCAGCCTGGCAAACCCGTCACCAAAACCGAGCCTGGAACAGGCATACTTGACCGGGCCTGGATTGGTCTCCAAAAACAAGGCGTCGTGCAACGGCATCAGACGGTCCTGATACTCCAGCGCTTTTTTGAAATCCCCAGCAAGGCAGGCGGCCTGCAATTGCGCACACAACGCAGGCGCGACATTGGCGGTCACGGAAATGCACCCCTGTCCGCCATGCGCATTGAAACCGAGAGCGGTCGCATCTTCTCCTGACAGCATGATAAAATCTTTGCCGCAGATTTGTCGCTGCAGAGACGCCCGCGCCATATTGGCCGTTGCGTCTTTCACACCCGCAACATTCTTGAGTTTTACACAGCGTGCCATCGTCTCAACCTGCATGTCGGACACGGTACGTGAGGGGACGTTGTAAAGAATGATTGGAATATCAACGGCATTATTAATGGCTTCGATATGGCGGAACAGGCCATCCTGCGTCGGTTTATTGTAATAAGGCATGACCACAAGCACCGCATCCGCCCCGACCTTGCTGGCATGCTCGGCATACATGATGGCTTCTGCCGTTGAATTGGACCCCGCCCCGGCAATCACCGGCACGCGCTTTTTTGACGTTTCAACGCAAATTTCAACAATGCGCTGGTGCTCTTCCTGCGTCACCGTCGGGCTTTCACCGGTTGTCCCGACAGGCACTAAACCTGTCGATCCTTCTTTGATCTGCCACTCAACAAAACGGACGAAGGTCTCTTCATCAAGTTCGCCATTCTGAAACGGTGTGATAAGTGCTGGAATGGAGCCTTTGAACATATGATTTCTCCTCATCGTGTTCCGTGGCGCCCAGTCCGTCTCAATGTCGCCACAACTGCAAACTGCGGCTGCAAGGTGGTCCCATATCAACGCGATGGTGTTCCGAATTTGTCCTAACTTTTGCAAAATGCCATGCAATCTACGCATTTAGCATTGAGTAGACTCTAAGCGCTTTGTTAAAGCGTCGCAAGCAGTGGAGTGAATAAAAGGATAAAAGCTGTGCCTTGAGTGTTATGGCTATGAGCCAGAAATTGCTCTAAGGACACTTTTGTGCCAATTAGACAACGTGTAGACAACGTGCAAATCCGGTGGGCAGGCTGTCATATTCGGACAGCTTTTGGATCAGATGACAAAAGTTAGTTATTTTTTCTATGCGGTTATTGTTCTGTGTGGCGCATTTGGCGTTGCAGCGGCTGTCACGTTTGCGCAGAACTATGCGCAGACGCACAATACTTCAGGGTTGAAAAGCAAAACCGCGGATGTGCCATTGCCCAGCCAGAAAGGCAGCGCAGGACGCCAAGATGCCGCATCCGCCGCAGAGCCGGGCAAGCAATCTCCATCTGTTGCAACTGCTCTCACGGCAGCCGAAGAGCGTTACAGGCAAAGTCTCACACAGCTGATCACGCCACTCCTCAAATTCAGTATTTCGCAGAGCGATAAGGCTTTACTGGATTCTGCCCTTAAAGCTCTGGAACGCGGTGATCCGGATGGTGCGCGTCGGGATCGCGAAAAAATTTCCATTCCTGCGGGCCGGAAGTTCATTACATGGTCTATTTTGCGCAGTGGCTTTGGACGTTCTCAGGATTATCGCGATTTTCTCACGCAAAATCCATTATGGCCCGAGCGTATGCTTATTCAGCGCAGACTGGAGCAATCCCTGTTTATCGATGGTGGCAGTGCACAAAACATTCTTGCGCAGTTCAAGGACACCGCGCCTAAGACAGATGCTGGATATGCAGCCATCGCCTCAGCGCATCTTGCGCTTGGAAATCAGTCGGAGGCACAACGTTACGCCGCCAAAGCATGGTGTGGTGGAGGAATTTCCGCGCGCCGGGAAGGGCCATTCCTGCAGCGTTTTGGCAGTCTTTTAACCAACGCAGATCATACCTGTCGGCTCAATCGTCTTCTGGTTGATAATCTGCGGTGGCGCTCATCGCGCAGGTTGCGCGCCCATTCAATCCGCCGTGTTATCAAGCTGCTGGACAAGCAGGATCGGAAGAAGGCGACGGCTCGCCTTTCGGCCTTTCTGCGCCAGCCCATTGCCACAAAGTGGATGAATAATGTGCCCGCCAAGCAGCGGGAAGGCGATCTTGGCTACGCATTCCAGCGGATACAGCAATTGCGACTTCGAAAGCAGCACAGTGCAGCCTGGCGTCTGCTTGCCAAAGTGCCAGTAGCGTCTGAGCAGCTTATTAATGTTGATGCTTGGTGGGAGGAGCGCCACGCGAATGCACTCAACGCAATTAAGTCGCAAAAGTACGAACTGGCAGCGAGTTTTGTTGACGATATTCGCCCGCAAGACATTGGCGCAGCAAAGGATCAAGCTTTTTTTGCAGGCTGGCTTGCCCTGCGCCAACGCAATAAGCCTAAGGTTGCGCTTTCGCACTTTACGCGTCTTTTGGAGGTTGTAAGCGGGCCGCTCAGCACATCGATGGCGCACTATTGGCTGGGGCGCACACACGCTGTACTCGGACAGGACGATAAGGCAGCGCAGCAATACAAGGCAGCAGCACGCTATCGCGATACATTCCACGGTCTTATTGCGGCACAAACGCTGGCCCCGGATAATGAAGAACTGGAAATTCCACTTCCGGTTGTGCCAACGCAGCAGGATGTCAAAACATTTTTGAGCATGCCTGCAGTGCAAGCCACCATGATTGCGCGTCTTCTTAAGCAGCCGCGAAGGCAAATTCTGAGATTTTATCGCAGTTTGGCCAGCGGGCTGCCGAATGAGGCTCATGTGGCCCTGTTGGCTCAGCTGGCTGCGGCATCCGGCGATGGGCAACTTGAAGTGCGCACTGGAAAAATAGGCGTTGCACGCGGGTTCAATACTTATATCTTTTCGTATCCACTCGCATACCTGCCAGAGTACGAACCGTTACGGACACCCCCCGAAACCGCCCTTGTGCTTGGCATCGCCCGCCAGGAAAGCGAATTTAACACGCACGTTGTTTCCGGGGCCGGAGCGCGCGGCATATTGCAGATCATGCCTGGCACAGCTCGTGATGTCTGCCGCAATTATAAGGTCAGATGCAACATGAAGAAACTGCTTGATGACGCATCCTACAACGTAAAGCTTGCCACGGCTTACGCAGCCGATCTTACAGAACAATTTGACGGCAGCTACATCCTGACATTCACTGGTTATAATGCAGGGCCGGGGCGCACGCGGCAATGGCTGCGCCAGCTTGGGGATCCAAGAAGTCCCGATGTGCAAGCCCTGGACTGGATCTATCAAATTCCATTTGAAGAAACCCGCCTTTACACACAGAAAATTTTATCCAATGTGCAGGTCTACCGCGCGCGCCTTGGTATAAAAGACCCATTGCGCATCATCAACGACATGAACCGCGGCCGCAAGAAATCTTAAAGCTTCTCTCTGCCGCGAGACCAATAATGATAAAAAAAAATAGCGCCTGCAACTGGCGCGACATTACGATTACTGCACGAGATGGTACTACCCTTTATGGCCGCCATTATCCTGCCCCTCGCACCAACTGGCGACCGGTGCTGTGTCTTGCCGGGCTAACGCGAAACTCACGGGATTTTCATGTTCTGGCAACGGCACTTTCTAGTGAGCAGGGCCGGGCGCGTGATGTGTTTACATTCGATTGCCGTGGCCGCGGCCAATCAGAAAATGCACCTGATTGGAAAGACTACATCGTTCCAGTGGAAATGCTCGACGTACAGGATTTCATGGCGTCACAGCATCTCGATGATGCGGCGCTGATCGGCACATCGCGCGGCGGATTAATTGCAATGGCTATGGCCGCGGTTCAGCCTTCACTGATCGGCGCTGTTATTTTGAACGATATCGGTCCCATTATCGATAAGTTAGGCCTTATGCGGATTAGTAAGTACGTGAGCCAAATGCCTACGCCGAGGACATGGCAAGACGCAACGCACGTTCTCTTGCAAGGTGTTAGCCACATGTTTCCGGACGTTGGCGAGGAAGAATGGGCTGATATCGCGCGTCAATGGTTTAATGAGCGCAACGGCCGGCCGGTCGTCGGCTATGACCCGCAGATCGTACGGACATTTTCGCAGGAAACGGGCGAATTACCAGACCTCTGGCCGCTGTTCCGGGCCCTTAAGCGCGTGCCGTGCTTAGTTATCCGCGGAGCGCTGTCCGATCTTCTCAGTCAGGCAACCGTCGAACAGATGTGCCGTCAACATCTCCAATGCAGCGCCATTGAAGTGCCCAGGCAGGGACACGCTCCGCTCTTGCGGGACAAACCAACATTACAGGCAATCAGTAAGTTCCTGGCCGAGGCTGATGACACGACCTAATGGTCTGCATCACTTAAAACGTCGGGGCAGGCCCCGTGAATCAAATTGCTCAGTCTTGCACAATTTTAGATACAACCAGTCCACAATGGATTGCATGGTGAGCATAAAAACTTTAAAAGAAAATATCACCTGCTCATGATAAGTTAATGGAACTAAAGATGATTAAAAGATCTGGTTTTATTCTGCTCGCCTCCACCGTCTTAATTACAATGGTGTTCGTCGCTAATCCTGCAATTCGTGTGAACGCCGTTGGTCAGAAAACACCGGCAGGCGGCGGCGGGCTGAAACAGCCGGAACGCGCATCAACGGATTATTGGATTATAAAAAACCTTAGTATGCGGACCCTGGCCTGTCTGTGTGCCAATAAATACCCGGTTGGCTTGGGTGCTGGCACGAGCGCAGAATTCACATACAGAGCCGAAAGGAATGAAAATGGCGAAGAGGTCGCAATTTATTCCCTGTGCGTTCAAACAAATAAAGAATGGAATAGACGCATCGTTGGCAGCATCACACTCCCGTTGACGAGTAAGGGCGAAGTCATAGTCGCTACGCCAAAAGATGATCGCTATAATCCAACTGCAGCTGTTTTGCGTGAAAAATTAAAGGGTGCGGTTTTAGTACCATTTAAAAGGCAGGGGTATCGCCTTAGCAGATGCCCGACAAGCCGCGATCACTATCAAGGCTTGAATTGGGCAGAACCAGAGCGTTGGCCTGGTATGTAGATGTCACGTCATTGTGTATGATTATACTACAGATCGACAGGCAAGATCTTGTGAATTCCAAGGGGCGCAAATTATAGTTCTGCGTCCTAAAAAACGATATCTGCGCATTCGACACAAACTGAACTCAACAACTGACGCGTCGCCGCATTTCGTACACAAACAAGTGGTTTC
Organism: uncultured Hyphomicrobiaceae bacterium; assembly: GCA_963922535.1. GTDB lineage: Bacteria > Pseudomonadota > Alphaproteobacteria > Rhizobiales > Hyphomicrobiaceae > Tectiglobus. The sequence goes on along the minus strand of CAWUIN010000107.1, from coordinate 3,301 downwards.
GAAATCAAGATTGACTGGATTACTTGGTCATAAGCTCAAACTGCTGCCTTAGAAAAAAATTGCAAATAATCGAAATTCACAAGTTTACCTGTCGAAGAAGCAGAAACCAGAATGCAAAGGTTGCAATGACCTGCAGCGATGAAGCGACGGCCGATGCGGAGACTATGATACATGGCGCGGCCATTGCTCTTGGCGGTAACTTGGGCAAAACGCAGGCCATCCTGGAAGGTGCGCTCGGCATGCTCGATGCCGATCCCGATATCAAGGTGACTGAGCGCTCGTCCTGGTACAGTTCAAAGCCGGTGGGGCCACCGCAGCCTGATTACGTAAACGGCTGCGTTTTATTGTGCACCAGTCTCCTGCCCCGTCTGCTCCTCACCCGCCTGCATGAGATCGAAAACGCATTCGGACGGGAACGGAAAGAGCATTGGGGGGCACGCACGCTGGATCTGGACCTTATTCTTTATGACAATCTTGTGCTCGATGATGGTGTGATCGCGGTGCCGCATCCCCGCATGCGGGAACGTGCCTTTGTGCTGACACCGCTGGCCGAAATCGCGCCGGATTGGATCGATCCGGTTTCAGGCGCCAGTATTGCGGCGCTGAACGAAGCCGTCGATCAAACCGGCCTCACAAAGCTTACAGAGGGCTAAAACCAGGTGAAAAAAGCACTCATCACGGGAGCATCGGGGGGCATCGGTAAAACTGTGGCGCTTATGCTGGCAAGCCACGGTTATGATGTCGCGGTTCATTATAATCGTAGCAAAGAGGCAGCGATTGCGGTGTGCCGTGAGGCCGAGGCACAAGGAGTGAGCACGGCGGCCCTTGCGGCTGACATCTCCAATCCGGATGCAGCGCGCGGTCTTGTCAACGCGGCGGCGGCGGCATTGGGTGGCCTGTCGGTCGTGGTCAACAATGTTGGCAATTGGCTTGCCAAACCAACAAGCGAGCTTTCAGCCGATGACTGGCGGTTTGCCTTCGACACCAATCTGCACTCAACCTTTTACGTGACGAGCGCTGCTGTGCCGCATCTGCGGGCTGCAGGCGGCGGGCGGATCGTGAATTTTGCTGCCGCTGGCGCTCACCACGTGACTGCCTGGGGGCGCAATGCGGCCTATATGACCGCCAAGACCGGTGTCGTCGTTTACACCAAATCGCTTGCCAGAGACGTGGTTGCGGACAATATAACCGTCAACGCCGTGTTACCCGGCATTGCGGAAAACTCGTTTGAATACGACGATGCAGATTTAGAGGCTGCCCTGAAGCTGCCGGCGGGCCGCCCGGCGCGCTTGAGTGAAATAGCCCACGCGGTTTGGTTTTTCGTGCAGCCTGACTCAGCTTATATCACCGGGCAAACATTGGAAGTTGCAGGCGGCTGGGGGCTTTGAGCGCAATCGGGTGTGGCGGGAACCGGTTAACATCTTCTTGTGTAGTGAAATTCAACCGAAACTAGAGGCAGGATTGATGCTGACCTTGCAAGACCTTTATGGACTTTACGAGCGTCATCAACACGCAGCCGATGTCAGGGTCGAGAATTTTTCTATCGGCGGGCGCCATTTTGATTTCGGCGCGACAAAAGCTATTATGGGTGTCGTTAATCTCTCAACCGATTCCTGGTATCGCGAAAGCGTCTGTATGCGCCCCGAGGCTGCCGTTCGCCGGGCCAGGGTTCTGGCCGCTCAGGGCGCTGATATTATCGATATCGGCGCGGAATCCACGCTGCCCCACGCGGCACGGGTTGATGGTGCGGCGCAAAAAAACGCGCTTTTGCCGGTGTTGGAGACGCTCGCCGGGGACGGTATCTTAACCTCAATTGAGACCTATGATGCATCTGTGGCCAAGGAAACGCTGCGCGCCGGCGCGGCTATTATCAATCTCACCGGTCCACGTTCCAGCGAAGAGATTTACAGCGCCATTGCAGAGGCGGATGCTGGCGTAATCATTTGCTATGTTCAGGGTGAAACGGTGCGCGATGTGGAAGGGTTTGACCTCAGTCGCGATCCGGTTGCGGCGATGTATGAATTTTTCGCCCGTGAAATCGATGTTGCGACAGGTCTGGGAGTTAGCCGGATTTTTATCGATGCGGGTCTTGGCTTTTATTACAAGAACCTGCTGGACAGCAAGACGCGCATTCAATTCCAGATGCAGACGTTTCTCAGCGCATTCCGTTTGCGCAACCTTGGCTTTCCCGTTTGCAACGCGCTCCCCCACGCTTTTGAGTATTTCGGCGATGAGGTGCGCAGCGCCGAGCCATTTTTCGCAGTCCTTGCCGCCTTGGGCCAAACGGACCTGTACCGCACCCATGAGGTCCCCAGGGTTAAAGCAGTACTCGATACGTTGGCCCTTTATTAAACAGACCATATTAAGGACGTGCCGCGCCATAACAGCAAAGAGTAGAAGTTATTTTGCGGCGCGTCCTAACGCTTTTTCAAAGATCGTGATGGTGCGTTTGTAGAGCGGCTCGGCTTCCGCATACCGGCCTTGGAGCCTATATAACTCGGCCAGGTTGTTGAGCATGGTGCCGACATTGGGGTGGTCAGGGCCAAGCAACTGTTCAGCAATTTCCAATAACTTTTTGGCAGGCCCAATTGCTTCGCCATACTTTCCGGTCTGCCTAAGGCGGCTAACATTGCTGATGAGTGCCGAAATTTCCCCCTCAGTTTGCGCCCTGACAGGCGTGGATACAGCAAGTAAAACAGCTAACAAAACACCGAAGATACGCCGAATACGCATTGCAGCCTCCCAGGAATTTCCCACTCGCACACTCATGTAAGACAATTCCGGCGTCCGTGTCATCAGGTATGGCGCAGTTAGTCTGGCAGACGAGCTTTATATGCACGCAGTTGATTGAAAGCGTGCATAGTCTGGGCGGTAAAAATATTTAAAAACAAAGGCCGCCTAAACTGTCCTTAGCACCGCGTGCGCAAACGATCAAAAAGCGGATGCGGGTCAAGCTCCTAGAGATCAAGGCGGGATTGCGAAAGCGATTGCATCGTCCCATTGGCGAAACCGGGATGTGGCTGAACAGGGTTCTGAGAGGACGCCTGAACTACTATGACGTACAGGGTAACAGCCCAAGTCTGGGCTGGTTCTTTTATTACGTGCGCTGGTATTGGTTACACTCGTTCCGGCGACGTAGCCAACGCTCGTGTATGGAGTAAAAAGATTTGAACATATCGTCAACAAGACAGTTTGCCAGCCAAATTCGATGGTTAATACTGCACGAAACACGCATGAAACTACCTGATTACCCCGATGGTTCCGCTATCATTGGCTAGATTGCGATGATTTCTTGACGTGG
>CAWUIN010000106.1:0-9127 GCA_963922535.1 uncultured Hyphomicrobiaceae bacterium | reverse complement strand
CCCATAAACCCCCCCCCCCCCCCCCCCCCCCCCCCCTCCCCCGCCCCCCCGCTAGTTCAGCCGTCCGCACCTCCGTTCCTGGGCGCGCACGAACCTGTTGAACTGGGGACACACGAACCTGTTGAACTGGGCGCGCACAAATCTGTTTAACAGTTGGAGCAACGGAATTGTCACGGTTCTCATTGCGATATTCCTCGCCTGGTTGCTGCCTGCCATCTACGGGTGGGCTATAGCTGATGCAATCCTGACAATCACCGCCGATCCGCAAAGTTGGTGGGGGTATTCTTTTACGCCGGATTCAGACGCCTGCCGTGTTGCCAAAGGTGCCTGCTGGGATTTCATTACCGAAAAATTCCGAATTATTGTTTTCGGCCTTTATCCACAAGCGGAGCACTGGCGTCCGCTGCTCATGATGATCATGCTGGTGACGCTGATCGTTGTTTCGCTCGACACCTCGAAATGGAGCCGGCCCCTTGTGATTATTTGGTTGCTGGCGGTCCCAACGATGTTCATACTCATGCAAGGTGGCGGCTTTCCAGTCGATATCTTTGGGTTCACGATCAAAATAAACTCCGGGCTCACTTTTGTCGAGACTGACAAGTGGGGCGGTCTGCCGGTTACTCTAATCCTTGCTGTGATCAGCATCATGCTATCATTTCCAATCGCAATTCTGCTTGCGCTTGGCCGGCAGTCGGATTTGCCCGTTGTCAAGACGATCTCCATCTTCTTTATCGAGATCATCCGCGGCGTACCGTTAATCACAATACTCTTCATGGCAAGTTTGATGATCCCACTTTTTCTGCCGGAAGGTATGAACGTTAACAAGCTGCTGCGTGCGTTGATTGGATTTACTCTGTTCTCCGCAGCCTACGTGGCAGAGGTGATCCGCGGTGGCTTACAGGCCATTCCAAAGGGGCAGTATGAGGCAGCCGATGCCATGGGGTTGTCTTACTGGCAGAAAACCGTTTTGATCATACTGCCGCAGGCGTTGAAACTCGTTATTACGCCGACGATGAACACATTCATCGGCCTGTTCAAAGACACTACCCTTATTATCATTATATCGATGTTTGATTTTCTTGGTACCATCCGCCTTGGCGCCAGCGATCCTATATGGCGTCCGTATTATGTTGAAGGCCTGGTATTTGCCGCGGTGATCTACTTTATCATGTGCTATGCTATGGCAGCTTACAGCCGTCATCTAGAAGAAAGGCTGAATACTGAACGGCGTTGAAACCGTTCATTTTATTTTTGCGGGCGCCCTTAGCTGGCCATACCCTGCAAGCCGCCACCCGACAGCCGCGGGACGTTACATCTGCGATACATCAATATACATAACGCGTATATTGGTTTTGATTCTGCAGATTTGCGCTACGATGATTTTATCAATTAATACGCAATTCATTTCTGTGCGTTGCAGCTCAGATCCTCGTTAAAAGATGGAGTGCGTTACTGAAGGCCCCAAAAAACAACCACTGAGCGGATCGATTTTCCTTCGTGCATCAAATCGAAAGCGGTGTTTATCTCCTCCAATGCCATCATATGCGTGATCATCGAATCGATCTGGATCTTGCCGTCCATGTACCATTCAACAATCCGAGGAACATCAGTGCGGCCACGCGCACCGCCGAAAGCCGTACCGCGCCACGAGCGGCCGGTGACCAGTTGAAAGGGCCGTGTCCTGATCTCCTGCCCTGCACCCGCAACGCCGATAATAATGCTTTCTCCCCAGCCCTTATGCGCTGCTTCGAGAGCTGTGCGCATAATATCAACATTGCCGATACATTCAAACGTATAGTCTGCGCCACCACCAGTTAAGTCGACAAGATGAGCGACCAAATCACCCTCGACCTCTTGAGGATTGACGAAATGCGTCATGCCGAACTTTTCCCCCCATTCTTTTTTAGAGAGGTTAGTGTCAACGCCGACAATCATACCGGCACCAACCAGCCTGAGGCCCTGAATGACGTTAAGTCCAATACCACCGAGACCGAAGACAATGCAGTTGGAGCCCGCCTCAACCTTGGCCGTGTTAATAACCGCACCAATACCTGTTGTCACGCCACAGCCGATGTAACAGATTTTGTCGAACGGCGCGTCTTCGCGCACCTTGGCCAGCGCAATTTCCGGAACGACTGTGTAATTGGCAAACGTAGAGGTGCCCATGTAATGATGGATCGTCTTACCCTTAAAGGAAAATCGGCTCGTCCCGTTGGGCATCAGCCCCTTACCCTGCGTCGTGCGGATCGCCTGGCACAGATTGGTTTTGGGGTTGAGGCAATATTCGCACTCGCGGCATTCCGGCGTGTAAAGAGGAATAACGTGATCGCCCTTTTTCAGGCTTGAGACACCGGGGCCCAGATCAACAACGATACCAGCCCCTTCGTGGCCTAAAATTGCAGGGAATATGCCTTCCGGATCGGCACCGGAACGTGTGAATTCGTCCGTATGGCAAACACCGGTTGCTTTGATTTCAACAAGCACCTCTCCGTGCTGCGGACCTTCGAGGTCAACCTCGACGATTTCCAGAGGTTTGCCGGCTTCAAACGCCACGGCGGCACGTGTTTTCATCTTTCACTTCACCTACTATTTTACTGATTGCATCGCATCCGTTCAATTATGACAGGCCTGCCTGGCTTGGAAAAGAGCGAACATAATCGCCTGGTGCGGCACAGACAAAATTACAGATTTGATGGAAATCAATATTTTGATGTGAGCAGAATTTATCGTCTGGCCTTCGCTGCAGTCCAGATCCCGCCAATGCCCTACAGGCTTTTAAAGCTGGCTGAGGATGGTACGTAATCGGGAAGAGTTAAAAAAATATAGAGCGGTTGCGTCAATGGCTTGCTGGTGATTGGCTTGGAATGATCGTCAAAATCGCTGCTCATGTTACGCAACTCATCCCAGACACATATCCGTGCTGCACATTCGAAGGAATTGCCTATTGAGTCGGATTAATCCCAAAGGCATATTGCAAATACTTGTTCTAGTTATATAATTTTAACCAACACCACATATTTTGCAAAAGATCCAAAAGCAAGTGGCGCCTATCATTAATTTTGATAACAGCAGGCGCTTGTATAACAATTATTCTGTAAGGAGCACGAAGTTGAACGACCAATTTATATCCATAGCCATCACAATTGTTTTCTTGATTGCAATTGCAGGGACTATTTATCTATTCTCGCTATTCAGGAAGCGCCGATATACTGCCTGTATGCTATTTTTGTGCTTTCTTGGTATGGCTATCGGGGCAACAAAGCTACTCTCACCTGATGTTGTGAATTCTCAGACAAACAAGCTTCCAATACCAAATGAATCTCGCATTGATCCAACTCAAACGGTTGTTCTTGCAGTTTCAGATCCAAAAGTAGAAACTCAACAGGAAAAAAATCCAACTGATACAGTTGACAATAGTTTGTCAGAAAATCGCAAACCTATAAATAAAAAGCAGGCAAATGTAGCTACTAAGTTTTGGGTTACTGCTTACCGCTTAAATCGTCGCACATGCCCGTCAACAAGCTGCGGCATAGTAGGGCAATTATCTTTCAATGAAGGCATTGAAGTTTTTGAGCAAAGTAATGGCTGGGTCCGTATTAGCAAATATTATTTTGCATCGTGCGTAGAAGGGCAGAGCGAATATATCAATACAGGAAATAATAATTGCACCTCAAGAAACGGAATTGTTGAAGGAAAATTAGCTGAGTGGGTTTCAGTCAAATTTCTTTCAGAAGATCAGCCACGAGATCCAAAAACTTAGCAGGCTTGACCTGCATACCTCTACGGTTTAATCCGGTTCAATAGACAACTCCTTCGAACGCGCGACAGGGATAGTGTCTCGGATCAGCTGGCGCGACGTGAGCGGTGGCTTGGCGATCATGTTCTCAAGACATCGCGCCACAAGTCGTCCGACGCCTTTTGTCTTGCGCCGGTTATGACGAAATGCATGCTCGCCAAGAGTAAGACTGCAGATGCTTTTCTGAGGCTGCACCGCAATGAGTGGCGAGCAGCCAACGCTCCGCGGCCGATGCAGCCCAATAGCAAAGCTGGAGATGATCGTTCGATTTTTTCTCAGCTTTTGTCTGCACCTTCCCGTCATGCGCACTCTTAGCCAACGTCCGTTGATTATAGGCGGCATGGCCATCTGTTTTAACCGTTGCCTCAGCAGCAATTTCCGTGCCGACAACATGTTTAATGCATGCCTCATAATTGCCAGGCGCCTGCACAAGCCGGACACGCGCACCCTCTTCAGCTGCGACTAAAACAATTGATTTATTTTGGTTTTTGCCGCCGACAAAGGTCTCATCGAGTTGGATGCCCCCCCCCAAAAGGCTCACGCTCTTCGCGCACCAAGGCACGGCGAATGCGATGGGCCCACGCCCATGCTGTTTCATATGAGCCGAGCCTTAGTGGAAAAGCACGCCGAAAATCAGGCTCGTCTGGTGGCCGCATTTTCTGATGGCCGCATTTGGCGCATTGAAAAAGCTGCACATCGCGCTCCGGCCAAGCCGGATGCTCCGGAATGCGCAGCCAGACATGATCAAGATCGCAGCGTGCGCAGCGCAGCCCGTCCGGCCAACGACATTTAGCCAGATAACCGCGACACGCCTCTCCTGTTGCAAAGCGCTCTTTAAAATCCAGCAATGTTCTTGGAAATTCACGCTAAAGGGCGTCTGTGTGTGGCTCTGCCCTATGAATATCTCCTTGATATTCATAGGGCATTCTCTTGTGACCGGATTAAAGCAGAGAGGTATGTGCTTTTTTTGTCTTGCAGAGCTATAAAAACGTTGCCCTTAGAGCTGCCCTGCTGTACGACTGAAAAGCCTATGGAAGGCGGATAGAAAAAATGAAGTAGAGTATGCTTGGAGTTGCCATACGTTATATGGTTAAAACGCTTGGCATTATGTAAAAAATTGTGTAGTCATGAAATATTGATGGATCATGTTGAGGGGGTTATAAATTGCGTTACAATTTGAGTATATGCCTTCTGGCTGGTGTATTAATGTTCAGTGCACCATTATCAACGTACGGCCAAGAATTATCAACTCAAGAGCAAACACCAGTATCCGACGTTATATCGTCTGACGCGTCAGTTGAGATAAAGTCTTTCCCACCTTCAATTATTCAGGGTGATAGCATTAAGCTAGAAGCCAAGGTTGTCGGGTCAGCCGAACCACGGCCTACCGGTATAGTCGAATTTAAATCAGGCATAATTGATATAGGCAAAGATACCGTGTCTTCGGATGGCACGGCATCGATAAAGCTTGATGAATTGGATTTGGGTCAGCATCAGATTGTTGCCGTATATAGCGGTGATCAAACATATGCCAAGTCAAGCTCAGAAACAGTTACTTTGGTTGTTAGTCCTCAACACTGGACACAAACTTTAATTGTTGCGCTACCTGTTGTTGGTGCAGTCATATTTGCTGCAGTTTTTATCTTAGCATTTCGCTTTATTTTCAGATTAACGGTTAGGATTGCACGTTTAATAATAAGATTATTTGCGATAATAATAAAGCCAGTTCTACTTGTGTTACGACGGATTAAATTTATATCACCACCGAAAGAACAACCTACAACTGCTGCTGTTGGTCTGGCTCTGGGATCTGTCGCAAATGCAATGACAGAAACCGAAGAGGAACTCGACAAAGCGTTCAAAAGACAAGATGAAGGCAAAGATGACAAAGGCCGAAGTATTGATTTGTACACAATGGATCAAGAGCTCTCGTTTCGCAGTTTGATCCCGCAAGACAAGAAAAGTGACAGTTACACGCGGGAAAAGATACCAAGAGATTACGAACGAGCAAAAGAGTTTTTCTCTACAGAGTTTGATAACGATGTTAATGCGCTTAATTTATATGATGATATCGACAGTGCATTTGTTGTTAAAACTTTTGGAGAAAGCGATTATCATTGCTTTTTGATTCTATCGAAATTTAAAAAAATAATAAGCTCAAACATCACAAGACTTACAGTCTATACGTCGGGACTATTATCCCTTTATATCTTGATTAATATACTATTTGCAAATTCTGTTGATGTTTTAAGTTTGTTGGATGATGGAAGCAACCACGTTATTTCTATTGTCCAAAACATAGTGGCGACAACTACTTTCAATCTAATTCAGCCAATAGATTTGAGCGAAGGATCAGACGCAAGGAAATATATAAATAAATTCACTTTTGGATTGATTAGCTTTGTTTTCATTTACTTTATCATTATAATTATATACAGAATGGGGTATCGTAAAGAGCAACAGCAAAATGCGATAAGAATGCAAGCATTCTTAAAAGCATACTTGTCCGAGCTCGCAAATCGTTCTGAAATTTTGGTAAACAACGCTACGCTTGCTGTTACTGAAATTTCGAAGAAAAAAAAATCAGCAGGGCAAGCTCAAAAATCTGAAGATACACCATATGACCCCAATAAAAATGATGAGGAATCTGAAGCGGCAACTGCAGCGCTGTATATTGAGACATTGCATTGGACTGCTTTAAGAGTGTTTTTTATAGAAAAGTTTTTGAGAAACATCATATTTCAAATAAAGAGGAATTATAGCTATGCTGTGATATTTATACCTTTGATTTTTCTTGCCTCCGCATCAATTGGCTTTACGTTTCTGAACCCTGCCTATTACAACTATGTATATGCAGGATTATATCATCACTCTATTTTTTACGTGCTTGTTTTATGGCTAATTTGGTCCACCTATAATATGCTTAAAAATTGTATGGATCCTATTCAAATTTGTGTTGATCAATCGGGCTGGAGGACATTTAGAAGCCTGTCCGTGATCGATAAAATAAAAAATATCATGACTGCATACGAAACTCAGCTTGATCAATGGCGAAACAGAGGACAAATGGGCATCTAGCCTTATTTATTCAAACGTGAAAAAGCCCCCGAAATTTTCATCTAATGTTACTATGTAGCCAGCTGCCGGGGGCAATGATTTATGCAGCAAGAGCGATGCCGTCAGGAGGTCGCATGTGTCGGGCGGGATCGTAAATTGAGCATCGCCAGAACCAAGCGCAAAAAATTCTCGCCCCCCCCTGATGATGAGGCGGATGTTCTGGGCGAGGCCGCACAGCACAGCGTTGAGGTATTGCCAAGTTAAGTGCTGCGGGCCTCGACGAACCAATCGAGCCCAAAATACGACCATTGAAATCAAATGATATTTTTCTTTATCACGAATGAAAATGTAGTTTGTTGCGGCTCCCAGCACTCAACTTGGCAATACCATTCGGACGCATCTTAAGTTGAGCCACACGAGAGCCGGTGCCTGTTTTGCCACATTCCTCCGCGACGGTACAAATCTGTCTCCATCGGCGCGAACGTAGTTTTTGTGACGAAAAAATTTGTCTCAACCGCCTTCATACGGTCACTGATACAGACCACTCGTCCATACACCGTCTATTTTAATGGTATGTCCCTGGCATGTTGACGTCTTATGATGATCATCGCTACAAGGACATCTCAATTTAATCACAACTGAAGGGCTGATTATGGAAATCTGCATGATTGGAGCAGGTTACGTTGGTCTCGTATCTGCTGCATGTTTTTCGGAATTCGGTTGGTCAGTCACTTGTGTTGAGCAGGATCAGCGCAAGGTTGATGCGCTAAACAACTGCGAAGTTCCGATTTACGAGCCGGAGCTTGAAACACTGCTTGCGCGCAATATGCAAGCCGGCCGTCTGTCGTTTCGAACCGATCTTCAGGAAGCTGTGCGCAAAGCCGAACTCGTGTTTCTGGCGGTTGGCACACCGATGCGGCGCGGCGACGGCCACGCAGACCTTAGCTATGTTTATAAAGCCGCAGAACAAATAGCCGAGCATCTCGAAGGCTATACAGTAATCACGACAAAATCGACTGTTCCGGTCGGTACAAGCCGTGAGATAGAGCGCCGTATCCGTGAAATCAATCCAACGGCCGACTTTGCAGTTTGCTCCAATCCCGAGTTTTTGCGTGAAGGTTCTGCCATCTTCGATTTCACGCATCCTGATCGTGTACTGGTCGGTGTCGATGACGAACGGGCCAAAGAGGTCATGCAACGCGTCTATAAACCGTTGGCACTACGCAACGCACCAATTCTTTATACCTCGCGCGAATCTGCAGAACTCGCAAAGTATGCAGCCAATGCGTTTCTGGCACTGAAGATCAGCTTCATCAACGAAATTGCAGATCTTTGCGAAAATGTTAACGCCGATGTGCAGGAAGTTGCGACTGCGATCGGGTCGGATGGTCGTATCGGTAACAAGTTCCTGCATCCTGGCCCTGGTTATGGCGGCTCATGCTTCCCCAAGGATGTTTCGGCTCTGGTACGTACAGCACGTGAGGCTAAATCGCCACTGAGTATTATTGAGCAGGTGCAAACCGTTAACGACGAACGCAAGATTGCGATGATAAGCCGGATTTCTGAGGCGGCCGGTGGCAATGTGCGCGGGCTTACCATCGGCGTTCTTGGAGTGACCTTCAAACCTAATACCGATGATATGCGTGAAGCTCCGAGCCTGGTGATCATCCCGGCACTTTTGGATCGTGGCGCTGTGGTAAAAGCTTACGATCCGCAGGGCCGCAGAAATGCGCAAGAGCTTATGCCCGGTGTGATCTGGTGCGCAAACGCGCTGGAGACTGCGCAAGACGCCGATGTTCTTGTCGTTCTCACAGAATGGAATGAGTTTCGCGCACTGGATCTGAAAGGCCTGGCCGGTGTCATGCGGGGCGGTGCCTTGATTGATTTACGCAATATCTACAGATCAGAGGATGCAGCCAAGGCAGGGCTTTGGTACCGCAGTATTGGCCGCCCCAAAGGCGATACAGATCAAATATAGCCGGTTGTCCCCAGGTCACATAGCTTGAAGCGCCCTGTCTTCAGGCGGATGGTCGAAATATTGGCTTCACACCCGAATTGCAGCTGGCCGCGTGGCAATCGTCTTTTCCGTAAGCAGGATTTTCGCAGGGGAGACGGCAACCATGTACGAGGCATCATCGAAGTCGACCCCGGTATTACAGATCCGGCATGGGAAAGAGTATCAGAAGCGTTTCAGACGCCGTCGTGGGACTAGGCGATGTGTAATACCAATCCATAGATGAATTGACTCACCTGGATTCACTTTTGCCGCAAATT
>CAWUIN010000105.1:0-9407 GCA_963922535.1 uncultured Hyphomicrobiaceae bacterium | reverse complement strand
GGTTCGCGCGCCGACAACCTGGAAAAGGCCATTGCCGCATATGAGAAAGCCCTCAAAGTCAGAACCCGGGAGGCCTTTCCACGTGACCATCTGAGCAGCAGCCGAGGACTCGGTGAATTGTATATGGAAACGGCGGACTGGGATAAAGCGCACGCCGCCCTCAAAAGTTCCACTCAGGCATTTGCCGCGATGTTCGGACAGGGCCTGAATGAAGCTGAGGCAGGTAGCCTGATCAGCGAAGCCGGGCCGCTGTTCGGTGAAATGGCCTATGTGCTGCTGCGACTTAGCAATGGACCGGCAGCGCTTGCCGTGCTTGACGATGGCCGTGCCCGTCTGATGAAGGTGGCGCTGCGTTTGCAAGAGGAAAACCTGACACCGGCCGAACAGGCACGCCTGGAAGAACTGCGGGCCGGCATCCGCGAAGCCGAGCAGGATCTTGCGGCGGCAAAGACATCCATCGATCGCGGTGCGGTTATCGCACGTCTCGAAAAGCTTCGTTCTAGCCTCCTTGCACTGATCGAAAAACCGGATGCCGCAAGCGCGGACCGAAGCAGAGCGCTGGCAGCCGCAGGGCGGCTTGCCGCCACTGACAGCGCGGTCGTGGTGCCGGTTATTTCCAAGTTTGGCGGTAAGCTGCTGATTGTGACTGCTAACGCCAACCAGCCAAAGCTGACCATTGTCGACGTGCCGGAGCTAACATCGGCGCGGCTCAACGAAGTGCTGCGCGGCAAGACGGAGAACTCGGAACTTGGCGGCTGGTTCGGGGCATATTTTGTTAATTATTTGCAAGGCAAGAAAGAACAAACAGAGCGTTGGCCAGAATGGACAGCGGCTATTGCTAGCATCGGCAACCCGTTATGGGAACTGGTTGGCAAGCCTCTCGATGAGCAGCTGAAACGGCTCGGCGTTAAATCTGGCGCCCGTCTGGTGTGGTTGCCGTCTGGCGGGCTCGGTATCCTGCCCGTTGGCCTTGCCAAGGACCCGGCAAGCGAACGTTTCCTTTCAGACACTTACGAAATCGTCTACGCGCCAAGCCTTGAGGCGCTGACAAACGCAGCGGGCCGGACCTATGATGCGCCAAGCTTAGCGGCTATTGTCAATCCGACCGGCGATCTGCCTGGAACGGAGAAAGAGGCAGAGACCGTGGCGGCACACTTCCCGCAAAATGCACGCGTCGTTCTCAAAGGTGTGCAAGCCACGCCAGATGCTGTGCTTTCCGCCCTTAAAGGTCGCAGCCACTGGCATTTCGCTTCCCATGGCACCTTCTCTTGGCAGGATGCGCGCCAATCTGCGCTTATCATGCATGGCAAGGTGCCTTTAACCGTTGGACAGCTCAGCCAGACGGCCGGACTTGGCCGCCCGCGCTTGGTTGTGCTCTCAGCCTGTGAAACGGGCCTGTTTGACGTTTCCAACTCGCCGGACGAATTCACCGGCCTGCCGGGTGCTTTTATGTCGCTTGGCGCGGCCGGTGTGCTCGGCACGCTGTGGCCAGTCAACGATAATGCGACAGCTCTGCTAATTGCCAAATTTTACGATCTGCATATTGGCCAGGGCTTGGAGCCGCCATCAGCGTTGCAGCGCGCCAGGGTTTGGCTGCGACAGGCTACCAACATCGAGATTTTTGCGTTTTCAAAATACATGCATGCCAAGGGCTATCTGTCGGTGCGTCATCTGCGCGATATCGAGCAGGAGATGAGCCCGGAAGGATTAAAAGCTAGCCGCTCACGCGGTTTGATGACCTGGATCGGCAATATTACCTCTGAAGCTGTCGCACGTCCGTACGCACACCCGTATTATTGGGGTGGTTTCATTTACACGGGGCTGTAAAAGCGTTCCCATTCGCATAATCCGTCTTATGGAACGCCATATACGCCAGTCCGACTTATTTTCCCCGGTGACAAAACATCGGGATCTGAATTAACTAGGTAGTTCGTCAGTGTTAGGCAGACGATAGCTCGTGCTTCTGCCACCTCCTGGATTCTGGACCAACAGACGACGCTTAACGAGATCTTTGACATCTCGTAGTGCGCTATCTTGGGAACACTTGGCAAGTTTCGCATATTTGGATGTGTTTAAATGCCCTTTAAAGCCATCGAGCATGCGATTAAGCACAAGCCTTTGCCTCTCATTAACACCGGTTCGATTGGCACGTTCCCAGAAGGCTGATTTAAACAGAATAGACTGAAGCGTTATTTCTGAATTTTCCAAGGCTCGGCCAAGACAATCCAGAAACCAGTCAAGCCAAGGCGTTACATCAAGATCCCCCCTCTGTTGCGCCTCAAGCTTCTCATAATAAACTTTGCGCTCAATCTCAATTTGAGCCGACATACTATAAAAGCGTTCCCGACTTTGGTCGGATCGCGCCAGTGCCATATCAGTAATCGCACGCGCAATGCGCCCATTGCCATCCTCAAACGGATGGATAGTCACAAACCAAAGATGAGATATTCCTGCCTTTAAGACAGGGTCGATCTTCTTTTCTCCTTCAAACCAGGAGAAGAAGGCGGCCATTTCATCATCGAGCGTGGTGGCTTCAGGGGCCTGAAAATGAACTTTTTCCCGGCCAAACGGTCCAGAAACAACTTGCATAGGACCAGCCGATACAGACCTCCAGGCCCCCACTATGATTTTGTGCATACCGCTGCGTCCTGTTGGGAAAAGAGCGGCATGCCAATCATAGAGACGAGTTGCAGTCAACGGCGCTGCGAACTGTTGTGTGGCATCGAGCATCATCTCAACAATGCCTTCAACATTGCGGCTAGCCGGAACCAGACCGCCCACATCAAGGCCAAGACGTCTTGCAATCGATGACCGCACTTCTTGAGGGTTTAAGATTTCGCCTTCAATCGCCGAAGATTTGAGCACGTCTGCCGTCAACGTCTCCAAGCTTGCTTCGCGCCTCAGATCAAAGCCAAGATCTTCCATACGACCAAGCAGACGTCCTTGTCTATGCCGAATATCTGCCAGCTTTGGCGCAAGCTGATCTGAATCCCAGCTTAGCTCCGGCCAGCTTTTATGTTCATATATCCAATTTACAATCGCCGCACTCATTGCGGTGATTGTAGCGCTTAATCACCGCAAGCGCAATTTTAAAGCGAAAGCAGCTCTCTCTATGGCCGAAACAGGCCTGTTTTAATGTGTTCGGAAAAGCTTCATGGCCAAGACTTAAAGAACGAACAAGACGGCCATAATTGTCATATTAACATGTGGTTGGCACAGACTTTCAACTTTTGCTGCAGGCAGCTACATGCTGTTCGAAAAACGGTCCTTCGTTAGATAGGTGATACGAAGAATAATGCGCGAGACCAAAGACCAGTGCGCTGATTGTAGCTACCTAGAGGCGCCTGCTGAATGACTAAACTGTGCCTGTCAGGTCTCATCGCGAAGCTTCTCAAATAGATACTCCGTAGATCTATTTTTCCCTCGATCTGAAATGATGCTTGTGCATCTATAGCTATGATATCTTGCATGTTGGCGAAGGGAGTTTGAGAGTTAGGTAAAACTTCTACTGATCCCCCCCTGCCACACAAGTATAGCGAGCCTGGACCGCGGGCTAGGGGCTGGATATATCGCTCCCTTAAAATACCACTAACATCAAAGCGCCAGGAGGTTGACAAACTGACGTCTTCAGTGAATGCAACAAGGCTAGAAAAGTTGAAGAGCAGCGCCTCACCCTCTTTCAGATCGATCCTTACGAACTTGCAATCCTTATCCGCTCGGTATCTCACGGTGTCGTTTGCAGCAAAACGATCCAAGAGTATTTGTTGAGTTAAGATCCGTCTCCAAAACAATGCAAAGCTATGCAAAATCGGCTGCCCCGGATTCAGGCAGCTCACCCCGTTCACCCTTGTCATTGAAATCACACTAGTCGCAGAAGGCGGCACATCAAATCCCAGTCGCCCGCCATTAAATTTCCTTGTTATCTCACATGCCACAATGCGTGAACCCGTGGCTTCGCCGTGCAAAGGTGCGAAATGCGCATTCGAGAATTTCTTGTCAAACAGAATCCGACAAACGATGAAGGCGAGCAATTTAAATGCAATGATTAATACCCACACGGTCGACATTGCCGTTGCGGCTGCCAGAGTAAAAAAAATCCAGTCAATAGATTTGCCAATATTTATTGAAGCTTTTGCTAGCAGTAGCTCGCCTTCAGCATGCACCTGCTCTCTGATGCTCCCAGTCGCAGCACTTCCATTTTTCTCAACCTTCCGAGCCCAGTCGTCATAAAGCCTCACAAGGTCGATGTAGAATTCATTGTACGCACTCCACACCATAAACATGATTTCGGATTTTACGCATTTCCCAATATTGAACGGCCACAACCATTCATAGGTCTTGCATTTCTTGGGTTTACTGAACGGTTCTCTCGGAACTAAGCCACCCTTACTGTCGAATAATTTTTGTCGTACGTTTGACAAACTAGCTTTAGTACTACTATCAGCCTCCAACTTCACTTTATCTATTGCGGCTTTGAGGAGTTTCAAACTCTTTAACTCCGCATTTTTTACCGTTGCTTGCAGATTATCTCTAAGTCCAGGTGCGGAATTGCAGACGAAAAAATCATCGGATCGGCATGCAAGCGATCTGTTGGAACGAATTTCATATATTTCGTTTTTGATGCTTTCGTCCCGCCAACTCGCAAGAGTGAATGAAACGCTAACCGCTATCGCTATGGGCAGCCATAGTGGGGCAGCCCACCATAAGAAATAAGGCTTCTGCGCCGTCTTTACCATGCTTGCAACCTGGTAAATGACTAAAGCAGCGTGTTTGATAGACGCTGCTGAGATTGCCAAACCGATTGCAACCAAAGAAAACAGTAGGCTTTGCCAAGGCTCAGAATTTTCTGAGTACAAGGAATTTACAATCAGAGCTAGAATAAAAACAGTAAGTGCAAGGAGCAGTGTTCTGCTTCGTGAGAAAGCTATCCCACACAATATGATTATCGCAGTGAGACTAAGGTAGATTAAGCTGAAATGCGACATGTACGCTTCCCTGCCTTTCGATGGATGATATGAAACGTTGTAATATCTCGGCACAAGTGATACGAAATATCATAAAAACAGGGCAAGCAAACTTTCTGCGCTATTGTGATAAGACATGTTAAGAAAAGAAGTAATTAGTGCGCTATTCTGGTTCATCTCGTTTCTAGGGATAATACCGTTGATAAGCTTGTTATCAAGCGAAACAGCAACAGATTTAATGAAACTGAATGGTCATAACAAAGTTTTTTTTTCGAGCAGCCACCCTTACTTTTCGCCGATTATGTTCACTGCCTTTTTTATCGGAGCATTCATAGCGTCCCATATCGGTGGAAGCTGGAGACTAATCTTCCTGATGCCCTTATTTATATCAGGTCTATTGCCATTGACGGATAACTCAGGCTGGAGTGTTGCCGGAGCGATAATTGCATTCAAAAAAAAACAATGCCCAGTTGGATGGGAGCCTTACGAGGACGCACGCGGCAATTTTCTACTTGGTGTAGTGGAGAAAAATCATGTTGGGAAAAAAGGCGGGAAAGCAACGATAAAATTAAATAAGGATCAATTGCCTGCACATGTTCACAAATGGGACGGCTTAGCAGGTGGTGGAAAGCAAGGGCTTAACACTAAAGGCGGCACTATTAAAATGGGTTATGGAAGATCTACTACGCCCAAGGGTAAAGGAGAAGACATTAACATTATGCCACCCTACGTCACAGTTCTTTATTGCGTACGTAAGTAGTCACCCGGCAACTTTAGGTGCTTATAGGCAACTTGCCAGAAACATAGCCTTGAACTTATGCAAAGAGGCTATGGCACGGATTTTGAAAGATGTACGGTCAAAGACATTTTGAAAAGACAGATCGCAATTCGCATAATCCCTCTTATGGAACAGGTCGGACACAATCTGTAAAGACTGTAATTAGATAAACTCCGCCAGCTTTCTCTTGCAATATGTCACCTGTAGGTTACAATTGGTGTATGTCACCTACAGGTTACAAAACATCATCCCTTCATATTCGGCGCGCTGAAGATATCGCAGGGCTCATTAAAAGCCGCCGCGAAGAGCTTGGCCTGTCACAGCAAGCGCTTGCCGATCGCCTCACCGTATCACGCAAATGGGTCAATGCAATTGAACAAGGCAATGCTAACGCCAAACTAGGTCTTGTGTTGCGTGCCTTAAATGAGCTTCAAATCGACCTCACGGCTTGCGCATGCACATCGATGTCACAACACACCGAAACGCCTGAAGAAGACGATATCGACATAGATGCAATCGTCGATCAGCCACCTCCCGGGGGGGCAGATGCGTGAACTCATTATATTGTTAAGAGATCGACGTATCGGCGTCGTGACGTATTATCAGGGCCGCTTCGCTTTTCGATACGATGAAGAGTGGCTGCAAAATGTAAATGCAGTTCCTCTATCACTCTCAATGCCGTTGACGAAAATTCAGCACGGCGATGCTGTCATCAGGCCTTTTTTGTGGGGGCTTCTGCCGGATAATGAAATAACGCTAGCAGCTTGGGGGCGCCGCTTTGGCGTTAGTCCGCGCAATGCATTTGCGCTCCTAGCTCATATAGGTGAAGATCTACAAGGTGCTATCCAGATTGTTTCACCTGAAAACATCGATGAGATGCGCAACCGTGAAGGTGTTACACGGCTTTCCACCGCAATACTGGAGCATGCATTCCGTCAGCTGACCAAAGATCCTGGCGCAACACAGTTCACCGAAACTGGCGGCCAGTTTTCACTGGCAGGCGCGCAGCCCAAAAAGGCACTCTATCGTGTTGGTAAAAATTGGTACGAACCGCGGGGACGAACGCCCTCAACTCATATTCTCAAACCGCCTATACCTCATCTTGAAGGCCAGGTTGAGAATGAAGCGTTCTGTTTAAGGCTGGCCGGGCGTTTCGGACTGCCAACACCACGCATTTGGATCGAACATTTTGGTGACTTACCCGTTGTCGTCATAGAACGCTATGATCGTGTGCGCATGAAAGGCAGCACACGCCTTCCATTAGATAGCCGCGGTGGAGAGGTGAGGCGCGTACATCAGGAAGATTGCTGTCAAGCGCTTGCAGTGATACCGCAGAATAAATATCAGAATGACGGAGGCCCAGGCATTGCTGACATTATGCAGCTCTTATCTGGATCGGCAAAGCCAGGCGAAGACCGCGATAGATTCATGAAAGCGCAGGCTTATAATTTTGTCATCGGCGGATCGGACGCCCATGCAAAAAACTTCTCTTTATTACTGGCCCGGCAAGGCCGCTTCCGTCTTGCGCCGCTGTACGACGTGATTAGTATTCTGCCCTATCTCGACCGGCGGCGCGATGGAAGGTTGGCGATGTCTATTGACAGCCATTATCGCCTCGACAAAATAGCGCCGCGGCACTGGGAGTGTCAGGCGCGGGCGGCCGGCTATTCCCCCGACCGGGTAATCGGGCACATTCGTCACTTTATTGCTCGCCTGCCTGATGAGGCGGCTGCTCTTGCGGACGAATTTATTCGTGAAGGTCTCCCCTCTGAAAATCTATCAAAACTTGTGGGCTGCCTAGTCGAACGTTGCAATGCGCTGCAAATTTCCTATGGAGAAGAAGCCGAAGCTGACGACTAAGGCCGCCCGTTAATTGCGTAGCTGGCTAATAGAATTTGATGTATTTTAGTACGTTTTACGTGAGAAATCAATTTTAACGTACTAAGAGGAAATGTTACTCTCGCAGTCTTGAAATCGTCTGATGCGAGACGCCCATGCTGCGAGCGATGCTTCGGCAGCTGTCACCGGCCTCGAGACGTCCAAGCGCTTCTTTAATTTGGTAATCAGACAGAATGCGCTTGCGGCCAAGATTGATACCTTTTTTGCGAGCCGCCGCTCGACCTTCATTGGCACGTTTGATAATGCGTTCTCTCTCATCCTGTGCCATTGCCGACAAGAACGCCAAAATACCTTGGCCAATTGGTGTTGTCAGATCGAGGTAAGGTTTATCGAGAACTTTGACCTTCGCACCGCGATCCGCAATGCGTTGAATGATGTTGATCCCGTCCATCATTGAGCGTGTGGCTCGATCCCATTCCGCAACAATCAGGATATCATCGGTGCCGAGCGCATCAATGGCTTTCTCCAATTGCGGGCGGCCTTCGACATTCTTACCTGACGCCTCTTCGCGGAATATATGATCACATTTGGCATCGCGCAAAGCTGCGATTTGCCGGTCGAGATTTTGGTCTTTCGTTGAGACCCGTGCATAGCCCATTTTCATGCTTCAGATCATAGCATATCGGCCCAGATTTTTGGACCATAAAAATGGACCACTCAAAAGCCCCGGTTTTATTGGTTTTCTGTGTGTGGTCCAAAAGTTATAACTTTTGAACCATGCTTGCCGGCAATTTCGGTTCCGCTGATCCTCAAGCCCCCTGATCATGCGCGATTGCATCCGCTTTCGTCTTGTGGGTATGACTTACCGGAAATCATTTGCCCATGTTAAGTCAAAATCCTCATTGTGCGGGCGTTTTTGTGTGGTCATCGACCACCGCTTTTAGCCAAAAGCTGAGGTCAGAATGATGATTGCAACCATCACTTGGGGTTGCGTTCTTCAATAATATTTTGAGCGCGTTTTAAGCCATTTTTCACAATCTCATTGCCATGCGGGTGCGCTTGGGGTGTCCATTCTTGCAAGGCATTGCGGTAGGCGGCGACGGCCTCCTCAAGACGTTCGGTGCCATTCTCCCGCTCGCCAAGCGTCGAAAGCGCATTGCCGAGGTTATTCTGCGTCGTGGCCCACTGAAGCGGCACCCGCTCGCGCGTCCATTCTTGCAAGGCATTGCGGTAGGCGGCGACGCCTTCAACGAGAAGGCTATTTTTACCCTGCTGTTCACCTAATTTTACCGCCGTAACTGCCTGAGCATGCAGAATGGTCCCACGGCTCGCGGGTGTGAATGTTGTAGGAAGATTTTGCGTTATGCTCTTAAGACGAACGTGGGCAGGTTTCAGAATGTCAACGACATAACGTCCGCTGTCATAGGCCGCTGTAATACTCGACACAATGATACCCTCAAGGGCCGCGCCAAGTTTTTCTCCAAAGTCAGTTGGCAACTCAAGAGTTTCGGTTAACTGATAGCCCTTACTTTCCGACACATCACCCTTGCCATCAAGAATACGCAATCTCAGCACCGCATCACTTTTGGCAACCTCACCCCAAACAAGAAGGTCTGCGCTCGTCTTATCCAGCCACCTCCTACCTGTTGCCTCAGCATTAATGAGTGCCTGACTGCGTTCCGATATTTCAGATATTGATAAAACTTCAGGATAGGGCTGAACATGGACAAGGCCGCGTCCAATTTGATTTTCAAGGCTGGTTAGGATGTGGTCGCGTTGCCTGTTGTTCGCGTCGCCTTCAAGGCATGCCACTAAAATTGTGTAGT
>CAWUIN010000104.1:0-9481 GCA_963922535.1 uncultured Hyphomicrobiaceae bacterium | reverse complement strand
CTGGCCGACGCCCTCACAAACCGGGATACGTGACCGAAGGCGCCCAAATTTTGTTCCTGCCGGTGTTGCGGCTCGCTTATGATAACTCGTATCACCTCACTCGCCGCGCCTTGGCAGAAATAAAATTTGGACGTCCTAACCCAACATTTTAAGTGATACAGACCACTAGAACGGCACCGCCTGAGTTAAGGCCTGTCTCTGTTGCATAATAGACGCACTCATTCTGGTATTTGCGAAAGTCAGACTACTTATCCAAGCTATCCACTTAATTAGCACCTCAACTGGTTGTAATGGATTGATGCTGACGGCAATCATTAGTCCGGATGTTTGTGACTTTACAGAAAGGAAGGCGCCTATGCGCTCCACAGTCAAAAGCACACTTTTGGCGGTATGTGCCAGCAGCGTTCTTATCGGTTGCGCCCAGGATGGGACAAGTTTACTGACCACAGGATCAACAACCGTGGCAAAAAAGGCGGAGACGCCTCCTATTGATCCGGCTTGCCTTGCACTCCAGAACAGGATCGCGCTGCTTCAGGACGAAGGCACAATAACAAAGGTTGAACAAGCCGCGACCGGCACAACTTCATCAGTTATGATCAAACGATCTGCTCTCAGCAAGGTTGCAGAACTCAATAAGGCAAACGATGAATTTCGTGCACGCTGCTCCAAACTGCCCGTGGCTGCCACTTTAACACCTACAAATTCCGCTGCAGTGGGCGAAACGCAATCCATTGAAGCGCAGCAGCCAGCACAAGGCCAGCAAACCTCTTCTCTTACGCAATGACACTCAACAAAAATTAAACATGGGGGGCTCTATGGCCTCCTTTCTTGCGCATCTCGAACGTCTTGAAGTCTTGTATCCGGCCTTTGCGGCCTCAGCATTTTCAACTCGCCTAGAAGCGGATACAAGCACATCACTTGTGTGACACTTTGTTTGTGGGCTTGGCCAGGCTACGCCAGTGCTTACATAAGTAAAAACGATTCAATTTTCTTGTAAGCATCATGGTCACACTTATCAATAACCGCGGTCGACATCCTGAAAAGCAATCCAGGCCTGATACGCCAGTTCTGCGCAAACCGGAATGGATCCGCGTAAAGGCGGCCGGATCAGCGCAATATACAGAAACGCGGAACATTGTCCGTGCCAATAATCTGCATACTGTGTGCGAAGAGGCTGGTTGCCCGAATATAGGTGAATGCTGGACGAAGCGTCACGCAACCATGATGATTATGGGCGACACATGTACGCGGGCCTGTAGTTTTTGTAATGTGCGCACTGGCCTGCCCGCCCCGCTCGATCCAAACGAGCCGGAAAACGTCGCCCGCGCGGTGGCACAGCTCGGTCTCAAGCATGTCGTGATTACCTCGGTTGATCGTGATGATATTCCCGATGGCGGAGCTCAGCATTTTGCCGACGTGATCCGATCAATCCGAGATGCAGCACCGACAACAACGGTAGAAATACTCACACCTGATTTTCTCCGCAAGGAAGGCGCACTGGAAGTTGTCGTTGATGCAAAGCCTGATGTTTTTAATCACAATTTAGAAACTGTGCCATCAAAATATCTTTCGATCCGTCCAGGAGCACGCTACTTCCATTCTCTGCGCCTGCTCCAGCGCGTTAAGGAACTCGATCCCAATACTTTTACAAAGTCCGGCATCATGCTCGGCCTTGGCGAAGTGCGCGAGGAGGTACTGCAGGTGATGGATGATTTAAGATCGGCCAATGTCGATTTTCTTACGATTGGCCAGTATCTCCAGCCAACCCGCAAGCACGCCGCTGTCGAGCGTTTTGTGCCCCCAGAAGAGTTCAAATCATATGAGAGAATTGGTTTGGCCAAGGGATTTTTGCTGGTCTCCTCAAGCCCGTTAACGCGATCTTCATATCACGCGGATGATGATTTCGATCGCCTGAGGGCTGCCCGTTCAGCGCAATATTCAACACAGCTGCAGGTTCGAAAGGGCCATTGATCATGCCTGCATTCGCCACGCAACGCTACATGCCCTATACACCGGAACAGATGTTCGCTTTGGTTGCGGATGTTGAGAAATATCCCGAATTTCTACCGTTATGTGAAGCTTTAAGCATCAAACGGGATTATAAGGATAATCAAGGGCGCAAAGTTCTGATTGCTGATATGACGTGCGGCTATAAAACGCTGCGCGAAAATTTCATAAGCCGAGTTCGTCTGGACCGCGCCCAAAACGAGATCTTTGTCGAATATATTGACGGTCCGTTTCGATATCTTGAAAACAAATGGTCGTTTTTGACGCATAACAATGGCTGCATGGTCACGTTCAATATTAAGTACGAGTTCAAATCACGTATGCTTGGAGTGCTCGTCGGCGGACTGTTCGACAAGGCTTTCCGCAAATTCGCCTCAGCTTTTGAAGCAAGAGCTGGTCAGGTATACGCTCATACGCCACAAATTGGCGCCGGCTCGGAAATGCCTTTTAACGATTTAGCATCTCAGAAGCGCTAGTAAGCGCTGCAATCGCGCTTTCAATACGTATGAATGTGCGGCCTATATCACCAAACCGGCACTCGTGATCAGAAGTCGCTCCGCCACGACTGATTGCTGCGATATGAACAAGACCAACAGGCTTTTCGAGCGTACCGCCACCGGGGCCTGCAATTCCTGTTACGGCCACAGCAACATCGGCATCTGAATTGGCCAGTGCCCCTGCCGCCATTACAAGGGCCACCGGGCGGCTAACAGCCCCGTGAACAGCAATAAGACTGGCGGAAACATCAAGGCAGGCTGATTTGGCTGCATTTGAATACGTGACAAATGCACGATCGACGACGCTGGATGAACCAGGAATTTCAGTCAGCACGGCTGCAATAAGACCACCTGTACAGCTTTCTGCGGTAACGATCTTTTTTTGCTTAACGCTGAAAACATGCAGAGTGTCCTGCGCAGCTTTCATCAACTCAGGGCTAAACATCGCACACTCCCCTGCACAGACTTCTCATACGGAACACAGAGAGCAGCACATGACAGGTGTCTCGCAAGCCTCTCAAAGCCCCACATCAAGCCTTTCCACATTACAGAGCAACTTATCGAGTGTCGTCCTGCTATCTTGACCTAGCATAAGAAAGGCACGCTTTTGCGCCTCACTCCAGACCGGATAAGCCTCCTTGATGGCAGCCTGACCCTTTGGCGTAAGGTGGAGACCACGGCCACGACGACCGGCGGGTGGGTCCATATGAATGAGCTTTAACACAAGCAGTCGTTTGAGATTGCGCGACAAAGTCGATTTTTCAATGTCCAGCGTATAACCAATCTCAACAGCTGTGATGCCATCCTGCTGCCCGAGCTGAGTGAGGAGGGTGAACTGACTTGAAGTTATCCCAAGCGGCCGCAGCGCGTCATCGTACATGCGCGTGACAATGCGGCTCAACTGACGCACGCGGGTTGCCAGACAGCCGCTGGATGTCTGTTCGGCAATACTGGCAATATCAATTTCGTCAACCATCGGTGTCGGTGTCATTACATTCATCGGCGATCTCCATCGGCAAAACCGTGTCGCGATTAACGCACTACAACGACAGTTAACTTCTATCCGTGATTCGAAGTCGGCAAACAAGAAGAACGACACCTCATTAACAAATAATTTTCTGGCGCAGCACATCACGCGTAATTTGCTTACTGGCATGCCGCAGTTTGTCTGCGGCTATGGATGCGAGGGGGATGCCCACCAGAAACTCACCCTGCTGTGCCATCTTTTTTCAACGCGCAAGGTTGCACTTACGCCACAAGCGACGACAAGCTCTCAGTTAAGCGGCTTTCTTTTGGCTTGCTCCTCCGCCTTAAGCTCCTTCTTTGACGTTTTACCAACCATGGTTTTGGGCAATTCTTCACGGAATTCAATTTCTGCGGGCATTTCGATTTTCGACAGTTTCGGCTTCATATGGGCAATCAGATCGTCTTGAGTTGTCGTAGCGCCGCTCTTGAGCTTCACGAACGCTTTTGGAGCCTCGCCACGATAATCATCAGCAATACCAATGACTGCAGCTTCCTCAACATCCGGATGTTCAAAGAGAACCTCCTCAATACGGCGCGGATAGACATTATACCCTGAGCAAATGATAAGGTCTTTGATGCGATCTACAATGAAAAAGAAACCTTCCTCATCCATGATACCGACATCACCGGTACGCAGAAATTCGCCAACGAAGGCCTTTTGGGTCTCTTCCGGAGCTTTCCAGTACCCTTTCATGACCTGCGGCCCGGCAATGCACACCTCTCCTTTCTCTCCAATCGGCACCTCTTTTGCCGGATTATCGAGATCGCGCAGCGAGATAATGGTTTGTGGTATGGGTTGGCCAATGCTGTTGTCCTTGCCAGAACCTCTCATCGGGTTGACGCTGACCACTGGCGAGGTTTCGGAAAGGCCATAGCCTTCAACAAGTGCGGCACCGGTAAGACTTTCAAACCGTCGCTTCACATCGAGCGGCAAGGCGGCGCCACCCGAAATGCAGTATGTGATGGAACTCAAATCAAAAGATTTGGTCTTGGGGTGATGAACGATGGCATTAAACAGCGTTGGTACACCGGGCATCATCGTCGGCTTTGTTTGATGGATAAGCTTGAGCGCTTGATCCAGATCAAACCGCGGCATCAGAATAATCTCAGAAGCGGTGGCAACACTAAAGTTCATCACCACCGTCATGGCAAAGACATGGAAGAATGGCAGGACAGCCAAAACCCGTTGCTGCGAATTGGCAAACTCACCCGACCAATCCATGATTTGATGCACATTGATATAAAGGTTGGCATGGGTCAGCATGGCACCTTTAGGAGAACCTGTGGTACCGCCACTGTATTGCAGCACGGCAACATCTGAGGACGGATTAATGTGCGGCTGCGTAAAGATGCCATCATTGGCAATCAGGTCGTCTTCAAAAATCAGCCTGTCCCGCACCGCTGATTTACTGGGCCTGGATAATTTACTTTGTTTTAAAAGCCGGAAAAATAAGGATTGCACATCTGGCAGGAGAGGGGCAAATGAACAGACCAGCGCTTTTTTCAATGTGCCTTCAGCAATCAGTGCTTCGACCTTGTCAAACATAATTTTAAGGTCAAGCGTTACCATAAACTCTGTTTCGCTGTTGGCCACCTGAAACCGCAGTTCCTCATTGGAATAGAGCGGGTTATAATTTACGACGGTGGCACCAAGCTTGAGTATTGCGAAATAATAAACGATGAAGGTGGGACAATTCGGCAGCAACAAACCAACCTTAACGCCGGGTGCGACGCCATGGTGCTGCAAACCTGCTGCTGCGCGATTAACCTGGTCGTGAATTTCGCTGTATGTTGTTTTTTTGCCGAGAAAATTGGTGCAAACAGACGTGGGATAATGCTTGGCTGCATCATCAAGCATTGCATAAACAGGCTTTGCATCGTAATGCGCGCGCCAGTCAACGCCTTTTGGATAGTGGTGCAACCAATTGAAGTCCGAGGAGTACTCGGCTTCTGGCAAAGTAGAACCATTAATCTGTATGCCACCGGTCATATGGAAACGCCTCCTCTTAAAGGCCTATTGAGATTTGCCATGCAAAACTGTCTGAGCCAATTTTTCTCGCGCGTCATCAATGCGCATGTTCGAAGTATCGGGCACGCTTGCGCAAGGCAAGTACGATTACCATACGAGCAAACGCAACGCAGCTGGAGAAAAATTCGCCTTCGTCGGCTTCTGGTGGCAAATCTCGACAAACCCTGATCCTACATACATTGGATTTGACTGATTGATCTCATATCTGTATTGGAAATATATTGTCAGGCGCGTTTTGTTGTCTCAGTTTTACACCAAAGAACTGTTGTGTATAGTTGATATCATCAAGCTATTAATATCGTCTTATGAGGTGAAATGCCTGTAAAACCACTTGATAAGGGTTGTTTTACAGTGCTTTATTAAATCGGCATGCTATGTGTCTGCCTTCAAGTCGTACACGTTAAGGTTCTTGCAGTTCAGGTAGGTAAGGTGATCTGGACGATCAGGCCGTTTACGGTTATGTGACTGTCAGTCTAATTTAATTATGTATGGCCGCTGATGGACATAGCGAAGTAAAGTCAGTTAGTGCAGTAGATGCTGTGCTACGGGAGAGTGAAATGGACGAAGTCTCAGTCAAGATCATAGAGATCCTTAAAAAGCATATGAAAGAGCCGCGCGACGACATTGATACCAAGACGGCGCTTGCGGATCTGCAGATCGAGTCGCTGGACCTCGCAATGATCATTTTTGATATCGAAGACTCATTTGGCATTGATATTCCTTACAATGCCAATGAGGAGGCAACGGAAGACTTTCAGACAGTCGGCTCCGTTGTTGAACGAGTGAAGTCGCTCATTTCTGAGTCTGGCAAGGATACCGCAAGCGCAAGTGCCTGATTTTGGCTCTGTGCATGCGCGGGTGCGAATTGGCGATGCTTCGCACCGCTCCGCTATTAGGACAATAAAATAAATGACAAAAACAAATGCGTCGCGTCGCGTGGTCGTGACGGGACTTGGCGTTGTTACACCGATCGGCCATACCGTCGATGAATTCTGGGCTGCTACTCAGCGTGGCGATTGTGGCGTTGGAAATCTTGAAGGTTTTCCCCTTGAAGACCTGCACATTTTGATTGCTGCACAAATCAAAGATTTTGACCCTAAGCTGCGTCTTAAACATTTTCAGCGTGATAAAATCGTCATACATGCGGATCGATACTCATGGTTTGCAGCCGCGGCAGCTGACGAGGCAATCAAGATGTCGGGCCTTGAGGTGCCGATGGTTGACCCCTACCGCTCAGCCTGCATTATTGGATCCGGCGCAGGTGGTCTCGTAACTTATGAGAAAGCCTACAGGGATCTTTTTATCGAAAACAAGCGCGCGACGCATCCACTGACCCTGCTGCGCATCATTGGTTCTTCGGCATCCGCGCACGTCGGCATCGAAATGGGTATCAAAGGTCCGACATTCGCGACATGCAGCGCCTGCTCAACGGCAACACACGCCATAGGCACGGCACGTGACTTCATCCGCAATGGACTTGTTGATGTCGCGATCGCAGGCGCGTCTGAATCGGTCATAAATTATGGCACGATGAAAGCCTGGCAGGCCCTGCGCGTTCTGTCGCCGGAAGGCTGCTTCCCATTTTCCAAAAACCGAAATGGTACGGTGCTGGGGGAGGGTGCGGGTATCCTTGTGCTTGAGGATTACGAATACGCCAAACGCCGTGGTGCTGTGATACTGGCCGAATTGTGCGGTTATGGCATAACATCAGACTCCAAGGACATGGTCAATCCTGATATCGACGGGCCGCGCGAGGCGATGAAGCTAGCGTTGCAGGATGCCGGCATGTCCAGCACGGAAATCGATTATGTCAATGCCCACGGCACTGCGACAACGCTGAACGATAAAAATGAGACAAACGCAATCAAGGCTGTCTTTGGCAGCCATGCGGAAAATCTTCTGGTGTCCTCGACCAAGTCGATGCACGGTCATCCGCTTGGCGCCGGTGGCGGTATCGAAGCCGTCGCCTGCATCAAAGCGATGCATGATAATTATGCACCGCCGACAATCGGCTTGAAAGAGGCAGACCCTGAGTGCGATCTGGATTATGTGCCGAATGAAGGCCGTAAGGCAGAAATCAACTACACGATGTCCAACTCGTTCGCCTTTGGCGGCTTGAACGCCGTGCTCGTCTTTGGTCCCGCGCCAGCTTAAAGCGCGCCCCTGGCACGCCAGACGCTTACAAGATCGATATGCAGCACCGAGACAGCAACGGTCGGCATTGGCAAACCAGGCGATCGCGTCAGCTGTTTGTTGCACGTTGGAACGCCGCTACGATCACGCGCCAAGGCGCGTGATCCTCACCTGGCATTTCAAGCGATAAAGACTGCTAGATCATATTGCCCTGAGGTATGATACGCTGCGTGCGCGCCTGCTTGAGCCGCTCGGCAACCAGAAATGCAAGTTCAAGCGCCTGGTCAGCGTTAAGGCGCGGATCACAGTGCGTGTGATAGCGGTCCTGCAGATCCCCGTCCGTGATTTCTTGAGCACCACCTGTACACTCGGTCACGTCCTTACCGGTCATCTCGACGTGAATACCGCCTGCATGCGTACCCTCCGCTGCGTGAACGTCGAAGAAACCGTTAACTTCAGCGAGAATGCGCTCAAAAGGACGCGTTTTATACCCAGTATTGGACGTGAGTGTGTTGCCGTGCATTGGATCGCACGACCAGATAACTTTTTTCCCCTCACGTTTGACAGCCTGGATCAGCTTTGGCAGATGACCGGTAACTTTGTCATGGCCGAAACGGCAAATCAAGGTCAGACGACCTGCTGTGTTGTCCGGGTTGAGAATATCGATGAGTTCGATAAGACTGTCGGGCTCCAGGCTGGGGCCACATTTTAATCCAATCGGGTTTTTGATGCCACGGCAGTATTCAACGTGGGCAAGGTTTGCCTGGCGTGTGCGGTCACCGATCCAGACAAAATGGCCGGAGGTTGCATACGTTTCACCTGTAATCGAATCGGTACGCGTTAGAGCCTGCTCATACCCCAGCAACAGCGCCTCATGGCTGGTATAGAAAGGCACCTGGCGTAAAGCCGGAGTGTTTTCCGATGTAATACCGCAGGCATGAATGAAATCCAGCGTATCGGTAATGCGGTCTGCAAGCTCCTTATAACGATGGCCCTGCGGGCTACCCGCGAGGAAGCCCAGCGTCCACTGGTGCACATGGTCGAGATCGGCAAAGCCGCCCATCGAAAACGCGCGAATGAGGTTCAAGGTTGCCGCCGATTGACGGTAGGCCTGCAGCTGACGGTGCGGATCCGGCTCGCGCGAAGCTTCCGTAAATTCGGCCCCGTTGATGATATCGCCGCGATAGCTTGGCAGCTCAACGCCGTCCTTTTTCTCGACAGGCGATGAACGTGGCTTGGCGAACTGGCCGGCAATCCGGCCCACTTTGACGACAGGCAGGCCGCCGGCGTATGTCAGAACAACCGCCATCTGCAGAAAAACGCGGAAAAAATCGCGAATGTTGTCGGCATCATGCTCGGCAAAGCTCTCGGCACAATCGCCACCCTGTAACAGAAAACCTTGCCCGTTGGCTACATCCGCCAGCGCCTTTTTCAAATTCCGGGCTTCGCCTGCAAAAACAAGCGGTGGAAAGCCTGAAAGCTGCTTTTCTATTGCAGCAAGTGCTTCTTGATCGCGATATTCAGGAACCTGGACAATCGGTTTTGATCTCCAGCTCTCAGGGCTCCAGGCAGCCGCCATGGGTCTCTCCTCAGAAATAATATTGAGTTATATGATAGGGTGTGTGCTAACTGACGACACGCCCTGGGCGCAAAGTGTCAGGTTTTAAGCTGCACAATGCCTCGAACGCAACTTATAGGATAAATTTGCGATGGCTGTCAGCTGCTTCGCTTAGCGGTCTGTATCACTTAAAATGTTAGGTTAGGATCACGTATCCCGGTTTGTGAGCAG
>CAWUIN010000103.1:0-9880 GCA_963922535.1 uncultured Hyphomicrobiaceae bacterium | reverse complement strand
TCCTTCGCGCTGTCAGAGGCACCGGATTCAAGCCGTGCAATCTGCAACAAAGCAAAAAATGTCCGAATGAGATCGTCGGCCTCGACAATGATCTGTTCAAGAGCCTCGCGCTCATGATGTGCGCCATCAAGCGCCTCTTCCGCCCGATTACGAAGCCGGTTCAAAGGTGTTTTCAGATCGTGTGCAATGTTGTCTGAAACCTCCTGAATACCGGCCATCAATTCTTCGATGCGCGTAAGCATATGGTTGAGATTGCATGCCAGACCATCGAACTCGTCAGCAGAGCCCGAAAGCGTAATGCGCTCTGACAGGTTCCCTGACATTATACGTTGAGCTGTCAACGTAATCGCTGCAATACGGCCCAGGACAATCCGGCTCATGACAAAGCCAAGCAGAACGCCGCTCAGCGTCATTGCGGTTATGCCAAGCAGCATCCACCAGAAAACCTGATTGCTCAGATCCGCAATCGCGCGCGCCTCCCGGGCAACCAGCAAGCGTCGTTGGTCATCGATCTGGTGCGCAATCCCGACCACGAGCCGTTGCCTGCCGTCTTCCATAGGAAACCTGAAAACGGTAACTTCATCCAGTGTGTCAACACCTGACGGCCATGTACGCAAATCGCCGGCCAGCAGGCCTGCGCCGCTGGTAAGCCCATAAAGCCGGCGAGGATCAACCCGGCTGCGCAAATCGATTTGCCGGACAAACGCATTGTGAGAGTTTTCCCTGGCATATCTGACAAGCTGAATGGCTTCGCTCTGGACCTGACGTGCAAGATCCCTCGTCAAGGCAGCATTAACGTGCCAGTAGATCGCCGCAACAAGAAACGTTGCGGCAATGCTGACCCCGGCAGCGGCGACAATCGTCAACCGGAAGCTTGCCGTTCTCCAGAACGCCGTAAGCTCAGCCACCGTCACTTTCGCTTGCATCAATTATATAACCGCGGCCACGGATCGTATGCAGCAGTGGCCTGTCAAAATTCTTGTCGATCTTGGCGCGCAATCGGGAAATATGGACATCGACAACATTCGTGTGTGGATCGAAATGGTAATCCCAGACACCTTCCAGCAGCATCGTTCGCGTCACAACCTGCCCCTGGTGTTTAAGCAAAAATTCAAGCAACTGGAATTCCCTTGGTTGCAGGGAAATGATTTGGCCGGCACGCTTGACCTTATTCGTCAGTCGGTCCAGAACCAGATCCGCCACAACAAGGCGGGTCTCGGTCTGCGCCGGCTGCGGCCGCCTTGTCAATGCCTCAAGCCTGGCGAGCAGCTCACTGAACGCAAATGGTTTGCTCAGATAATCGTCACCGCCAGCCTGCAGTCCTTTGACACGATCATCCACAGCGCTCAAGGCCGAAAGAATGAGTACCGGTGTCGTAACGCCTTCCTTGCGCAGTTGGCCGATCAGCCTCAGACCATCAAGATAGGGCAGCATGCGGTCCACCACCAGAACATCGTAATGGCTGCTTTGCGCCTGCACAAGACCTTCCTGCCCATCGCTCGCGATATCGGCTGGATGACCGCTTTCACT
This sequence comes from uncultured Hyphomicrobiaceae bacterium, assembly GCA_963922535.1. GTDB lineage: Bacteria > Pseudomonadota > Alphaproteobacteria > Rhizobiales > Hyphomicrobiaceae > Tectiglobus. The sequence continues at coordinate 8,350 of CAWUIN010000103.1, read as the reverse complement.
GAGCGCCTTGCGGATATATTCTGCAGCCTTTGGCTCATCTTCCACGATAAGCACGCGCATTGTGTGGTCCTATTCAGTAAGACTGCCCGCCAGTTTAAAGACGAATTGTTTTAGGGCGTATCGTGAGTTAGCACACGCCCGCCCTAATCATTGTTATGTGACTTACTGCTTTCGCGATGGGATGTGTATCACACCTTTAGCCGGATGTTTTAAGCTGCAGGCCTATAAACAGCTTATCGTTTCCACGCTGGATGGTTACCAACACGGCTTTGCGTCCCCGCTTTTTGGCCGCCTTGACCACATCGTCAACATCAGATGGCTTGGCCACATCCTTATTGTTGATCTGCAGGATAACGTCACCGCGCTGTATACCTTTCTCTGCGGCATCCGATGTTTCATCGACGCGCAGAACCACAACCCCTTTTGTGCCATCAGAGGCTGGTGCCAGAGCCAGGCCAAGATCTGCAAGAGCAGTCGGTTCAGCGGGATCTGTTTCCTCTTTTTCGTTATCTTGTGCGAAATCGCCTGGGAATGTTCCCAGATCCACTGGAATTGTCAGATTGCGATCGCCACGTCGAATTGCAACGTCAATCTTAGTGCCTGGTTCAAACTCAGCAATTTTGCGGGCAAGATCGCGGCTGTCTTCGATTTTGCTGCCGTTTATTTTCAAAATAGCGTCACCAGAGCGCAGATCGGATTTCTCGGCCGGACCATCCGCCGTTACATCACTGATCAACGCGCCGTGCGGTTCAGATAAACCAAGGCTTGCCGCCACATCTTCAGAAATAGTTTGAATGCGTACGCCAAGCCAGCCACGACTGACAGAACCGCTCTTCTTCAACTGCTCGATAACCTCCACTGCAGTTGAAGCAGGCACGGCGAACGCAATCCCGACGTTACCGCCGGACGGGCTATAAATTGCAGTGTTCACGCCGATGACATCGCCTTGCAGATTGAAAGTTGGTCCGCCAGAATTACCCCTGTTAACGGCGGCATCAACTTGAATGAAGTCGTATGGTCCCGAACCTATGTCGCGGCCCTGGGCAGATAATATACCGACTGTCACCGTACCACCGAGCCCGAAAGGGTTGCCAACCGCGATAACCCAGTCGCCAACACGGCTTTTCTGGGTTGCAAATTTGACATACGGGAATTCCTCTTCAGACTTAATCTTAAGCAGAGCCAGATCCGTGCGTGGATCTCTGCCTATCAGTTCGGCATCATAATTGGTTTTTTCGTCAAAACTTACGGTAATTTGCTTGCCGCCTCTGATAACGTGATTGTTGGTCACAACAAACCCGTCGGGCGAAATCACAAAGCCTGATCCTTGCGCGCGGCGAGGGCGCGGGACAGGACCTCCCTGACCGCCACGAAAGTTTTTAAACATTTCGTTAAACGGATGATCAGGGTCTAAATGTGGAAATGGTAACGAGCCACGGTCACGGCGCTCTTCGTTGCGGCTCAGGCGCGTTGCGACAGAAGAAACACGAATGCTCACGACCGCCGGTTTTACCTTCTCGACAATGTCAGCAAAAGTATTAGGCGCGCTTGGCGCTGCCAATTGGGCACTGGCTGGAGCAATGGGCATAAGAGTTACGGCCACCATCAGTCCAAACCCCATAACACCGGCCATCCGCCAAGGGCGAGAACATGCGAGTTCTGAAGTTCTACTGACAGCGTTTATCGTTTCCGAATGTTTCATGCGTTTGCCTTTCTAAAATAAACATCGCCATAATTACGCGTGATCTTCCGTAGCAGTTATCACATTACGGCAGCCTTTCAGATATGTTAAAATCTGGTAATGTTGAGAATCGGCTTAACCGTAATATTTCCTAAATTGTTTTGATTATTAACAATTATTAGCAATAATATTTTCCGTGGCGGCGTTTATTTTATGGGAACCCTTATCTTCGGTTCCGGCTTTCTGTATGAGGCAAGGCCAATCGCCTGAACATGCCGGCCGAACCATATGCGCAAAAAATCCAGAGAGTTGCCCCGTAATAACTATGAGCATGGTATGGCAGAGCATTTTGGGTTACACTCAATATTCTTGCAACATTATTGCAACTTCATCGCACTGTTTTTATTCCCTACAGGCTCCAGCTTTACTCGTGCAGGTATTGCTTGGGCGTCTCAACCATCTTGATTTTGGTTGCTGAGTAGTTCCTGAAGGCGCTTTTGTTCGTCAGAACTTAACGGCTTGGTACTGTGCGTTACACCAGATGCAGCACGCCCACCCTGGGCGCGCGCTATTGTCAGTCTTGCCAGCATAATTCCGCCGGTCAGAAATAGAAACGGTGAAAACCATAATAAAAGCGTATGCCATCCAAATGTTGGGCGCAGCAGTACAAATTCACCATAGCGCGCTACGATATAACTCATAACGGCGTCATCGCTTTCCCCCGCCTTGAGCCGCTCGCGTACGAGCAATCTCAGATCGCGCGCCAGTGGGGCGTCAGAGTCATCGATGGATTGGTTCTGGCACACCACGCAGCGCAATTGCGCCGATAGTTTGCGGGAACGCTTTTCGAGTTTTGGATCTTCCAGGATTTCATCCGGCTGCACGGCGGCAGAAGGCGTTGCAGCACCGAAAAGCATGAGCAGGACAATAACAAAAAGCCCTGCAACTCGACGAATGTCGGGTAATCCAGAAATTGCGTTCATTCTGCCGGCACCAGTTGAGCGGTGTCAGCACGTCGTGGTGCCCCCACTCTGAGACGTCGGTCGCTCAGTGAAAGCAGACCGCCGATAAACATGATCAACGCTCCAAGCCATATGAACCGCACCAACGGATTGAAATACAGGCGAACGGCGAAGCCGCCGGTTTCCTGTTGGTCTCCCAATACGGCATAGAGATCTCCGGACCACGAAGCATGTATGCCTGCTTCCGTGGTTGTCTGCCGTGGCGCGGAGTAACTCCGCTTCGATGGTTGTAGCGTTGCGACCTGCGCACCGTTACGCGTTACATCGAAAATACCGACCAGTGAAGAATAGTTGGGCCCCGGTCTTGGCTGAGCTCCCTTAAAGGTAATCTCGTAGCCTGCAATACTCGTCCCGTCTCCGTCTTTCATGAGCAGCACATTCTCCACCCTGTAAGCCGATGTCGCAACAATGCCGATTACCATAAGACCAACGCCAAAGTGCGCAACCGCACCTCCATAGACGGAGCGCGGCAGACCGCGCAATCGACGCAGGCTGTCTTGCCATGGAATTTTTCCTGCCTTAACGCGAAAAGCCAGCTCCTGAAACGTACCCGCTATAACCCAGAAGCCCAGCGCAATGCCAACCGGTGCCAGCCAGGGTCCACGTTGTATCAGTGCGACAAAGAAGAGCGTGGCAAAGATTGCAATGAGGCTGGCAAACATAAGCCTCTGTGCGACAGCGACAAGGTCTCCGCGCTTCCAGGCAAGAAACGGGCCAAAAGGCATGGCAATCAGCAATGGGATCATCAAAAGCCCGAACACCAGGTCGAAATATGGTGCACCAACGGAAATCTTTCCGCCTCCCGATATCGCCTCGTATGCAAGCGGATAAAGGGTCCCGAAGAGCACAGCGGCACACGATACAGTAAGCAACACGTTGTTGAGGATCAGGCTGCCTTCACGGCTGATTGGCGCAAACAATCCATTATCGCTCAATGACGCAGATCGTGCTGCAAATAATGCAAGTGATCCACCGACAAAGATGAACATAATGGCGAGGATGAACACGCCACGCTCAGGATCGACAGCAAATGCGTGCACCGAAGACAGAACGCCTGATCTGACGAGAAATGCACCAAGCAGGCTGAGTGAAAAGGTTAAAATTGCAAGGAGTATGGTCCAAACCTTGAGAGATTCGCGCTTTTCCATCACCAGCGCTGAATGTAAAAGAGCTGTTCCTGCAAGCCAGGGCATGAACGAAGCATTTTCAACTGGATCCCAGAACCACCAGCCCCCCCATCCAAGCTCGTAATAGGCCCACCAGGAGCCCATCGCAATACCAAGCGTCAGAAACATCCATGCTGCAAGCGTCCATGGCCGCACCCAGCGTGCCCATGCCGCATCTGTGCGCCCTTCCACCAAGGCTGCAATAGCAAACGAGAATGCAATCGAAAAACCAACGTAGCCCGCATAAAGAAAAGGCGGGTGAAATGCCAGGGCAGGGTCCTGCAAAATAGGGTTAAGCCCCTGCCCGTCAAATGGCGCAGGAGAAAGCCGCGCAAAAGGGTTCGAGGTGAGCACGATGAACAGTGTAAACGCCAGGGCAATCGATGATTGTACTGACAATACAGTCGCTTTCATACTCATCGGCAGATTATTACCGAAAACGGCAACTGCCGCACCGAACCCGGCAAGCATTAAGATCCACAGCAGCATGGAGCCTTCGTGATTGCCCCAGACGCCTGAAATTCTGTAAATGAGTGGCTTGGCGGAATGTGAGTTACGCGCCACATTCTCGACTGTGAAATCAGATGTCACGTACGCATATGTAAGCGCCAGGAATGAGACGGCAACCAATGCGAATTGGATTCCCGCAGCGGGCACTGCCAGTTCCATCAGGCGCACATCGCCTGTGCGCGCACCATAAAATGGTACGATCATTTGGATTAATGCAATGACAAGTGCAAATAAAAGAGCAAAATGTCCAATTTCAACAATCATGAATTACTGTACCCGCTGGCCCACTTGTGGAGATTTGCTCATTTGCCGGGGTGCCGGGCGTTTTCTCCAAGCTTAACGCCTTTTTCCTGCAATGATTTGGCAACCTCAGGCGGCATATAAGTTTCATCGTGCTTGGCAAGCACAATGTCCGCGTTGAAAAGGCCGCTTTTATCAAGATAGCCTTCTGCGACGACACCTTGGCCTTCCCGAAAAAGATCCGGTAATATACCATCATACTTTACGTTAACCGTTTTCAATGTGTCTGTGACGCTAAATGACACTGTTGTGCCATCGCCACGCACGACAGAACCATCGGCAACAAGACCGCCGAGTCGAAACCTCTGGCCGGCGCTGACGTTTGTTTGATTCAGATCGCTGGGCGTGTAGAAATATACAAAGTTCCCGCGCATGGCGAACAATACCAGGATCAAAGCCACCGCCAAAACTGCGGTGCCGCCGCCAAGCAACCATGCCCGTCTTTGCTTCCGTGTCATACGCAGATAAGCCTCTCAGTTTTCAGAATTACAGAAATTGAGCCTAATCGCCTGATCATGTATATTATTATGTAATAGCTTATGGATATACGTGCTGCCACTGTGTCCGTCGCCCATGCTGCTACTTTATGTCATCACTCTGCGACCAACAAAAAAGCACTGCTAAGGGCGTAGCAGTGCTTGCTTTTTTTCAAAATTTAAAGTCTCAATGCATCAGCCGATGTTGCTCCATGTGCCGTCTGGATTGCGGCAAGCGGTCCCACGCATTGCCTGCGGACGTCCATCGATATAGACTTTATGCGTATATTCTCTGCAATCGAGGCCTCTTCGCCTGAATGGTGGACTTGGTATGACCTCGCCATAACGGCCGCTATCAGGATTGCGCCATTCAGTAGTCTCACCAGAGCGTCCATTCTCAAGTGCGTCAAACTCAGCCCGCTGAGCATACTGTCTGTCTACTTTATCGAGCGTTCGGCCGATTTCGCTGCCGACAATACCACCTAAAACGGCGCCAATTGCGGTCGTCGCAATTTTTCCGTTACCGCGCCCAACGGTATTGCCGAGCAGGCCGCCAGCAATAGCACCTACCGCAAGACCCGTGTCAGCCTTGTTCGGCGTTCCATCTCCACTACACCCTGTCAGGGTGGAATTTGCCACTAAGCCCATTGCCAAAAGTATGGCAGCCATGCCCGGCCAACCGTTGTTCATTATAACAGCCTCATTGTGCAATGCATTTCGTAAAGTCTCATAAGCACATATTAATACTAATATATTCTTACCAATTTGGGCAAAACTTCGTCTGTTTTGACCTGATTATTCACAATGATCTTCCACTGCTGGCAAACGAGCAACAACCTTCAGCCCTCCCAGCTCAGATGTATCAAGATTTAAAGTGCCGCGGTACGACGTTATGAGATCACTAACGATCGACAGACCAAGCCCTGTTCCCGGCATTGTTTCATCAAGTCGCACCCCGCGTTTTCCAATTTTCTGCCGCTGATTGGCGTCAAGTCCCGGCCCGTCGTCCTCAATGATAAATTCGAGCATTCTCTTCCCGCCCGCTTCGCCAGCATGCTCGGTTATGCGCAACCTCACATGACAGCGACACCATTTGCAGGCGTTATCAAGAAGATTGCCGAGGACCTCTTCAAGATCATGCTGTTCGCCGCGGAACCGTGCGCTTTCGCTACACTCCAGGCTTATAGCGACGCCCTTGTCGCGATAAATGCGTTCAAGCGCCCGTTTCAGAGGTTTTACTACCGTGTCAACTTTGCACACCCGGCCGACGCCGCCGGCGCGTGCTGCGACACACGCACGATTGAGATAATTCGTGATTTGAATATTCATGATGCGGGCTTGTTCAGCCACCTTGCGGGCAAAAGGCGAACGTTCTTCAGTGGCTTCATTGGTAATTATCGCGAGCGGGGTCTTCAATGCATGGGCAAGATTGCCGACCTGGGTCCGCGCACGATCAATGATGTCCTGATTAGAATCGATCAGTGCATTGAGCTCAGATTGCAGCGGTTCGATTTCAATAGGTAATTTGCTGTCAAGTTTTACCGCTTTGCCGGAGCGAACATCGGCCAGTCCTTGTTCGATTGAACGCAGCGGAAAAAGGCCGAAGCGTACTTGCAAAAATGTGGCAACCAATAAGCCTAACGCTGCAACCCCAAGCGCAATTGTCAACTCCCAGGCAAAAGCTGAAATTTTTGCATATTCCAAATCCAGGGGGCCGGCAACGATAAAGGAATATTGCGGTGCTTCCGGATGATTTGATAATCGGCCAATCTGCTCAAACAGCCGAACCGGCTGCCCGTCGGGTGCGATAGTATCCATTTTCCTCAGGCCGGGCTCAAGTTCCTGCACATTTCTGCTGCGTGGCGAAGGCAGGTACCCGTTGGCAAGCGAATCTGAAGCAAGACGCTTGCCCTGCCCCTTAATGAGCGGTTGGATCTGCCAGTACCAGCCTGAATTTGTAAAAGAAAAGCCAGTTTCTCCCAGATATTCAGCTTTAATCGGAAATTTCTTTCCCGAATTCTGCGCTTCAATGCTGATCAGATGAACACGGATACTGCGCTCAAAGTTGAAAATTATATTCTGGCTGTAATTATAATAAACGATAAATCCAGCAACGGGTAAAGCAATAAACGTCCAGGCCACCGACGTGGCAAACAATCGGAATGCAAGTGAATTTAATCGGTTGCGCGATAAAAGCAGAGGTTCGATCAGGTGCTCAATTTTCGTCCTCTTCAACGCCGATACGGTAGCCGAGCCCACGAACGGTCTTAATGATTTCAGCTGGTATTTTTTTACGTAAGCGTCCAATAAACACTTCGATCGTATTAGAGTCCCTGTCAAAGTCTTGATCATAGAGGTGCTCGACCAGTTCTGTGCGCGATACAATGCGTGTATTGTGGTGCATGAGATAGGCAAGCAAGCGATATTCGTGCGAAGTTAACTTCACGGGTTGACCATTGCATGTCACCCGTGCAGACTTTGTGTCGAGACGCACTGAGCCACATTCGATTTCACTTACTGCATGTCCCGCGGCACGGCGAACCTGCACACGGATGCGGGCCAATAATTCTTCCATGTGAAATGGCTTGGCAACATAATCATCGGCGCCGGCATCCATTCCAGACACCTTATCGCTCCAGCGGTCTCGCGCTGTTAAAATGATGACCGGCATGGTATGGCCCGACTTGCGCCATTGCTCCAGCACAGAGATCCCGTCCATTTTCGGCAGACCAATATCTAGAATGACAATATCGTAAGGTTCTGTATCGCCAAGAAAATAACCTTCCTCACCGTCAAATGCCATGTCTACGGCAAACCCGGCTTCGCCCACCGCAGCAACAAGCTGCCGGTTCAGATCAGGCTCGTCTTCGATGATCAGTGCACGCAAAGCTTCGCAATCCTTAGATGGCAGCGGATACTGATAAAATGCCGGCCAGCCCCGCTATCAATCAATCTTCAGGCTATTATTTATATACGTCAGTTGTACATGTTGTCCTGGCCATGGCGAAACGTCTGTTTCAACGCGGGTTGAAAACCGGCTGTTTTTTCAAAAGGCTGCTATAACCGCGCATGTTGATAACTATCATAACATGTCACGCATACGATCCAAAGATATCAATTATGTGGTAGATTATCGTTGATATATCTTTTTCTCTGCAGAATGTTATGTTCTACAATTCACTCTGGACTATGATT
>CAWUIN010000102.1:0-9977 GCA_963922535.1 uncultured Hyphomicrobiaceae bacterium | reverse complement strand
ATAATTGCACTCAGAAATCTTAACCAACCTAAGACTTTCACTTGTTTTTTTGCATTTACAGCCTGTAGATCTTGACATGGCTTGAGCACGCATCTATCTGCGTCAAGTATGTTAGCACTCAACACCATAAAGTGCTAACAATTACGAGTCCCATCAATCATGGTTTCAGCCACTGAGGAGCAGGCCTTTCATGAAGTTCCGTCCTTTGCACGACCGCGTCGTCGTGGAACGTATTGACAGCGAGCAAAAGTCCGCCGGAGGTATTATAATACCTGATACCGCTGCGGAAAAACCACAAGAAGGAAAAGTCATTGCTGTTGGTCCCGGTGCCCGCGGCGATGATAACGACATTATCCCGTTGGACGTCAAAACCGGAGACCGTGTGCTGTTTGGCAAATGGTCTGGCACTGAAGTCAAGATCGACGGCCAGGATCTCCTTATTATGAAGGAGAGCGATATCATGGGCATTCTTGAAGATTAAGCCGTCAAAGATTTTTGACTGAAAATCCCGAAAAATTCCAATTTTAAGCGAACCTAGGAGATAAGCCACCATGGCTGCCAAGGAAGTCAAATTTTCAGGTGATGCCCGCGATCGTATGATGCGTGGCGTTGATATTCTTGCAAACGCAGTAAAAGTGACACTCGGCCCGAAAGGACGTAACGTTGTCATTGAAAAGTCATTCGGCGCACCGCGCACAACAAAAGACGGCGTAACCGTTGCCAAAGAAATCGAACTGGAAGATAAGTTCGAAAACATGGGCGCGCAGATGCTGCGTGAAGTTGCCTCCAAAACCAATGACGTTGCTGGCGATGGCACCACCACGGCAACAGTTCTCGCCCAGGCGATCGTGCGCGAAGGCCTGAAATCCGTTGCCGCCGGCATGAACCCGATGGACCTGAAGCGTGGCATCGACAAGGCTGTCGCGCAGGTTGTCGCCGAGATTGGAAAGCGCGCGACGAAGGTTACCAATTCTGAAGAAATTGCGCAGGTCGGCACCATTTCCTCCAACGGAGAAACCGAAATCGGTGACATGATCGCCGAGGCAATGCAGAAAGTCGGCAACGAAGGCGTAATCACGGTTGAAGAAGCTAAGAGCCTTGAAACCGAACTCGACGTTGTTGAAGGTATGCAGTTTGACCGCGGTTATCTGTCACCGTATTTCATTACCAATCCGGACAAGATGGTCACCGAACTGGAAGATCCTTACATTCTCATTCACGAGAAGAAGCTTTCCAATCTGCAGGCCATGCTGCCAGTTCTCGAATCTGTAGTACAGACTGGCAAGCCGCTCTTGATCATCGCTGAAGACGTTGAAGGCGAAGCGCTTGCGACACTCGTCGTCAATAAGCTGCGCGGCGGCCTTAAGGTTGCAGCCGTCAAGGCGCCTGGCTTCGGTGACCGCCGTAAGGCAATGCTGGAAGATATTGCAATTCTGACTGAAGGCCAGACGATTTCTGAAGATCTCGGCATCAAGTTGGAAAACGTTACCATCGATATGCTCGGCCGCGCCAAGCGCGTGACGATCACTAAAGATGATACGACGATTGTCGACGGTGCCGGCAAAAAGAGCGAAATTGAAGGCCGCGTTGCTCAGATCCGTGCGCAGATCGAGGATACCACATCTGACTACGACCGCGAAAAACTGCAAGAGCGGCTGGCCAAACTGGCCGGCGGTGTTGCCGTCATCAAAGTTGGCGGTGCGACCGAAGTTGAAGTGAAAGAGCGTAAGGACCGTGTTGACGATGCGCTGAACGCAACCCGTGCAGCTGTCGAAGAAGGCATCGTGCCAGGCGGCGGCGTTTGCCTCCTCAAGGCGAGTGCTCTGATCGACGTTGAAGGCGAAAACGATGATCAGAACGCGGGCATCCAAATCGTTGTCAAGGCTCTGCAGGCACCGATCCGCCAGATAGCAGAAAATGCCGGTGTTGAAGGCTCCATCGTCTGCGGTAAGGTGCTTGAGAATACTGACAAGGACTATGGCTACGACGCCCAGAAGGGCAAATACGTCAACATGGTCGAGAAGGGTATCATCGATCCGGCCAAAGTTGTACGCACCGCGCTGCAGGATGCAGCTTCCATCGCAGCCCTGTTGATCACGACCGAAGCCGGTGTTGCCGAAGCACCGAAGAAGGACTCACAGTCTGGTGGACCTGGCGGTATGCCTGACATGGGCGGCATGGGTGGCATGGGCGGCATGATGTAATCAGCCCCCGGCGACACATGCACACGGCTGCCGGCTTCCCGGAAAGCCGACAGCATAAAATGCATCACAAAATAATGACTGCCCGCAGCCAATTGCGGGCAGTTTTTTACTGTAATGTGTAGTAAGTATATTCTGCGACCTTGTATGTAAGCATTATAGGCTTATGTACACTCAGGCCTTGCCGCGAGATGTTAACAGCGCTAGACAGACTTATGCCACGAGCGCATCCCTCAATTAATTCATCGCTTAAGAGACCGGAATGATCGAACTCCTGAACTTTATCAGCTATCTGATTTCGCTTTATTTTTATATTCTGATTGCCGCAGTCATTATGTCGTGGTTGGTCGCATTTAATGTCATTAATAGCAGAAATGAGTTTGTGCGCGCGCTTTTAAGTGCTCTGCATGCTATGACGGAACCTTTGCTGCGTCCTATCCGTCGCATGATGCCAGACCTTGGCGGCGTCGATATCTCACCGCTGGTCTTAGGTTTGATCCTCATCTTCGTGCAAAGCGTTATCCTGCCAAATATCGCAAAATCTTTCTAATAATGCGTAACAGCGCGCAATAAATGGTATGCTACGCCAGCCTGCACGCCACCAGAACACTGCCAGAGAATATCCATCCAAACCGACGCCTGACAAGGCTGGCCGATCAGCTGCTGTTATAATGCAAACGCTTTATGCTCAGGCTTCGCCCGTATCGATGATTTTGTCATCCATCACACGCGAATAATGCCACCTTTTTCAGAGATTTTTCACTGTAAACACAAGGAATTGCGTCACCTGCTGGAGATTAAAATTATTATCGAACACTAAAATAAGCGTATCGGCGCCGTTGACTTCAGGTCCGAATGTTATTCCTTCTATATTATCCACGCGGCTGAATGTTTCGCCGACGGAAAGAGTGTAAATCAGTTCCTTTGGCATCGGTGTATAGTCAGCGCCCAATTTTGTGCGCCCCAGCACATTTGTTGCCCCGGTAAATTGCGTTTCGAAGATGCGTATGACATTACCCTGTCCCACTGAATAGCTGCGTTCAAGGGCAATCATACTCTTTCCGTCTGGCATCGCCAGCAGCTCAACAAGGCCGTTGGTCGCAAACCTGTCGCCAGGAATCGGACGCGCGGCGATTTTTTCTGTGACATACACATGCTCTGCAGTGGCTGCCCCCGACTTCAGGTCAATCGTTATAACACGGCTTGGTGAGCCTTGATCAGCCGTAGCGTTCGGGCCGTCCTGTTGCATAGCCTCTTCATTCCCGACAATGAGTTTCCCGTTACCAATCAGTGTCAGGCTTTCAAAGCTGCGGTTGTTGCGAATGCCAGAGGATGCGGCTGGAAGATAATACTCAGGAATTGGAAAAGAGCGCTTTTGGACTGCTGTTTTGAGATCCATTGCACTGATCGACGGCCGACCGTTAAGATCGCTCTCACTCGTCCAATACAAGGTATCGGAGAGCAGACGAAGGCTCTCCGGATCGATGCTTCTCGGCGCAAACGGTGTCCCGTCTGAACGAAGAATTTCCGTTGACGAGACAATGTCGACGCTATTGATACCTTGCTCGTCAACATCTATGCGAAATGTATAAAAACGAGCGGGACCGAACTCAGCGCGATCATCAGACAAGGCATAATATACATTGCGTTGTGCATCGTATTCGATGGCCGAAAGGCCACCGATTGGCGTGCCCTCGAACTTGAGGTTTGTCGGGATCCGGAACTCGCCGAGCAATTCTAATTCCAGGCTTGCAGCGCATGTTGCTTGAAAAGTTACAGCACAAAAAAGAGCGCAGAGCATATATTTTACTTTAGACATATCGCTTGATTTCCATATCCAAGGATAAGATGAGCATGACCTGACAAAGCGAAATTTCCAAGCCGGGTTGCCCATACGAGTGCCCTGTCCCACTAAAGTGATAGGTTGGGCGCCCGTATTTTGCCGCGCCGGCTCTGCGGATCACTTGTTGATACCCATTTCTAAATGAAGACTACGGGCTTGTTGTTGTCCGGTCCATCTCCTCAAGTTCATCGATCATTCGGGCAATCATTGAAAGTCCCTTATGCCAGAATTCTGCCTTAGAGGCATCAAGTCCAAAGGGTTCAAGCAGCTCGCTATGATGCTTAGAGCCCCCGGCCGACAGCAAATCGAAGTACTTACTGACAAAGTCTGGATGCGCCTCCTCATAAAGCGCGTAAAGCGAATTGACAAGGCAATCGCCAAAAGCATAGGCGTAAACATAAAAAGGCGCGCGTATAAAGTGCCCGATATAAGCCCAGTAAACTTCGTAGCCAGGCTTAAATTCAACACTGGGCCCAAGGCTTTCGGACTGCACGCTCATCCACAGTTCGTTAATTCTGTCGCTGGTCAACTCACCTTCGCGTCGCGCGAGATGAATCTTGCGTTCAAATTCATAAAATGCAATCTGGCGCACAACGGTGTTGAGCATGTCCTCAACTTTACTGGCCATTAAAGCCTTGCGTTCTTTTACATCGGCTGCATCTCTCAACAACTTCTTAAAGGTGAGCATTTCACCGAAGACGGAGGCGGTTTCAGCCAGGGTCAAAGGCGTTTGTGACAGCAGCAAACCCTGCCTGGCAGCCAGGACCTGATGCACACCATGGCCCAGCTCGTGCGCAAGCGTCATGACATCGCGCGATGTCCCGAGGTAATTGAGCAGTATGTAAGGATGGGCCGACGGTGTTACCGGATGTGCGAAGGCTCCCGGCGCCTTGCCAGGCCGGGCCGGAGCATCGATCCAACGCTTGTCAAAAAAATCGCGCGCGATTTCGGCCATTGGCGGTGCAAAACCGGCATAGGCATCCAGGACAATTTCGCGCGCTTCACGCCATTCAACCATGCGCTCAGGTTTATCCGGCAGCGGCGCATTGCGATCCCAGTGCGGCATGACTTGTTTGCCAAGCCACCTCGCTTTCATCTTGTAATAGCGGTGCGACAACCTGGGATAGCTTTCACGCACCGCATTGACCAAGGCCTCGACAACCGGGCCTTCGACACGATTTGCGAGATGTCGGCTGTCGGCAATATCCTTGAAACCTCGCCAGCGATCAGAAATTTCCTTGTCCTTGGCCAGCGTATTGGTAATCAGGGTAAAAATCTGGATATTATCCTGGAAGGTTTTGGCCAGCGCCTCGGCACCGGCTCGCCGCTTGGCTTCATCCGCCTCCAGCATCAGATTGAGCGTTGGCTCAAGGCTCAATTTTTTGCCGTTAACCTCAAAGCGCAACGCAGTAATTGTATCTGCAAACAGCCTGTTCCACGCTGCACCGGACGTCAGTGATTTTTCGTTAAACAACAGCTCCAGCTTTTCCTCCAGCTGGTAGGGCTTTTCCTTTCTCAGATCTTCAAGCCATGGCTTATAGCGAGCCAATTCTGTGTGCTGCAGCGCAACCGCGATTTGTTCATCGGGGATCTGATTGATTTCCAGTTCAAAAAATATAAAAATGTTAGAAATAAGCGTAAGCTTGCCCTGCACGTCGCCAAACAGTTTGGCACGTGCCGGATCCTGCTGATCGCCAGCGTAATTCAGAAACGCAAACGTGCCAATACGGCCTAAGAGATCGGATGCTGTTTCATAATCGCGGATTGCGGCTGCCAGGAAAGCACCATCATAGCCCTTCGCTATCAACTTACCTTTGTAGTTTGCTTCAAATTTTTCTGCATCTGTCTGCGCCTTAACAAGTGCGCTTTCCAGCTCCGGGCTGTTGGGTGAGGGAAAAAGGTCCGTCAGGTCCCATTCCGGCATGTCCCCGAGATCGGCAGCAGCCGTTGTCGCGGCTCCATTATCGGCAGGCGAAAGAACACACAGCTTTTCAGAAGCATCGACGTACATTTGTTTCTCCGTCAGATATTATCTCGACTTACGGCATGCGAAGCAGTTAATCTTCAATTTGGCTGCTTTGTCGGATTGGATCAAGGCGCGAACCCGCTATTTCAAGAGATCCGGACCACACAGGCGCGTTGTCAGTTGCAGTGATACCGCGCACAATCGGCAGGGCTCATCTGCATTAAAAGACATTTTTTATAAAATAAAGGCTCAGTATGGGCTCTCCGCTAACATCCTGTTTACCCCAATGGTGCACTATAATGCTTATGACAATAGTAGGCTGATCGCACTTCCCATGAGCTGCGGCGGCAAACCTGCTCTCGTATCAGTTGCATGAATTACAGAGTGTAATATGCCCAAGCGCGTTCTTATCGTAGATGACGATCCAGCTCAGCGCCGTATTCTTGAAGAAGTCATCAGGCGGCTTGGCTACGATACCAAGGCCGTTGCCAGCGGCGATCAGGCTCTCGATATCCTGCTTGGTCCTGATGTGGGCACCATTTCTCTTGTGCTCCTCGATCTTGTCATGCCCGGCACCGACGGCCTTGCCGTTCTGAGACAAGTTGCCGACAGACCGGGCGTGCCACCAATTATTGTTGAAACAGTCAATGGCTCGATTGATGCAGCCATCAACGCGATGCGAGCTGGCGCCACAGATTTCATTGTCAAGCCTGCTGCACCGGAGCGCCTTGAATGCTCAATCAAAAATGCGCTCAAAATCGAGGCGCTGGCCGACGAAATCACACGCATTAAGAAACGCATCGAAGGCACGCTTTTGTTTGGCGATCTCATTATCCGCAGCAATACCATGCAACGGGTCATCTCGCTGGGAAAACGCTCTGCCGCCTCCAACATCCCGATCCTGATCGAAGGTGAATCAGGCGTTGGCAAGGAAGTGATTGCACGTGCAATCCAGGGAGAGAGCGAACGTGCTGGCAAGCCCTTCGTTGTGGTCAATTGTGGCGCTATTCCAGAAAACCTGGTTGAAAGTATCCTATTCGGCCATGAAAAGGGGGCATTCACCGGTGCCGTTGACAAGCGCATCGGCAAATTCCAGGAGGCAGATGGCGGCACCCTGTTCCTGGACGAAGTCGGTGAATTGCCGTTGGACGCGCAGGTCAAACTGCTGCGCGCGCTGCAGGAAGGCGAGGTGGACCCGATCGGCTCAAAACGGTCAGTCAAAGTGAATTTCCGCCTGATTTCTGCTACCAATCGCAACATGATCGAAATGGTCAGACAGGGGCGCTTCCGCGAGGATCTCTATTACCGGCTGAATGTATTTCCAATCTGGGTGCCGCCGCTCAGAGACCGCATTGCGGACGTGCCAGAACTGGCACAAAACTTTCTTGCCCGCTTTGCCGCCGAAGAAGGCAAACGCATTGGCGCAATCAACCAGGAGGCTCTTAAGCTTCTCAGCACCTATAACTGGCCGGGTAACGTACGCCAGCTTGAGAACGCAATTTTCCGTGCCGTCGTGCTTGCCGATGGGCCGGAACTTACAATCGCTGACTTTCCTCAGGTCGCCGCTCACGTGGATGGCTTTGAAGCTGGCGTTCCTACCGCGCCTGCGCCGGTTGACAGTAAACCGATTTTTGAAGGCCAGGCCCTGATCGGCGCCGAAGAGCGCATTCCACAGACAATTTGCGTTAAAGAAGACAGCGGCGCTTCAACCGTTGGCATTCCGGCGGTCGGCGAAGGCGGTGACATCAGGCCCCTTGATGCGGTCGAAGCCGACATGATCCGCCTTGCATTGGGGCGTTATCGCGGGCATGTCAGCGAAGCAGCCAAGCGCCTTGGCATCGGCCGCTCAACGCTCTATCGCAAAATGCAGGAATACGGATTGGAAGCACATCGTACTTAACGGTCTGTATCAGTCCAAGCTCAAACACGTGCTTGACTTTATCGGCATACCGACATCTAGAAAGTGATGCTCTTTGCCGCAGACAAACTCATGACAGAAGATGCAGGTAAGTCTCTTCTGTACAAAACTAAAGCAATGCGTATTTCACATTCGCTCTGGCACAGACTGCACACAAAGTGCATAAGTTCTATGGCTGCCCTAAGCCCGGAGAAATATCGCAACCATCGAATTTATGAGCGATCAGAAACCTGATACCAGATGGTATTTCAAGCTGGTAAGATCAGGAGGTCATTGATGGGACTGCTAGTAAACGGTGAATGGCATGATAAATGGTACGACACCCAATCCACAGGCGGTCATTTCAAACGCTGGGACAGCGCATTCCGCAATTGGGTAACGGCTGACGGCGCACCAGGCCCCACCGGCACCGGCGGCTTCAAGGCAGAGCCCGGCCGTTATCACCTCTACGTCTCATATGCTTGCCCTTGGGCACACCGCACCCTGATCTTCCGCGCGCTTAAGGGGCTGGAGGAGATGATTGACATTTCAGTCGTCCACTGGCTGATGGCCGAGAACGGCTGGACTTTTCAGCAGGACGCTGGCGTCATCGCCGATCCGATCTTCAATGCCCGCTTCATGTACCAGATCTATACCGCCGCAGCGCCAGATTACTCAGGCCGCGTCACGGTCCCAGTGTTGTGGGACAAGCAGAGCAGAACCATCGTCTCGAATGAATCCTCAGAGATCATCGAGATGTTCAATTCGGCATTTGATGGCGTTGGTGCCAGGCCGGACGATTATTTCACCGCCGATTTGCGGCAGGAGATCGATGCCGTCAACCAGCGCGTCTACGACACGTTTAACAATGGCGTGTACCAGGCTGGATTTTCAACGACGCAGGCAGCCTATGAAGCGGCAGTCGGCCCACTGTTCGAGACGATGGACTGGATGGAGGAACGTCTCTCAAAACAGCGTTATCTCGTTGGCGATCAAATCACGTCTGCCGACTGGCGGGCTTTTCCAACATTGTATCGCTTCGATGCGATCTACAATACGCATTTCAAATGCACGCGCCGCCGCCTGATCGACTACCCAAACCTGTGGGCCTATACGCGCGATCTTTATCAGCAGCCTGGCATTTCAGGCACCGTCAACATGGAGCACGCCCAGCGGCATTATTACGAAAGTCACACTAAGATCAATCCAACCGCCATCGTGCCCGTCATGCCGGCTGCGATCAATTTCGAGGCTGAACACAACCGGGAGGCGCTTAGACAAGCCGTTTAAGACAAGCGCGAGACTGTAGCCGCGTGCTGCCTTGCCGAGTGGAGCAGCCAAACACGATGGCGCTCCACGACAATCCGGCAAGATATGCGGGCCAGCGATCTGACTAGTTTATGATGCTGTAGCGGCAAGGCGTTGCGCTGGCCGTGCAAACATCTTTACCGTCACCAATCTCTTTGCATTCAACCTTGCGGTTGTTGGCAAGCAGCCATGTATCAAAATCGTCACCAACGATCATACCTGCACGCTCCGACCATTTCGCACGCGCATTATGCTTGGCCCATTCTTGAATGCTGGCAGCTTCACCGGTTCCTTCGATCACATAAGAATCGCAGATCTTTCTTGGCCCCTGAACAACAATCTTTGACCGGCAGGGTATCGCCTTGGCGGTGCAGCGGTGCTTACCATCTTCCGTAAAGCAGCTGTATTCACGATTTTTAGTCAAGTACCATGCCGACCAATTATTATCGAGCTTCTCCTCAACCTTTTGCCGCCAGGCATCTCGCGCTTTTTTGCGAGCCCAGAATTCGTTGTCTGCGGTACCGCCGGTGCGCGTGATGTAATCGCCTTTACACTCACGATCTTCAGCCACAGCGCTCTGCACAGCTACCATTGCCATAAGGCAAGCAGCTGAAACAGCAATTATTTCTGCCAACTTTTGCATGACCAAACCTTCTCGTCTTTTAGTGCTCAGTGTTAAAACGCGATACTAACCTACTATAAAACCATCACAACTGAAGGGAACATGAATGCCTCCAGTGTTACGGTTCTATCTGTAGAATT
>CAWUIN010000101.1:0-10024 GCA_963922535.1 uncultured Hyphomicrobiaceae bacterium | reverse complement strand
TCCGCCCCGCCCTCGCCAGCCTCAAAACCGCCGCCGCCGATTACCAGACGCAAGCCGACGCCCGCTGGCAGGAAATCGAAGATTTCATCGCCGGGCGCGAACGTCAAGAATGGGCCGCCGAAGACACCCTCCTCGCCGATCCGGCCCGCCGCGCCCGCTGCGCCGAAATCATGCAGGCCATCGGCCACGACCTTGAGGCCGCGCCCCTCGACGAGCAACGCCAAATGGCCCGCGCCTTCATCCAAAAGGTCGAGCAACCCGGCAGCGCTCCCCAAGCCTCCGATCCCGGTGAAATCCCCGATCCCGCCAGCCTCAGCGATGAGCAACTTGACGCCTTGCTCACCAACGATCAGTTCCGTGAAGCCCTAATCCACTTCCGTGCCGCCAATGATGCCGACTTCGACCGCATGTCATCTGAGGTTCGCCGCGATGCGGCCCGCCAGTTCTTCGCACACCTGCAACAGCAGCAGGCTGGGGCTCAGCCACCAGCCAACGATGCCCTTAACATGCCTGATCTCCCCGACGAAGCGCTCGACCAGGTGTTGGCCGACGATCAAATCCGCACCATGATCGAGCAGGCGCTCAAAGCCTCCGGCATCGATGCGCCGCTTGACCAGATGCCGCGCGAAGACCAACGCCGCGTCGCCGCCCTCACGCTCGCGGCCATCCAGCAGGCACAAGCCGACGCCACCGGCGGGCAGCCTGCAATGCCTTCTGATAAGGCTCCGGCGGCAGCATCGCCGCCTGTGCCGGAGGCGCCATCCGCCTCCGAGCCGGATGATACTGCCAGCGCTGCCCGTGCCACCCGCTCGTTGCTCTCGCGCATCTTTGGCCGCCGCTGATGCGCGGGGCGTTACGTGCGGTGTGGCTGGTTGACGCCGCATCGCAAGAACGCGCGCCTTACTTTACCTTTGTCACCACCGCCGAGGTGGCCTCCAGCGTGCGGTGGACCGGGCATTTGTCCGCGATTTCAAGGAGTTTGGCGCGCAGCTCATCGCTGAGTTCGCCTTCGACGGAGATCGTGCGCTCAAAGCGGTCGACCTTGCCCGTGCGGCCTTCGGCGGCTTTGCCGCAGTCCGTGCAGTGCTCGGCCGGGACCTTGCCGTGCTTTACTTCGACGGAGATTTTGCCAAGCGCCAGTTTTTTGTGGTTCGCATACATCCTCAGCGTCATCGATGTGCAGGCAGCAAGCGAGATGGAGAGGAAGTCGTAAGGCGTCGGGCCGCTGTCGGCGCCGCCGGCTGACTTTGGTTCATCGGCCAACAGCCTGTGGCGGCCGGCCAGGACCTCGTTGGAGAATTTGCTAAGCCCGGTCTCCGTCACCTGCACGCTTTCATGGGTATCGCTGGCGTTGCTCTCAGTCTGCGGTAAGAAGCGCTCTGCCCAGGCGGTGATCACGCCGGCTGCATAGATGGCATCCTCGTGCCGGGAGACTAGGTGGTCGGCATTCTCAAGTGATACAAAGCTCTTGGGATGCTTGGCGGCATCGAAGATTTTGCCGGCATTGGCAATGCTGACTGTGTCGTCAACCGGCGAATGCAGCACCAGGAGCGCCTTTTTCATGGTCGCGATGCGGTTCTCCAGACGGCTGCCCTCGGCATCGTCAACGAAATCCTTGGTGATCGTGAACTGCCGCCCCGCCAGGGTTACATCGGCCCGGCCCCGGGTGCGGATCTCGTCCAGCGATGAGCTGAACTGGTGCAGCACATGGCCGGCGTCGGCAGGCGCACCGATCGTCGCAACGCCCTTGACCTCCGGGATGTCGCCTGCGGCCGCAAGCACCGCGGCGCCGCCCAGCGAATGGCCGACAAGGATGGTGGGGGCTGCGAAGTTGTCTCTCAGGAAGTCTGCAGCCTTGATAAGGTCAGCCACGTTCGAGGTGAAGCTGGTGTTGGCGAATTCACCCTCAGATGAGCCAAGGCCGGTAAAGTCAAACCGCAGGACGCCGAAGCCGTGTTGCGCGAGGGTCTGCGAGATCTGCCGTGCGGCGAAAAGGTCCTTCGAGCAGGTGAAACAATGGGCAAACAGCGCATAGGCGCGCAGCGGCCCGGCTGGCAGATCCAGCCGTGCCGACAGTGTTTCACCGCCATGTCCTGTGAACGTGCTGCGCATCGTTGTGACCATTTCTTTCTTCCTCTTCGCTTTCGCTTATATTCTGCTTCAGTTATTTAGCCTGTACCATGCAGCCTTGTAAGGCAGATACAACACATATGTGCGGTTTACAGAAAGTTATAAGGGTCAATATCCACGTTGAGGCGAACATCGCCCTTTATCGCGGGGATTTGATCAAGCCAGACGCGCAGATATCCTTGCATGTCGATTTCGCGCGGTGCCTTGACCAGAAGCCGCCAGCGATGGCGCCCGCGAATAAAGGCGAGCGGCGCTTCCGCCGGCCCGAGCACCGTAATCCTGTCTGCCCTGGGCGCGGCGCGGGCAACATCGCGGGCATAGAGCTGGGCCATCTGCTTGTCCTTCGCAGAGACGATCAGTGCCGCGAGACGGCCATAGGGCGGCAGCAGGCCGGCCTGGCGCACCTGGATTTCACGCTCGACGAATGTGTCGCGGTCGCCGGAGACGATCGCCTGCATCACCGGATGCTCTGGCAGATGCGTTTGCACAAAGCCACGCCCGCGCTGCATGGCGCGGCCGGCGCGGCCGGTCACCTGCTGCAGCAATTGGAATGAACGCTCGCCGGCGCGCGGGTCCGCCTGGCCGCGGCCGAGATCGCCATCGATGATGCCGACCGTGGCAAGATCCGGAAAATGGTGGCCTTTAGCGACGATTTGCGTGCCAATGATGATGTCGGCTTCGCCTGCTTCGATTTTGCCGATCACCTCGCGCATTTCAGTCAGTGTCGGGATGAGGTCGCTAGAGAGCAGCACAACCCTGACGCCCTCAAAGCGCGAGGCGATTTCCTCCTGGATGCGCTCAACGCCCGGACCGCAGGCCACCAGACTGCTTTCGGTTTCACATTTGGGGCATTTTTCCGGGATGGGCAGTGAAAAGCCGCAGTGATGGCAGGTGAGCCGCTGCTTGTAACGGTGTTCCACCAGCCAGGCGGAACATTGCGGGCACTGGATGCGATGGCCGCAGGCCCGGCACAGCGTCAGCGGTGCGTAGCCGCGGCGGTTGAGGAATAACAGGCTTTGGCGGCCGGCTTCGAGCGTTTCCCTGAGCGCCTCGATGAGCACTGGCGACAGCCAGCTGCCACGTTCGGGCGGGTGCGCTTTAAGGTCGATCGCTTCGATCAGCGGCAGTTCGACGCCTGAGAAACGCCCCGGCAGCACGACATGGCGATAGCGGCCGGTGCGCGCGTTGACATGGCTTTCAATGGAGGGAGTAGCAGATGCGAGGACAACCGGGGCCTTGCCCAGGCTGGCGCGCACCACGGCCATGTCGCGGGCCTGATAATTCACGCGGTCATCCTGTTTGAAGCCGCCGTCGTGTTCTTCGTCGACGATGATCAGGCCGAGATCATGAAAGGGGAGAAACAGCCCGGAGCGCGCGCCGACCACGCATTGCACCCGGCCCAGGGCCACTGCCTTCCAGATGCGCCCGCGCTCGGCCGCCCCCAGTGCCGAATGCCATTCCACCGGTACACAGCCAAAGCGCGCTTCGAAGCGGCGCATGAACTGGCTGGTAAGCGCGATTTCCGGCAGCATGATCAACACCTGCCGGCCCAGAGCCAGCGTTGCCGCCACGGCTTCGTAATAAACCTCCGTCTTGCCGGAGCCGGTTACGCCATCAAGCAGCGTGACGGAAAAATTCTGCGCTTCGACCGCCGCGCGCAGCGTGTGGACTGCGGCCTCCTGGTCGGCGGTGAACTCCATGTTTTTGTGCGCGGGATCGGGCCGCGGGTAGGTGCGTTCCGGGATCGCCACCTCGACCAGCACACCGGCCTGCACGAGACCGTCGATGACACCGGCCGTGCAACCTGCCGCGCGCGCCAGTTCAGACTTGGAGCGCACCCAGCCATCGCGCGCGATTTCCAGTGCCTTGGTGCGTGCTGGCGTCATGCGCGGCGGCAGAGGGGCATCGAGCACGACCTTGACGCCAAAGCGTGGTTTTTCCGGTTCGAAGGCCGTTTTCGCCGCCATTATCATGCGCACCACCATACCCAGTGGCGAGAGTGTGTATTTCGTAATCCACTCAGCAAACCGCATGGAGACGGCCGGCAGCCGGGGGGTGTCGACCAGGCCGGCCAGCGTCTTGAGCCTAGCTGGTGCTATCGGCTTTTGCGGGCCGACGGGCTGATCCCAGACAACGCCGAGGCGTACCTGTGGCCCCAATGGCACCAGGACAAACGTGCCGGGCGCTACCGGGCCGTACTCGCCGACAAGGTAATCGTAGCTTTGATCGATTGCGACCGGCACCACCACCGGCACCCGCTGCAGCGTTGCTTCAGGATCGGCGGCTGCCGAATTGGCCAAGTCCAAAAGATTGCTCAAACCGCCTCACATTGCGAAACGAATCATTTAGATATGATTTATGCGCACAGTTGCGGCATGCAAAGGGCGGCTGGCACAAGAGCTTCCGCCAAAATAAGCGCTTCAATTGTCACCTAACGATCAAGTAAATAATGCCGCTTTCAAAAACTTCGCAACCGTAGGGGGGTGTATAAACCCTCTACGACTTCTTCAACGGCCTGCTTCAGCAGAGTGGCGGTAACCCTTTGCGTGCAGGTGTGGCATGTTGCAGCTGACAGATGCGCGCCGTATCGTTATAGTGCGATGGAACATATCACATATTTTGCTGGGAACAGCGCATGATGGCCAAGCAGTCGAAGCAATCCTCGTTACATAAAGCCACTGAGCCGCCAGCGGTGCCGGAACTGCGCCCGCGCCACTCTTTTCAGGACTTGATCCTCACGCTGCAACGGTTCTGGGCGGCGCAGGGCTGTGCCGTGCTGCAGCCTTATGATATGGAAGTGGGCGCCGGGACCTTTCATCCGGCGACGACGTTGCGTTCGCTCGGGCCTTATCACTGGAATGCGGCCTATGTACAACCCTCGCGCCGCCCTAAGGATGGCCGTTATGGTGAAAATCCCAATCGCCTTCAGCATTACTATCAATTCCAGGTGATCATGAAGCCGTCGCCGCCGGATATCCTCGATCTTTATCTGGCAAGCCTCGATGCGATTGGCATCGATACGCTGGTCAACGATATCCGCTTCGTCGAGGATGACTGGGAAAGCCCGACGCTTGGCGCCTGGGGGCTTGGCTGGGAGGTCTGGTGCAACGGCATGGAGGTGACGCAATTCACCTATTTCCAGCAGGTTGGCGGTTTCGACTGCAGGCCGGTGTCCGGTGAAATCACCTACGGTCTTGAACGTCTTGCAATGTATGTGCAGGGCGTTGACCGGGTCTATGATCTTAATTTCAATGGCCGTGACGATGCCCGTAAGCTGACTTATGGCGATATCTTTCTGCAGGCCGAGCGTGAATATTCCCGGTTTAATTTTGAGCACGCTAATACGGAACTGCTTTTGCAGCATTTTAAGGATGCCGAGGCTGAATGCCGGTCAATTCTGGAGCGTGGCAAAGGTGGCGATGCCGACGAGGGTGGCCGGCACTTGATGGCACAGCCGGCCTATGATCAATGCATTAAGGCCAGTCATATCTTTAACCTGCTGGACGCACGCGGTGTTATCTCGGTGACCGAACGACAGAGTTATATCCTAAGAGTACGCGAACTTGCCAAAGCCTGCTGTGCGGCATGGCTGCAGACAGAATCTGGCGGAGCGGCGCCATGATCCTGGATGAGCCACAGCTGCTTGGATTGGCGACAGTTGCGTTCCTCGCGCTTTTCGTCATGTTGATTGCTTTGCGCAGACAACCGCGTGCGCTGTGGTTTTTCAGCCTTGTGCTGTTAGTTGCCGTTTTGGGCTATCTCTCGACAACGACTGTACCGACCTGGTTGGCGCGCACCATTTTCGGCCAACCGGCCTGACACATATGACCGTCTGCCGCTTTGAGGCTAATTTCAAGAGACTACGCATGGCTGAACTTCTGCTTGAGTTGTTTTCCGAAGAAATCCCTGCTCGCATGCAACAGCATGCAGCCCAGGATCTTGAGCGGCTGGTGCTGGCAGGCCTTGCGGGCGCCGGGCTGGATACTGGCGCGGCCCAGTCTTTCGCGACGCCACGCCGGCTGGTGCTGGTTATTGATAGTGTGTCGGAACACTCTCCGGCCGTTTCCGAGGAGCGCAAAGGCCCGCGGGTTGGCGCACCGGAAAAGGCGATTGCCGGCTTTTTGCGCGGTGCAGGGCTGGAGACGATTGACCAGGCCGAAATTGTTTCTGATCCCAAAAAAGGTGATTTTTACGTTGCTCGTATCGAAAAGCCCGGACGATCGGCGGCAGAAATTATCGGCGAGGTCGTGCCAGGGGTTTGCAATAAGTTTCCCTGGCCTAAATCGATGCGCTGGGGCAGCGCTGATTTTAACTGGGTGCGGCCGCTACACGGCATACTCTGTATACTTGATGGTGTGGTGGTGCCTTTCAGTGTGGGTGGTGTTGAGGCTGGCAGGACCACTTGCGGTCACCGCTTTCACGGCGCGAAGGTTTTGACCGTTAACGATTTTGCAGACTACCGGGGGCAACTGAAAGACAACAAGGTTGTGTTGTCCTTTACCGAACGTGCGGCCGCCATTGCTGCGCAGGCCACGGCCATTGCCGAGAATGCGAACCTTGAACTGGTTGACGATGAGGCGCTGACACATGAAAACGCAGGCCTGACCGAGTGGCCGACGGTGTTGATGGGAACATTTGAGGAAGAGTTTCTCGACGTGCCGGCGGAGTGCCTGATCGCCTCCATGAAGTCGCACCAGAAGTGTTTTTCGCTGCGCGATCCGCAGACCGGCGAACTGGTGAACAGATTCCTGGCTGTCACCAACCTGATCGCCGTAGATAAGGGTGCGCAGATCGTTGCCGGCAACGAGAAGGTGATCCGCGCCAGGTTGTCGGATGCCAAGTTTTTCTGGGAGACGGATCTTAGCCGTTCCCTTGATGAGATGGCACGCGGGCTTGACAACGTTACATTCCATGAAAAGCTCGGCTCTCAAAAGGAACGCGTCGAGCGTATCGCGGAACTGGCGGCTGAACTCGCCCCGGCTGTCGATGCGCCGGCGGAGGAGGCGCGACGGGCGGGCCAGCTTTGCAAGGCGGATCTCATGTCGGAAATGGTTGGCGAGTTTCCGGAACTGCAGGGCCTGATGGGGCGGTATTATGCGGAAGAGGCCGGCACCAAGAGCGCGATTTCGCAGGCGATCGAAGCGCATTACAAGCCCAGGGGCCAAAGTGACGATGTGCCGGCAGAGTCGGTCTCCATTGCCGTTGCGCTGGCCGACAAGCTCGATACGCTGGTTGGCTTTTGGGCGATTGGCGAAAAGCCGACCGGCTCCGGCGATCCTTATCAGCTGCGCCGCGCAGCCCTTGGCGTGATCCGAACCTGCCTGGAAAATGATCTGCGCTTACGATTAAAGTCCGTACTGGCTATGAGCAAGTCCTTGTATATTAAAGCTGGTCTCGCAACATCTTCAGGTTCTGAACTTGACAATGATCTCCTCACTTTTTTCGCGGATCGTCTGAAGGTCCACCTGCGCGATGAGGGTGTGCGTTACGATTTGATCGATGCCGTCTTTGCGCTCCCGGGGCAGGATGATATCGCGCTGATCGTCAAACGCGTTGAATCCCTGGGCGATTTTCTTAACACTGAAGATGGCGAGAACCTGCTGGCAGGTGTCAAGAGGGCGGCTAACATTCTGGCTATTGAGGAAAAGAAGGATGGCCAGACGTATGATGGTGCGCCGGACGGCAGTCTGCTGAGCGAGCCGGCGGAGCGTGCCCTGCAAGCTGCGATCGCGAAGGTCAGGTTCGATGCCGAGGCGGCGATCAACGTTGAGAACTTTGCCGGTGCCATGCGGGCGCTGGCCGAGTTAAGACCGCCGGTTGATCAGTTTTTTGAACATGTCAAGGTCAACGATGACGATCCGGCCACTCGTGCCAATCGCCTTCGGATACTGGCTGAGATTCGCGCTGCAACTGAGAGCGTGGCTGAATTCTCCAAAATCGCCGGATAGGATAATATCACGATCTGGCGGTCATTGACGACGGCTTCTTTCACGCCAACGCCGCCAGTAAGGGCACCCAGCAAAATAAACGCTTTAATTTTCGTAAGCCAAAGCCGCATATCGCTGGCTATTTCTAACTAAAATTGAAGCGTTTATTTTTCTGGGAACCCTAAGTTGTCTGCGTTCGCCCTGTTTTGTTCGCTCTTTATTTTCTGCCTTCAGATATAACTTACTATTATTAGATGTCGTGTCATGTAGCAGAAAGACAAAAAATCTGGTACGTATAATAGATGAAACCTTCTGAACGAGCAAAAAGCCAAAACAGCGACAACGCCTGTTGTGGGAATGCAACGACAGCACCGCAGCGGGGGAGGTTGCGTCGTATTGACTGGATGCTTTGGGGGAGTGCTCTCCTGGTCGTAGCTGGCTATGTTGGCCATCTTGCTGCTCGAGGGGACGGTGGCGATAGCCACGCCGCCCAGCACAATGCGCTCATGCACTATGCGGCCGGGACATTCGAACTAATCAATACGATGTGGTGGGGAATCCTGCTGGGTGTCCTGTTTGTCGGTCTTCTTGACCGTGTTCCGCGGGAAATTATCATCACAGCTCTTGCCGGCAATCGGCGCGTGACCGGAATTTTACGCGCCACCGCTGCCGGTGTGCTCTTTGATCTCTGCAGCCACGGCATCCTCATGATTGGCATGAAGCTTTACGAGCGCGGTGCCTCGATTGGACAAACCGTGGCGTTTCTGCTGGCAAGTCCATGGAATTCACTGAGCCTGACGATAATTCTGATTGCGCTTGTCGGCTGGTGGTACACGCTGGCGTTTATTCTGCTGTCTGCTGTAATCGCGATTGTTACGGGCTATATCTTCGACATCCTTGTGGAGCGGGGCCATCTGCCAGACAATCCAGAGCGTGCCAATGTTAACGAGCTTGAAAGTATAAACCTTTTCAGTGCGCTGCAGCAATGGTTGAGCGGCGTAAGTCCAAGCTGGAAGGGCTTTGTCATGGTCATGCGTGACGGTCTAAAAGGTTCACGTATGGTCTTGCGCTGGCTGCTCTTTGGCGTTGTCCTTGCTGCCGTTTTGCGTTCCGTTATGCCGTCGGATGTATTCGCCGACTGGTTCGGCCCGACGTTATTCGGAGTGATGATGACTGTGGTTGCTGCAACTCTTATTGAAGTCTGCTCTGAAGGCTCGGCTCCGATCGCATCAGACCTTGTCACCCGTGCATCTGCGCCGGGAAACGGTTTTGCTTTCCTCATGGCCGGTGTTGCAACGGACTATACTGAGGTGATGAGCATTAAAGATACGACGGCGTCATGGAAGATTGCGCTCGCATTACCGCTGATCTCGCTGCCGCAAACGCTGGCGATTGCCGTGATGCTCAATGCGCTTGCCTGATCGGAGTTGGCCTGACCAGGCGAGCCGGTAAAGGTAAATGTAGATCCAGGACACCAGCATTTTTTGCATTCCGACGCGGTTGGACCAGAATATCAAGCACGTGCCCATCTGCATCGATAGCTCCTCACAGCCAATGCTTTTTAGCCCGGATTATGATCGCAATTACAGCCAGGTGACATTTATCTTTTGGCTGCGAGCGATCGCGCCGAATGCAGTTTGCAAAGTGGCTGGCGAATTTGTTCACCCATAGCCGGACAGTCTCACAGCTGACGATGACGCCAAGTTCAGCCAGCAGATCCTCAACATCTTCAGCACTTATGGTAAAGCAATGGTAAGCCCAAACCGCGCAGGCGATGGCTTCGCGAGGAAAACGACAGCCTTTCAGTTAAGGAAAAGAGGAATCGATTTTCATAAAAATCAGATAACCGGGCATGGCGCTGTTTGGCGAGCTTCATTCTGGTGCATACTCGTTACTGCCGTGATCGCAGCAAATCTGGTGATTGATGTGATGGCGATAACCTTCAAATCAAAATTCAAATATACTGG